>JAGRJR010000021.1:6684-41988 GCA_020442635.1 Lysobacterales bacterium
AGTTCTACTTTTTCTAATGTTTCGTTGGTATTGGTCAAATCAGTCATGTCAGTAAACATCCTTTTGGTAACGCTTGGCGCGTTTGAGGTCTTTTAAAAATTGTTCAGCTTGTTCTGCAGAAAGCTCGCCATGTTGTTGAATGATGTTAAGTAAAGTGCTTTCCACGTCTTTGGCCATGCGATTTTTGTCACCACACAGGTAAATATGTGCACCACGTTGTAACCATTGCCACACTTCTTTAGCTTGTTGCTCCAGGCGGTGTTGTACATACACTTTGTGTTCTTGGTCTCTGGAAAAGGCCACATCCATTTTGTTTAACACACCTGATTGGATCAATTTTTGCCATTCAAGTTGATACAAGAAATCGTTTTCAAAGCTTGGGTTGCCAAACAACAACCAGTTCTCACCTGAATGCTCTAAAGCTTCACGTTGTTGTAAGAACGCTCTGAATGGTGCGACTCCAGTTCCTGGACCAATCATGATAATGGGGGTGTCTGGATTCTCTGGCAATCTGAAATGATTATTGTGTTCCAAATAAACATCGACAAAATCACCGACTTTAATATGTTGGCTTAAATGTCCACTAACCAGACCCGTGCGGTTTTCATCCGTTTTGACCAGGGCAACCGTTAAATGTACTTCTTCGGGATTGGCCTGATGACTGGAAGCAATGGAATATGAGCGGGGTGTGATGCCAGGTAGCTCATCAACCAGTTGTTGAGCGGTTAGGGTGGCGGGATATGCTTTGAATACATCAATCAATTGTCTTGAAGCTACAAATTGTTCAAAACTGTCTTGATTGCTGACAGTGTCTGACAGATTCTGGTCTTTGGTTATTTCGGCCAGAAATTTCAAGAATTTACGATTCAATAAACTGATTTCTTTTTTATCCATTAACGTTTGAAACAAGGTCAGAGTTTGGTTTTGTAAGTTGACTGTTTCTTCTGGATTGAGATTGAGTAGGCTGATCAGTTCCAGCACATGATTTGAGGGGTTATGTGCCATGACAGCCAAGCTGTCACCTGGTTGATAATCGATTTGGCTGTCTTCCAAAGACAATTCGATGTGATAGATATTTTTGATGGAGTCATCCGTGGTGATTTTTTGCAAACTCAGTACTTCGGCAGAGTATGGATTTTGGCGGTTGTATGGGTTGCTTGTTTGTGCCTGATAGTTGGCTAATGTGACTACATTGGATGATACGTTATCGATTGGTTTGATTATTTTGGCTAAAGTTTCTATGGTTTTTTGTTGCCAGGCTTGTGCCTCATATTCATAGTCTAAATCACAATCCACACGATTAACCAGGCGGTGTGCCCCCAGTTTGACCAATTGTTCATCAAACTCTATACCGGTTTGACAAAACTGCTCGTAACTCGAGTCACCCAAGGCCAATACGGCAAAATTGAGTCCACTCAAATCGGGTGTTTTGTCAGCATACAAAAACTCGTGCAGGATTTCTGCATCATCAGGTGGATCGCCTTCACCATGGGTGGAAACCAATAAAACGATATATTTTTCTTTGAGCAATTGTCTGGGTTGGTAATCGGCCAGGGAAATCAGCTTGACATTGAATCCCTGGCTTTGTGCTGTGGCATAAAAACTCTCGGCCAGACTTTGGGTATTACCAGTTTGGCTGCCATATAAAACCGTCAACTGTTCTGCTTGTCGTGAGTGACTGGCTGGTAAACTGTCTGTTGTCAGATTGCTTTGTGTGGCTTGACCTGCCAAGTAACCAGAAAGCCAGATTTTTTGTTCGTTATCGAGCTGTGCCAGTGCTGTTGCGAGTTGTTGTAATTGCGCTTGTTCGAGCGGTCTTGCCTTGCCAAGATGGGATAACATCCTAATTTCCAAAATTTCAATAGTTCTGGAAGTTTAGATGTCTAAAATAAAAAACTGAAATAACAAAAAAAACTAACTTAATAACCAAATCATCTGATGGACATAGAAAAACCACTGAGGAAAAGCCACCAGTGGTCTGATTTAATGATTATGATGCTGCTGGTAGGAGGGGGCTTACTTTTTGACTTTTTTGAATTTCAAAGTGAAACGATCGGTATTACCAGTCACGCTTTTGCGGCCCACTTCATATTCCAATTCATCATCTGCACGGTAGTGTAGGTCTGAATAATCAACCAGCTCAAAACCAGCTGCTTGAACCTCTTTGATTACCAATACTGGATCAACCCGTCTGCGGTTTTCATCATTGTCACCTTCCATATGTCTTCTGGTGTGATCAACGACACCATAAATACCATCCATTTTTAAAGCATTCCAGGCAGCTTCATTCATGGCCATACGACCTTCCTGATCAAAGTTGTGGTAGTTTCTGAAGGTCAAAACCATATCAGCTTTTGTTACACCAAGATCAGCATTTTCCAATGAATAAAAGCGTGCGCCATCTTTGCGGTACAAGTTAGAGTCCTTTGCTCCGACTTTAACCTCTGACAATGCTTCGTGTTCTTCAATCAAAGAGCTGGCACGACCTGTTCCGTACGCAACAATCAGTTCACCTTTTTCTTTAAGGACTGGAGCCAAAACTTTGGTGTACCAGCCACCACCAGGTAATAATTCAACCACTTTCATGTCTGGTTGCATACCAAAAAAGTCTAAAGTTTGCACTGGCATGCGGTTTCTGTCTCTGTCGGTCTCTGCCTCGGTTCTGATGTCAGATGCCATGGCTTCTTTGACCAAGTCAGCCGTAGATTGTTTGTGGTCATCAGCCCAGGCAGTTAAAGCCAAAAGGCAGCAGGCGGTTGTTACCAATTTTTTCATGTTGTCTCCCAATGAATAAAAAAGAAAATAATTCTACACCATTGTGGTGAAAAAGATGTGTAATTCGAAGAGAAACCGAATCAGTCTTCAGTACTAATGGTATCAGGCCCTTGGCCTGCGGTTTTTTCGTATTGGCCTTTACCCACTTTTTTGTATTGAGTGAAACCATTTTTGGCGATATTTTTTTCACTCAGGGTAGTTCGTGGAGAACTGGTGGTTTTTCCTTGTAGTTTGATAGAGCGAATGATTTTTTTAACTGGTGCGCCACAATAGGTACATTGTGTGAAAGCAGGATCAGTTATTTTTTGCATCACATCAAAACCACCGAGGCAATAAGCACAGTGTTGATCTTGGTTTTTATTTTCGTAAGTATAAATCGGCATGGTCTTAAGGCACGCATGAAACATGCATGCCTATAGTATTTAAATCTATTTAAATGATTTATTTAATACCATGCATAAGTTTTTTCAAGAAGAAAGATAAAATGAACATAACAGCAGCAGCAACCAAACCCCATTCGAATAAGAAAGCGAATAATTCTGTATATTTATTTAAGAAATCTCCTACGCTCATAGTTGCGGCTTCCACAGCATCAACAGAGGCTATATTAGCAATGCGAGCAGCTAATATCTCCGACAAGCCGGTAGCAAGAAACCACGTGCCCATAGAAAAACCTACAATGTTTTGAGGAGATAACTTGGTAACCGCAGAAAGACCAACAGGTGATAAACAAAGCTCGCCTGAGGTATGTAGAAAGTATAAAAGCACTAACCAGATTACCGCTACATGCCCAGCTGAATCTGCCATTTTGGCGCCCAATAATAAAGCACCAAATCCTAACGCAACAAAAAACAAACCTAAAGTAAATTTAAGCGGAATATTGGGGTTCATATTCATTTTATCTAACTTCATCCAAGTCCATGCAAATAAAGGTGCAAAAATGATTATGAAAAGTGCATTTAAAGATTGGAATTGTGAGGCTTTTACTTCGAATCCAAAAATGTTTCGATCTATAACACGGTCTGCGAAAAGAGTGAGGGAGGAGGCTGTTTGTTCAAACAAAGCCCAAAAAACCACTGTGGAAAGGATTAAGACCATTAAAACAATAAGTCGGTCTCTAGCAGTTTTATCTACTTTGGTAAAAGCATAAAACATGATTGCAACAATGGAGATTATCAGTAAACCGTTTGTTGTATAGTGAACAATATGTTCTCGTTGTACCATGAACCAAATCAAACCCAAAGACATTAAACTAAGGATATAAATCAATAACTCTTTAGAAATTGGGCCTAATACTTTTTGTTTTAAAGCTTCAGGGTTTTTTGGTTCAGCATGCCCATACAAAAACTTTTGGCCTTTAATGAAGGTAACTAAACCAAATAACATGCCTATACCAGCAGCACCAAAGCCGTATTTCCATCCATATGTCTCACCCAACCAGCCACACAATAAAGCAGCAACAAATGAACCTAAATTAATTCCCATATAGAAAATGGTAAATCCAGAATCACGTCTAGGGTCACCTTCGGAATAAAGTTTACCTACAATTGTAGATATATTGGGTTTCAAGTAACCAATACCCACAATGATGAAAGCTAAAGCCAAATAGAAAACATTTAGTGCAGTTGTATCTTGAGAAATAGAGTCGCCAACCATTTTTGCTTTTTCACCTTCAAAAGCCATGAGTAAATGGCCGATAACCAAAAGTGAACCTCCAAAAATGACTGACTTACGCATACCTAAATACCTATCAGAGATCATGCCACCCAAAAATGGAAGTGAATAAGCTAAACCAGCGTAAGCTCCCAGCACCAAATTCGCATTAGCATCAGCAAAAAGGTGATACTTTACTAAGTATAAAACTAGCAAAGCTTTCATCCCATAGAATGAAAAACGTTCCCACATTTCAGTAAAGAAACAAACATACAAACCCTTGGGATGTCCCCAAAGTTCGTCTTTTGCTCCCTGAGTAAAAGTTTCGTTTGTCATAAAATCTCCTCTTTTAGATTATCAGTGTATGCCATGCATGCGTTTTTTCAGGAACGGTGTCAGTAACAACATAATCAGACCGGCACCAATTGGGATGGCTGTAAATACCAGGAAGAAACCGGATAAGCCAATCGATTCATTCATAGCATCAATTGTACTAGCAGTCCAGCCGCCTATAAGGTTGGCAAAGAAGTTGGCCAAAAACCAAACGCCAAACATCAAACCTAAAAGGCGTTTAGGGGTCAGTTTACTAACGTATGACAGGCCAACGGGTGATAAACAAATTTCGCCTACTGTATGGAATAAATAAGCTGCTATCAACCAAAACATAGAGACTGATGCAGTGCTGGCACCGGCCTCAATGCCCATTGCACCATAGGCCAGAAAAGCAAACCCTACACCTGCAAAAACAAGTCCCAAGGCGAATTTTACAGGACCAGATGGATTTAATTTGGTTTCCCAAATTTTTGAAAACAGAGGGGCTAAAGTAATAATAAAGAATGAATTCAAAATGCCAAACCACGAAGCTGGCACTTCAATTTCATTGGCAGAAGAGAATTCAGAATAAACTTTCCAAATTACAATACCCCAAATTAATACAAAACTAGTGCCTAAAAACAAGTTTGATAAAGGTATGGCTTTGAAAGTTTGTTTAAAAAGTAATGCAAGAACCCATGTAACCACCAAAATGGGCACCACAGTCAAAAAGAAATTAGACCAAATATAAATTGTAGCTGATGACCCTGTCAATACTCTTTCTGTATAGTCCTTAGCAAAAATGGTCATGGATGAACCTGCTTGCTCAAAAGCCCACCAAAACACAATCACAAAAAAAGCGAATATGGCAACAACAAGCAATCTATCAGTTTCAACTTTGTTTCTCATTCTGTTTCTCAGTTCTTCCAAAACTGACAGTTTTTCTTTTTGAGATGCATCTACTAGTTTGCTCTCAATTTCAGACTCAACCTGTTTTTCATTGAAGCCTGGGATAACTTCATAGGGCCTTTCATTCCTTAAATCATTCTGGATATCTAAGATGTCAAAAGTTCTTCTTTTGGGTTTGCTGCCAATTTCACTGAATACTTTTTGTGCAAAGTAAAACTGCAAAAGTCCAAAGAACATAAATACACCAGCCAAACCAAAACCGTAAGACCACCCTACCATTTCGCCGACATAACCGCACAACATGATACCTAAAAAGGCACCCGCATTGATACCCATGTAGAATATGGTGTAAGCGCCATCTTTTTTTGTTTCATCCTTGTAAAGACCACCAACCATTGAAGAAATGTTAGGTTTAAACATCCCATTGCCTACAATTAATAGCACCAAACCAAGGTAAAAAGAGAAGACTGTTTCTACAGCTAATGATGCATGCCCTAAAGTCATGAGGAATGCGCCTAACACCACAGCGGTCTTGAATCCTGTAAATCTATCAGCGATCCATCCACCAATTACTGGTGTAAGGTAAACAAGACCCGTATAAATGCCATATAACAGAGCTGCGTTTTCACGTGACCACCCCCAGCCACCACCATCTAAGGCAGTTACCAGGAACAGTACCAATAATGCACGCATACCGTAGTAACTGAAGCGTTCCCACATTTCGGTAAAAAATAAAATAAAAAGTCCGGCTGGGTGGTTGAGGACTTCTGGATTGATGTTTGAGGTTGAGTTTTCTAGATGACTGCTTGCGTTCATGTTGTGTTGTTTATTAAGTTCAAGAAACGCAGAAAATGGTTGATTTTTAACCCTTCTACGACCAAAGCAGTAGATGATAACACAAAAAAATTAAAATCAGACTTACAACTTAACGATAATGTAACGATTCATGCGACAAAAAAATGACACCGAAAAGCCAATATCATTTCTTATTGAGAATCAAAACTGATAGAATTTCGGCATCTTATTATTTCTAACAGGCATGGCAAAGAAAATTCAATTGGCGGGGAAAACTATATTTTTAACAGGCGCCTGTGGCGGTTTGGGTTCTGCTATCGCATTGCGATTGGCGCAACATAAAGCGAATCTGGTTGTCAGTGACAAAAATCCGCGCGCATTGGATAAATTATGTGATGAGCTGGTTAAACGTAATTTGCCGGAGCCGATGATTTACCCGATGAATCTGGTGGGCGCAACTCCTAATGATTACAAGCAGTTGGCCAAACAATTGGACAAGCATTTTGGTCAGTTGGACGGTTTGATTCATGTTGCTGCTGAGTTTGGCAGTCTGACGCCTTTTTTGTTGTATGAAGCAAGCCGTTGGTTAAAGGAGATGCAAGTCAATGTGAATTCGCCAATTTTTCTGACCCAAGCCTTATTGCCTTTGATTTTGAAAAGTAAGGGCACCATTTTATTTACTTCAGATAACCAGCAAACCATCTCCAAGGCTTATTGGGGACAGTATGGTGTGGGTAAAGCAGCGATCGAGCAATTTTCAAAAATATTGGCTCAGGAATGCGATAATCAAGGTGTTAAAGTTGAAACCATCACCCCGCCGCCGATGCACACCCAATTACGCGCCAAAGCTTGGCCTGCAGAAAACCCTGATAAACTAACCAAGCCCTTGGATGTGGCTGATTTGTATTTGCAAGCACTAAGCTGAAATAACAAAAAAACCCTGCTGAGGCAGGGTTTTTTTAAGCTTGAGATTTTTATCTAAAAAAGTTAGATGCGAAGATCACATCACTGGCCACATCTGGTGTAATGTAACCAATCCTCAGGCCGCATAGTTCAGCCGTATCTCCATTTCTTTGCTCCATCCGAGCCATCAGCATGGTGTCATACAGTGTCGTGTAATTGAGAAAAACGCCATCAGAAGTATGTGAAGCAATACCCGCGTCTTGAATGGTTACGGTTGTTATTGGATTAAAAATTCCTTGAGCAGTTGCCTCATATAATATCCCATTTAACTGATCATTTGAACTGGTTGGATTCGCAAAAAAGGTCATGGATACAATTTTTGAATCAACGGGTAAGTCAATTATTTCGTCTAGACCTAAATAGGTAGATCCCCCATTGGGTTTTATGCAGCCGCCACCTGAATACTCATAGGTGTAGTCCTGTGGTCCATATATGGCTTTCATGCCGCTGGCAGCAAAGTTCTTGTATCTGATAGAAGTGCCACCTGAGTCAGCGCTGCTATCGATCAGTGCTTTAACATCATGAACGGGGTTAAGGTCTTTGTCGTATTTAACGCCTACAGTTAAATCAGACTCATCGGTAGCCATAACGCCACATGTGATGGTCAAACCAATCACCGTAAGCGTTTTCTTAAAATCAGTAATTTTCATAATATTTCTCCTATTTAAATTACCGTTTAAGGTGCAACCATTGCGATTCTGACTCCGCACATTCTTTGGGTGTTTCCATCTTCATTGGAGTTAAATCTAATAACATAAGCACCATTGGTGTTATTCACCACATGATCACCACCTGTTAAATTATTGTATTCACTTCCATAACCAGTGTCACCTGTCGATGCATAATTATCTAGTGTGGTAAGACCTCCTTGCCCGTCTAATTGAAATAATATTGCATTGGAACTTGAAGCACTGGAGTCATACCAATAATAACGATAACCTCTGATAGAATGACCATCTGGTAATTGTAGATTTACATCCAAATCACCGTTTGCAATGGAGTTATTTTGGTGCATGCAGCCGGCGCCTGAGTAGGTATAGTCTAAAGCCGATCCATTAGGTGATGCGCCGGATGCTGAGAAGAACAGATAATACAGGCCTGCATCAAAGCCTTTTTCGTTGGTGCGTCCATCCAACGGAGTGGGTTTAGTCACACTGTCCATGGTTTGCATATAGGTTCCTACCTGGCCATCAGCTTCTTCTTGGGCCATAGATGCGCCAACAACCATAGTTGAAAGCATTGTAATTAAAATTTTATTCTTTTTCATATTTCACCTCGTTTAAAATATTTTCCTAATATTGTAATTTTTTCTAAAAGCTGATCTTAAAGATTAATATCTTCTGTCAGTCTTTGTATACTTATTGTACACTTTACAATATTATCTGCATAAACAATTCTGTGACATTAGTCACAATCCTGGCGTTAAGTTTGCAGAAATGCTTCAAAAAAGCAAAATTTATTCAATGTCACTGATCTTCGTCAGAGTTTTTTTTGATTTTATGGGTGGTCGGTTAAATTGTGTCATACACTTATTGTTGCAGTCTGACTGTGCATTTTGTAAGATTCACTTAGTCATTATTAAGGTATCTTTAGTTTTGTGTCTGCTTTTGAATTAAGAATCATTATTGGAGCGGTTGGGCTCATTATTTTGGGGTTAATGTATTACTTTGGGTCCAAAAAGCCTTCGCACACACGTACAGAGATTAATGATGACGAGCTGTTTCAAATTGAACCCGAAATCAACGATGTGGAGGTTAAAATTGAAACCAAACCAGATAGGCATACAGGCGAACGAAAAATTGTTACCCTGTTTTTGCATGCAAAAGATGGTTTGCAATTTGATTGGCACCAAATCAAGGATGCTGCGGCCAAAGCTGGTTTGGAATATGGTGACGATCATTTGTTTTATCGCTATCGCCGTGTAGGTTCAGACAAAAGAGCTTTGTTTCTGGTTGCTAACATGCTAAAACCTGGGGTTTTTAATCCCGATTTACGCACCACTGGTCTGGTGTTTATCATGACTTTACCCGGTGAGATGAATGCATTGGATCTATGGGATACCATGTTTCCGGTGGCCAAGCGCATGGAAGAACTGCTGGATGGTTCTTTAACTGATGAAAATCACAGTGCCTTTTCACGTCAGCGTATTGCTTCAATGCGTGAAGAGATGAGAAATTTCGAAAACAGCCTGCCATGAGTGAAATCAATACTCGTTCAGAGTATGAGCAACTGATTCAACAGTTGAATGAACATGCCTATCATTATTATGTGCTTGATGAACCGATCATAGCAGATCAGGAATATGATGTGCTGTATAAAGAGCTGTTACGATTAGAAGCGGCACATCCAGAATGGGTGACCGAAGATTCTCCAGCACAACGGGTGGCCGATCAACCTTTAGACAGGTTTCATCCAGTTGAACATGCATTACCCATGTTGTCTCTGGGTAATGTCTTTAGTAAAGATGAGCTGTCAGATTTTAATCAACGTATCGTCAAGTTTCTGGAAAAAGCCCAGGTTGGTATTTCAGACATCAGCTATTGTGCCGAGCCAAAATTGGACGGCTTAGCCGTCAGTATTCGTTACCAGGATGGAAAATTAGTACAGGCAGCTACCCGAGGTGATGGCAACACGGGTGAAGAAATTACTGCCAATATCAAAACCATTCAGTCAATCCCGCTCAGTTTAAGAGGTGATGATTTTCCGGAAATTCTGGAAGTCAGGGGAGAAGTGGTGATGCCGAGGGATGGATTTCAACGTTACAACCAATGGGCTCTGGAAAACAATGAAAAAGTTTTTGCCAATCCTCGCAATGGCGCAGCCGGTTCCTTGCGGCAGCTGGATCCACGTAAAACTGCCCAGAGACCGTTGGCTTTTTATGCCTATTCGGTTGGTCTGGTTCAACCAGCACATCACCATCAACGTCACAGTGATGTTTTGGCCTGGTTAAAAAGTTTGGGTCTGCCTGTCAATGATTTGACTTCTGTGGTTCAAGGGTCAATTGGTTGTCTTGATTATTACCAGAAAATTGCTGGCCTAAGGGATGGTTTGAATTTTGATATTGATGGAGTGGTTTATAAAGTTGATGATTTGGCACAGCAGGAGATTTTGGGTTTTGTCACCAAAGCACCGAGATGGGCGACAGCACATAAGTTTCCGGCTGAAGAAGCCACTACTTTGGTGGAAAATATTGATGTTCAAGTGGGCAGAACAGGAAGTATTACGCCGGTAGCCAGATTAAAGCCTGTTAGTGTCGGCGGAGTAACAGTGACCAATGCCACTTTGCACAATGAAGATGAAATCAGACGTAAAGATGTGCGTGTTGGTGACACAGTGTTTGTGCGCCGAGCTGGTGACGTGATTCCTGAAGTGGTTAAAGTGGTGTTGGCAAAAAGACCTGATCATTCTATACCTTTTACCATGCCGATAACTTGTCCAGTTTGCCAAAGCGAGTTGCACAAAATTGAAGGTGAAGCAGTATTGCGATGTCCTGCAGGGCTGACTTGTGATGCGCAGTTAAAGGAAGGTATCAAGCACTTTGCTTCAAGAAAAGGCATGGATATTGAAGGTTTGGGTGATAAATTGGTTGAACAATTGGTAGATGCCGGCTTGGTTCACTCTCCTGCAGATTTATACTGTTTGACAGAATCACAGGTGGCTGGTCTAGAACGTATGGCGCAAAAATCAGCACAAAATTTACTGGATGGTATTGAAAGAAGTAAACAGACAACACTGCCAAGATTTATTTATTCATTGGGTATTCGTGAGGTGGGTGAGGCTACTGCCATGACTTTGGCCAATCATTTATACAAGCTAGCCACTATTATGACAGCCAGTCACGAAGAATTGATTTTATTGCCCGATGTGGGAGATGTGGTGGCCAGCCGCATTGTCCAATATTTTGCCAATAAGGGAAATATTGAAGTTATAGAGGCATTGCTGCAAGCAGGTATTCGCTGGCCTGAGATTATTGGAAAATCTGAGGAAAAATTGCCTTTGGCTGGAAAAATTGTGGTGCTGACTGGTACGTTATCCACTCTCAAACGTACTGAGGCAAAGCAAAAGTTACTAGATCTAGGTGCCAAAGTAACCGGTTCGGTTTCAGCCAAGACAGATTTACTGGTGGCCGGTGAAAATGCTGGTTCCAAATTAGCCAAGGCTGAGCAATTACAAGTTCAAATTGTTGATGAACAGTGGTTGCTCGACCAATAAATAGTCAGCTATTAAATAGCACATCTTGGCCTTTTTAAAGTTCGACTAAGTGCTCTATCTGTTTGTGCGGATCAATCAAAACTATTGGCAAAAACGAGATCGCTGAAATCATTGGCAAAAATCGTATCCACATACTTACCATTGATACAAAATAAATCACTCGTTTCACTGGTGAAAAACAGTCTTCCAGAAGAAGTGTTGTAGGTGATTTGACTTAATCCTATAAATTGATTTGGATAGTTACTGTCATGTAGTGCGTACAGATTGTCTTCCAGCGGCGGGCTGCCGTTGGGTTGTTCACAATTTTGCATGTTACTGTCAATCGTAATGATGTGGTTGTTGATATCAATAGTGACATTGCTATATAGCTCAAACGCATAACCATCAAGTATTGGGGCGACAGATCCTGCATAAACGGATGATGTTAAAGTAACAAACATCACTTGCAAACCCTTATTGGCTTGGTTATTTTTCTTCATTTCTCATTTCTGGGTTAACTGCAATGAATCATAGCAATTGATCTGTTTGATTTTAAGAAAGTAAAAATTAAGAAAATGTAAGTAGATGACGGAATCTTATATGCTCAGAATCCGGTACCAAGACGTAGGTAAAAACGAGCTTCACCATCATGACTATAACCAGTTCCAAGGAACATCACCGTGTCCTGTACATCGAATGAAATTCCAGCAGAAAAACCGTAAATCATGTCTTCAATGGTAATGTCATGTTGCCATACATTTCCCCAATGGGTCTTCAAGGTTAAATCGGGAATGCCAATAATGGGTAAATCTAAAGGGGTTAACGGGGTGAACCAACCCAGTTCTAACATGAAAGCATTTAACCCTAACAAGGAGTGGGTCGGGTATCCAGCAAAATCGTCTACACCACCATATGCCTTGAAATATTCGTTATTTTTGACGAGATGGGTAAAATCAAACTTGACTCTAAGATGAGCCGCTGATTTTTCAAAAAATGGAAAACGACGTAAACCATCAAAACTGATGTATTGAACCCGATCAAAAATACCCAGCTCCGAATTAATGTCGTAACCATATCTGGGCGCAATGGCTTTTTCTAAAGTGTCAAAACCGTAATTAACCTGCAAGCCAAAAGTTCCGTTTACGGCAGTTTCAAAGTCGATGTCATTAATCACGGGCACAACACTTTCATCCTTATACCAAAGTCCAGCCCGAAGCTCGCTGTTGATGTTGGGGTTGTAGCCAAGATTAATCCCAAAGCCAAATTTTTTGTGATCATATTCTCCTATGGCATCAATACCATCATAAAATCTGCGGGTATCTTTGATGGTATCTATATTGGCTGTTGCAAAGAACTTATTTTCAAAATCCAGCGGTTGGTATAGCTCGGATTGCCATGAAAGTACAGAACCAACACTGAGGTCATTCACCCAATGACCACCTTTGCTGTTAATGTTGTAGCGATGGTGCCTTACCAGCAGAGATATACGTGTATTGGAATCAAAATCATCGGCCACTTTAAGTCCAAATTTAAGATAGTCAGGCCCCCATTGTTTTTCTTTGACTTTAAAGGCAATACCTTTATGACCCTGTTTGGCTTCAACATGATAAGTGATCACCTGAATGTCTTCTTCTGTCGATACCATCTGGTCAACAAACTTTTGTACCAATGAGGCATTGAACTCCTGACCAATTAATAAACTTTCAGCCCGAGACTGCAGTCGTTCTGTAGCCGTTCTCTGATTACCTGAAAATGAAACAAAACTAATTTTATTTGGAATGTCTCTGGGTAAAAAGTTACGACTTTCCAGGTGAGTGATGTATTCATTCTCATTAATGGCAAGTGCCATTAAAGCTTCAGAGTTCTGATAAGTTGCTAGGTAGCCATCGGTAATCATTTCAGCTGCTTTTTCGAACATAGAAGAGTCAATACCAGCCAATTCAGGTTGGATCAAAATATCCGCTAACTTAACTGATTCCTTGGTGTTTTGAACCAGGGCAACATCAACACTTTGGTAGGTAACGGCCAAAACCGAGGAATTTTCATCAACTGTGGCGAGCGGTGATGAAATATTGACCGCAATCACAATATCAGCCCCCATTTGTTTGACCACATCTACTGGCAAGTTATTCAATATGCCACCATCGACCAGCATCCGATCCTGGTGCTTGACTGGGCCAATAACCAAAGGCACTGCCATGGATGCTCGCATCGCCATGGCCAAATCACCATGATCAATCACATAAGGTTCCCCTGCATTCAAATCTGTGGTAACGGCACGGAAAGGAATAGGAAATTGATTGAAGTCCTGTTCATTAAAAGAGCCTACAAGTCTTTGAAGTTCAAGCATGACCTTATGGTCACCTACCAGGCCAGTACCGGATTTGGCGCCTTCTTTGGAAATGCCAATTTCTATGTCTGCAAAATAATCCTTTTCTTCTTGTTTTTGTCGATAGTTTTTTAGTTGGCGTTTGCTTGAAGTGGTCAGTGCATTATCCCAATCAACAGATTTGATCGCCCATTCAAGGTCATCTGGGCTCATGCCAGTGGCATATAGACCGCCCACGATACAGCCCATGGATGTACCTGCAATATAATCAATTGGGATGCGTTTCTCTTCGAGGGCTCTGAGAACACCTACGTGCGCCATGCCACGAGCACCGCCACCTGAAAGTGCTAGCCCAATCTTGGGTCGGTCTTTTGCGTAAAGCACAGGTGACAGAGCCAAAGCAAGACAAATAACAAAACGACATTTAAATAAGTGACTTTTCATATTCCCTAATCGAAGGCTCATAACTCACACAGCAAAAATTCTAATCAAATTTTGCACAAAAAACCACCAACTAAGCATTGAAATGTGAACCAATGCCAATTTTCCATATGATCAGGGTACAAACTCAGACGGTTGTGGAGGTAGCTCGGTGATTAATGTTTTTTCAAAAGGGCCGGATTTGTTATACCCTTTCAGTTTAATTTGGTCGCCTATGGTGTGGGAAAGCAACAATTGTTTGTATTCATCGAAAGAATTAATCGGTTTGTCATTGAAATGGGTGATGACATCAAGGGTTTTAAGACCCTGCTTATGAGCGGGGCCGCCATTGCTAACACGAGAAATAACGATACCTTGTTCAGGTTTGGGGATTCCGTAGATGATATGACCAGCTGGTGGAACAAATCCAATTCCTAACCAACCACGTATGACTCTGCCATATTCAATGATGGCGTTGATGATTTGTACCGTAGTGTTTGAGGGAATGGCAAAATTAATGCCATCGGCACCTATTTGTGTATAACTGGCGGTGCTTATGCCGACAACCTCACCCAAAGGGTTGATCAACGCGCCACCTGAGTTGCCCAAGTTAATGGCTGCATCAGTTTGAATAAAGTTTTCCAGTTGGCTCTCAGTTAATCCGCGACGACCAGTGGCACTAACTATACCCAATGAAGCGCTTTGATTCAATCCAAAAGGATTGCCAACTGCTAAGACCACGTCTCCAGTATTAACCCTGTCACTGTCCGCAAATTCTGCTGGTGTTAGATTGGCGCTGTTGATTTTAATGACTGCTAAATCAGTGAGCGTATCATTACCTACAAAACTGGCTTCGAATATTTGGCTGTTCCACAAATAAACCAATACCCGGGAGGCATCCTTAATGACGTGATTATTAGTCACAATGTGCCCACTGCTAGAGACAATCACACCAGATCCAAGGTAGTTTTTTGTGATATAGGGTGACTGTGGTGAAATGCCCGAACTGCTATGTTCGTTTCGCTCAATGCTTTGTGTGTAAATGCTGACAACTGAAGGGTTGATTTTGTCAATAGCAGATGCATAGGAAAATGGTGTAGTGGGTGTGGCGATCTGATTTCTGTTGGGGCTGAAAAACATCAGATATAAAAACCCCAAAGCCAGGCCGATTACTACATATCGAAAAATAAAAACCAAATGCGCCTTCATCCGCTTACCCAAAATACAAAACGTCTATTGTAATCAAAGCCCAATTAAAATTCCGTAGTCGATTGACCCTATTTAGTTCATGTGTATACACAAATGCCTGCTTATTGTTGTCATACTTTATCTTTAAGAAAATTCTAAGTGTTTATGCTTTGCCTGGGCGAAGGTGTGGCACGTTGGTATCATCTTGGGTAATTAGGCTGAATCAAGATTATTAACCATTAGTTACATAAAACTTTATGGTCCAGTGCTTTGATGCCATGCCTTCAAAAAGGTTCAATTGGATTTTTGCTGACTGATTATTTACATTCGCATTGGCTTAAATTGTTGATTAAGTGGATGCGTGGCTATGAAAAAACATTAAAATCTTGTAAAATCACGCCGTTTTATTATTTGATTCACTTTGTGAGCGTTTTGTGCTCATGAGTTTTTTATCATTAGGGGTTAATTCAATGACTGATAATGTCAATAAGAGTCGTCGAACTTTGTTGCTGAGCACCGGTGCTGTCGGTGTGGTTGGCGCAGGATTTGCGGCTGTTCCATTCTTGAAATCCTGGTTGCCATCTGAGCGAGCAAAAGCTGCAGGTGGACCAGTTAAAGTGGATATTTCCAAAGTTGAGTCAGGCCAAATGCTGAATGTTTTATGGCGTGGCCAGCCAGTTTTTCTGGTTAATCGAACTGACAAACAAACAGCAGTTTTGGAATCGCTCAATGACAGATTGAAAGATCCAAACTCGGAGTCAAGCGTACAGCCAGGGTATATAGATAATATTTACCGTGCCAGAAAACAGAACTTTTTAGTGGTTGTTGGAATTTGTACCCATTTGGGTTGCTCGCCAAAATACTATCCTGATTTGGTACCCCAGCAATTTGATTCTGAGTGGAAAGGTGGTTTCTTTTGTCCTTGCCACAGTTCTCGTTTTGACATTTCAGGCCGTGTATTTGCTGGTTCGCCAGCCAGCCGTAATCTGGATATTCCTCCTTACACATACTTAGATGATAATACCATCGAAATCGGCAATGATGGAGAGCAAGCATAATGGGTAAAATAGCAAGTTCAAGTAATAAAGGTGGTTCTGGAATCATGGGTTGGGTGAATGACAGGTTGCCTGTCACGCAATTCTATAAAGACCATCTGTCTGAGTATTACGCACCAAAGAACTTTAATTTTTGGTACTTTTTTGGGTCCTTGGCATTGTTGGTATTGGTCAATCAAATTCTGACCGGTATTTGGTTAACCATGCATTACAAACCTGATGCTGCACAAGCCTTTGGTATGGTTGAATACATCATGCGTGATGTGCCTTGGGGGTGGTTAATTCGTTACCTGCATACCACTGGAGCATCGGCTTTCTTTATTGTTATTTATTTCCATATGTTCCGTGGTTTGTTGTATGGCTCATACAAAAAACCAAGAGAGTTGGTGTGGTTGATAGGCATGGTGATTTATTTGGCTTTGATGGCAGAAGCTTTTATGGGTTATGTATTGCCATGGGGAAACATGTCGTACTGGGGGGCTAAAGTGATTACCCAGTTATTTGGCGCAGTTCCGTTTGTTGGTGATTCGCTGGTTGAATGGGTTCGTGGTGATTACCTGATTTCTGATGCCACTTTAAACCGTTTCTTTGCGTTACACGTTGTGGCATTACCTTTGGTGATTGTTGCTTTGGTTGTAGTTCACATTGCTGCTTTACATGCGGTTGGTTCAAATAACCCTGAAGGTGTCGATATCAAGAAACACAAAGATGAGAATGGCAAGCCATTAGATGGTATTCCTTTCCACCCATACTACACTGTTAAAGATATTTTCGGTGTGGGCGTCTTCTTGCTAATTTTCTTATTCATTGTATTTGTGAAACCTGATATGGGTGGTTTGTTCCTGGAACATGATAACTATGTGCCTGCCAATCCTGCAGTGACTCCAGAGCATATCAAACCCGTGTGGTACTTTACACCGTTCTATGCCATGTTACGTGCAGTTCCTGATATGCAAATGGGTGCTTTGATTATGTTGTTAGCAATTGTGGTGTTGTTCTTCTTGCCTTGGTTAGATCGCTCACCCGTAAAATCTATCAGATACAGAAGATGGCCTTATAAATTAATGTTGGGTCTGTTTGCTGTTGCGTTTGTTATTCTGGGTTGGTTGGGTATGCAAGGTGCAACTGAGCTATATAAACTGATGGCTCAAGTGTTAACTGCTTATTATTTCTTTTATTTTATTTGGCTGTTTATTTACAGTCGAAATGAAAAATACCATGAAGTTCCAGAGAGAATAGAGGATCACTGATGAAAAAGAATATTTTGATATTATTGGGTCTGTTGTCAACGTCCTGGGTGATGGCTTCAGGTGGTGGAAGCTACATGGGTGAGAAAGCTCATACCAACATCAGGTCAGTGGATTCCTTGCGTAATGGCGCAAAAACCTTTATGAACTATTGTATGGGTTGTCATTCAATGAACTTCCAACGTTACAATCGAGTGGCAGAAGATTTGGGCCTGACAGAAGATGAGATGATGGAAAGTTTGGTTCTGACCAACGCTAAGTTCTCTGACAAAATGGAAATTGCCATGACTCCAGATCAAGGAAATAAATGGTTTGGTAAGGCTCCACCTGATTTAACTGTGATTGCCAAAGCTCGAGGTGTTGATTGGCTTTATAATTTTCTGATTAACTTTTATGTGGATCCAACCACGCCGACAGGATGGAATAATTTAACCTTTGAAAATGCCTCAATGCCACATATACTGTGGGAGCTTCAAGGCATCAGAACGGCAGAATTTGAAGTACATCAGGATGAAAAAGGTAATGAACATAAAGAGTTTAAAAGCTTTGAAACGGTTCAGGCAGGTTTAATGAGTGAACAAGAATACAAAGATACTGTCAGGGATTTAGTGAATTTCCTGGACTATTCTGCTGAACCTGCGAAATTGATTCGCATGTCGTATGCACCGTGGGTCTTAATATTTCTTGCTGTATTTACCTTGTTGGCATACTTGTTGAAAGTAAACTATTTCAGGGATGTGCACTGACAACTTGTTAAAAAAGTCAAAAATTTGATAACATGAAGGGTTTTTGCAATATTGTTTTGCAAAAACCCTTTAACATTAGTAAAAAGGAGAATTAAGGTGTCTATAATTGAACGCGGACGATCAGTCATAACAATCTATTCGGAAAAGGAGGCATTTGACTCGCACCGAATTAGATTTTTGCTGGCAACCAAAAGTATCAATTGCAAAATTATTTCCGTAGATCGTCATGACCCACCAGAAGATTTATTGGCAAACAACCCAAAGCTTGAGATTCCTACCTTGGTTGACCGTGATATGCATCTGTATGGTGTGAATGTTATCACAGAGTATCTTGATGAAAGGTATCCTCATCCGCCATTGATGCCACCTGATCCAATGACCCGTGCAAGATTGAGGTTTACTGTTTATCGTTTGGAAAATGGTTGGTTTCAATATGTGGATAAGATTGAAAACTCAGTGGGTGAGGCGAAAGCGCAAGCGATTAAAGATTTAACTTCAGAACTGGTGGCAGCTGAACCTTTGTTTGCACAAAACCCTTACTTTATGAATCCTGACATGACTTTGGTTGATACCAATTTGATTCCTTTCTTGTGGCGTTTGGAACATTATGGTTTGGACTGGGAAGCCTTGCCCAAATCGTTGCGAAATTATGCACATCGTATGTTTCAAAGCAAAGCATTCAAAAAAAGTATCACTGAATCAGAAAGAGAGTACCGGTTTGATTTTTGATCCAGACATGACCTCGGTTAAGCCTTATTTTATTAAGGCTTTGCATGAGTGGATCATTGACAACGGTTTGACACCATTGGCGGTGGTTGATGCCTCATATCCAGGTGTACGTGTCCCTGATGGTGTGGTTGAAGATGGCAAAGTGGTTTTGAACGTGTCTTATGACGCTACGCAGAATTTGCAAATGGATGATGAAATTCTTAGTTTGAATGCGCGTTTTGCCGGTGTTTCACATGCAGTTATAGTTCCGATGGAATCCATATCTGCCATTTATGCCAGAGAAAATGGTAAGGGAATGATGTTTGATATCGAGGATGAAGATTTCCCAGATGATCCGGAAACTGATTCAAACGAACAAGATAAACCTGCAAAAAAAGTTAAACCACACCTTAAACTTGTCGATTAACCCATGCAAAAGGCAGAGCAAATGAGTCCTCAAAGTGAACCGGTTAGTGATGTCACACAAGCCATCAATAGCTTTGTTGACTATTTGCCAGACGCTTGGCAGCCTTATTGGGAACAGGTTCAATCCATCCCTTTATTGGCATTTGGTTTGATTGTGCTGTTGGGATACGTGGTTGCTAAAATTGCCACTGTGTTTTTCAATAAAAGTCTCACCCAAATAACCAAAAGGACAAAAAGTGATGTCGATGATCAATTGATAGAAACTTTAAGAAAACCATTCTTTTTAACCATCTTCTTTTTCTTTTTGGGAGTTGCAGTTAAGACCATAGGTTTATCTGACGGTTGGGAAGGAAATTTAATCCGGGTTTTGGCAAGTATGCTGGTACTAACCTGGTTAATGAGAGGTTTTAAAGTCCTTGGTATTCTGCTGGAAACTCTATCAAGGAATCGACACAGGTTTGAAATCATCCAACCAAAAACTATACCTCTGTTTGATCTGATAGGTAAAATTCTGTTGATTGGATTGGGCTCATACATCTTGTTGATTATATGGGGTATCAACCCTACCGCATGGTTGGCATCGGCAGGAGTTCTTGGTATAGCAGTGGGTTTTGCGGCCAAGGATACATTGGCTAATTTGTTTTCGGGTTTTTTCATCATTGCAGACACACCCTATAAAGTAGGAGACTTTATCAATCTAGACTCTGGGGAACGGGGTATGGTGACGCATGTAGGAATGCGCTCAACCCGTTTGCTGACCCGTGATGATGTTGAAATTACCATTCCAAATAACGTCATAGGTAATGCCAAAATCATCAATGAAAGTGGTGGTCGTTGGGAAAAAAGTCGCATCAGGATCAAGGTAGGTGCTGCTTATGGTACTGATGTCAAAAAAGTTTGTCAGGTGTTGGAGCAGGTGGCGAAAAACAACCCGGATGTGGTGCAAGATAACCCAGTACCTCGAGTTCGGATGCGTGCCTTTGGCGCTTCATCGTTGGATTTTGAGTTGCTAGTTTGGATTCCTGAACCCGTATTGCGGGGCAGAATTAGCCACGAGCTACACATGCAAGTTTACGATGCATTTAATGAAGCGGGTATTGAAATTCCTTACGCTAAACAAGACCTGTATATCAAAGAATTTCCTCAGCCAAAAGCCTGAGAACTCGGGTGGTTTGGGCCATGGAAGCTGACATTGATCAACTGATTATCCAAATGTCAGGGCATATGCTCAACAGTGACTTTATTCGGCTGAAGTCAAAACTGCATCGCGCCAAGAAGAACCCCAAGGTTTTACAACAAGCTCTTGATGAGGTGAATAAAGCACAGCAGAGTTTTGCAACTCGTATAAACAACATACCTGACATTACCCTCGAAGTTGATTTACCCATCAGCCAACAAGCTGAAAAAATCAATCAAACCATCAAGGACAACCAAGTTACGATCATTGCCGGTGAAACAGGTTCTGGTAAGACCACGCAAATACCCAAAATTTGTTTACAAGCTGGATTAGGTCGAACCGGCCAAATTGCCTGTACCCAACCTCGAAGAATAGCCGCTAAATCAGTGTCACAAAGGGTGGCCGATGAAATCAATACACCGTTGGGTAAAGAAGTCGGTTATCAAGTCAGGTTTGATGAAAAATATAGCCAGGATGGTTACATCCGCTTTATGACTGATGGTATTTTGTTGCAGCAAACCTTGCGTGATAAGTGGCTTAATGACTATGACACCATCATCATCGATGAAGCGCATGAAAGAAGTTTAAATATTGATTTTTTACTGGGTTTCATCAAAAAGCTGATTGAAAAGCGCAAGGATTTAAAAGTCATCATCACCTCAGCAACGATTGATACCGATAAATTTTCCAAACATTTTAATGGTGCGCCCATCATCAATGTCAGTGGCAGAACCTTTCCGGTCACCACCCATTACCGCCCCTTGGATGAGCATAATATCGAGCTCAATGAAGGGATCATCCGAGCCATTGATGAAATTTTTGCCCACAGCAAGGAAGGTGATGTGTTGGTGTTTTTACCCGGTGAACGTGAAATCAATGAGGCTGCAGAAAAAATCAAAAGGAAGCATTTGCCCAACACCGAAGTACTGAAACTCTATGCTCGGCTAACGGCAGCAGATCAGATGAAAATTTTTCAGCCAGGTGACAAAAGACGGGTCATTTTATCAACCAATGTGGCCGAAACATCATTGACCGTCCCACGCATCCACTATGTGATTGACTCAGGCTTGGCAAGAATCAGTCGTTATTCGGCTCGCAGTAAAATTCAGGGTTTGCAAATTGAGTCGATTGCGCAAGACAGCGCCAATCAGCGCATGGGACGTTGTGGACGTATCGCTGATGGTCATTGTTATCGTTTGTATTCAGAGCAGGATTTTGCAGCGCGTCCTGAACACACCGATGCTGAAATTCTTAGAACCTCATTGGCTTCGGTTATTCTGCAAACGCACATTTTAAAACTGGGTCATTTGACCGATTTTCCATTCATCGACCAGCCAGATTTCAAAATGATCAATGACGGCTATCAGTTGTTGATTGAGTTAGAGGCTTTAGATGAGGCGCAGCAATTGACCCAAACCGGCCGCATGATGGCGCATCTGCCTATTGATGTGCAATTGGCGAGGATTTTGATTAAAGGCAATGGTTTGGGTTGTTTAAAGGAATTGTTGATTATTGTGGCGGGCTTGTCGATTCAAGACCCCAGAGAAAGGCCATTGGAATGGTCACAAGCTGCTGATAAAGCCCACGCCAAATTCAATCATGAACGCTCTGATTTTATGGCGTTATTAAAAATGTGGAATCAGCTCAATATAAAGCGCAAGGACCTTAAAAACAAAGGTTTTAAACAATGGTGCCGTGACAACTTTATTTCTATCAAACGCTATATGGAATGGCGGGATGTCAATCGACAACTGACACAGTTGGTTAAACAACAGAAAATGATTTTGAATGAACAACAAGCCGATTATGAACAAATCCATAAAGCCTTACTGGCAGGTTTTATTTCACATATTGGCATACACCAGACCGACAAGGAATACCTCGGCACCCGCAATAAAAAATTCATGATTTTTCCGGGATCAGGTCTTTACGGACGCTTGCCTAAATGGATTTTGGCTGGGCAAATTGTACACACTTCACAGGTTTTTGCGCGCATGGTGGCAGAACTTGAGGATAAGTGGATTGTTGATGTGGGCAGACACTTGATCAAAAAATCCTATTACGACCCGTTCTGGTCAAAAAAACAAGGCACCGTGATGGGTTATCAACGCAGTGTTTTGCTGGGATTGGTGTTAGAAGAGAAACGCCAGATGCACTATGGCCCAAAAGATCCCAAAACCGCTCGTGAACTGTTTATCAGCCAAGGCTTGGTGGAACAATTTATGCACACACGAATGGCGTTTTTTCATCACAATGCCAAGTTAATTGCCGCCATTCAGGCTGAGGAAGACCGTCACCGTAAAAAGGATTTATTGATTGATCACAATAGCTTGTATGACCTGTACGACAAAGTGGTTCCGGCTGGGATTTATTCCGAAGTGCAGTTACGGAAACTCATTGCTAAAAATGGCGATCAGGGTTTCAGGTTCACCGATGAAGACCTGTATATGCGTTCGGTTCCTAAAGACCGTGAACAACTGTTCCCTGAGCGCATCAAAATTCGCAACTTGGAATTGAAACTAACCTATGAATTCCAACCAGGTAGCGAAACTGATGGTGTGACAGCCCACATTGAGTTGCCGTGGCTTAATGCGCTGAATGCCAATGACTTTGAATTTTTGGTACCAGGTCTGTTACCGGAAAAAATAGAAATGTTGATTAAGGGTTTGCCCAAAAGCATCCGCCGAGGTTTATTCCCGATCAAGGAATACGCAGAAATTTTGAGCGAGTCTTTGGATCATGCCCAAGACTTTTATCAGCAATTGGTCAAAATTGTGTTCAGAAAAAACGGCTTGCAAACCGGGCTTGAAGATTGGCAAAAAACCACTTTGGATGATCACCTTAAATTCCGCTTTGTGGTGTATGACAACCAAGGTAAGGTACTTAAAACCAGTCGAAATTTCGATACTTTGGTGGATGATTTCAGTCGACAGGCCAATAAAAGTTTTCAGAAAACCGCCTCAAAAGCCAAGAAAATTGATGGCGCCAAAGATTGGGTCTTTGGTGAAATTGCACAACAAGTACAATTGGAAAACGGCCTGCCAGCGTTTCAGGCCATTGTTGATCAGGGACAAAGTGTGGGTTTGCGACTGTTCGAACAAGCCCATCAAGCCAAACTTAAACACAAGCAGGGCATCAAACGCTTATTGAATCTGAAATACCCGAAGATTGTTAAAAACGCACAAAAAGTTCAAATCAGCCTCAAAGCCGAAATGGCCTGGAACGCGCTGGAAAGCGGACAAAAACTGATTGATGAATTACTGGATGCTTTGGTGGAAAAGGAAATCATCATCTTTGGCTTTGTTAGCAACCAACAACAATTCGATGAACTGGCCGATAAGCTCAATAAAAACCTGTATAAAACCGCCTATGATTGGTCACAAAAATTAGGACCGATGGTCGAACAGTGGTATCAAGTCTGGCAACTGGTCGAAGAAAAAAGCGACATGTTCACCGAAGCCAGCTACAACGACATGCAATATCAGCTGGACTATCTGGTCTATGCCGATTTTGTCCATCACCTGCGCCTGAGTGATTTGGACAACTACCCACGTTATTTCAATGGTCTGAAAATGCGGATTGAAACCGCCCTGCATTCACCACAAAAAGAAGCCGAAAAACTCAAAGAGTTGTCCTCAGTCAGCAAACCCTTTTACGACTACTGCAACCAAATAGACGAATTCACCGAGGAGCACCAGGATTTCCTGATGCTGCTTGAAGAACTGCGCATCTCCCTGTTCGCCCAAAGCCTCGGCACCAAACAAAAGGTCTCAGTCAAACGATTAAAGCAGGCTTTTAAGAAACTATAAAACCCTTACCGCATTATTTTTTTAAGGTTCTACCCTCTAAAAAAAGACGTGAATATAAATAACGTGAAAATCAACACTTTAAAAACACAATTTTATTATATTGCAAATATGCAATTATGATAAATTGTGGTATGCAAATATAGGCTGAAAAATTTTGAGGTTAGGGATACCATGTCAATAAAAAATATACAGAAACTAAAGCAATTCGGTATCTTCCAAGATCATACGAACAGCAATGCTAAAGATTTCGGAAAATACAATTTATTCTATGGGTGGAATGGAAGCGGAAAAACCACGCTTTCGAGTGTGTTTCGGTGCATCGAAAACAAATCTACTTCAAGTAAATTTCCTTCTTCAGAATTCACTGTAAGCGTAGATAGTGGCACGACAATCACACAAGCGAACGTGGCGGATTGTGACCTTAACATTTACACCTTTAACCATGACTTTATTAACGAAAATATTTCATGGAATAGCGTTGTAAAAAGCATATTGCTTGTTGATAAAGAAAAGATTGAAGAACGTAAAAAACTAGAAAAATTGAAACAAGAACAGGAAGTCGATAGCAAAGCGCACGACATAGAAGCTGAAGCAATAAGAAAACTTGATGACGCTGTTTCAAAGTTTGAAACCTATAGCGCGCGATACATGAAGACAAGTCTTCAGTCCATTGATACGACAGACAGTTACTACCTTAACTACGATAAGCGTAAATTTGGAAAGTTTATAGAAGACCACTTTGAAGAATGTAAGTCGGACGATTCACTTCTTGATGATCAAAAGATTGTTGAATTAACCAATGCTGCGAAGCCTGATCAAAAGTCCCCGATCACCTTTAATAAACGCGCTATTAATCAAGATACTTTCACCAAAGCTAAGGAACGACTTGACGACCTTTTGAATACTAGCGTGGTCAGCCAAACTATTCAGCGGCTTGTTGATTATGGTGATATAAAGTCCTGGGTTGAAACTGGTCTTGACCTTCATAAGCGCCACGACACAAACGAATGTGAATTTTGTGGTAACACCATTACTGAAGAACGCACTAAAAAACTTGAAGCTCACTTTAATGACGATTACAAAGCTTTTCAAGCCCGGCTTGAAAGTGCTGATGACTGGCTTGCCGGTCAATATGTTCAGCCCCCAACGTTACCTGCAGCAAGTGATTTTTACGACGAATTCAAAAATGGGTACAACGAAGCATGTACGGCGTTGGAAAAAGCAATCACAGACCTGAACGAAGAAATTAAGGTTTGGCACAATGCATTAAAAGACAAGACAGCTAATCCACTTGAAACCGTTCTAATGATTGAAGTTATCAGTGAATTATCCGTGAATGCGTTTAACGATGCTATGACTGCTATTGACGGAGCTGTTTGTAAGCACAATCACAAGTCAGGAAATTTCAAAGAAGAAACTAATAAAGCTAAAAAGCAACTTGAACTTCACTATGCGACTACTGAAGTGAAATCATTCGGGTATCACGATAAGAAAAAAGAAGTCGTTGATCGAACTACTGCAAATGGAACGCTAAAATCAACAATTAACACTAGAAACAAAGAAATCCGAACGCTTGAAGATTCACTATCAAATGAAGGCGTGGGCGCTGACCAATTTAATGAATCACTTCATAAATTTCTTGGACGCAGTGAACTAACCCTCCGATTCAATCCGGATAAAAAAGGGTACGAAATTTTGCGGAACGATTCCGTTCCGGTAGAAGGAAACTTGAGCGAAGGCGAAAAAACGGCTATCGCGTTTGTTTATTTCATAACCAAGTTGAAAGAAAACGATAACAAGATGGAAAATACTATCGTTGTTGTCGATGATCCTGTTTCAAGCTTTGACTCGAACCATCTATTTCATGCGTATTCGTTTCTTCGTAGCAATTGTGGTAATGCAAAGCAACTATTTGTACTTACGCACAACTTTACTTACTTTAAATTAATCCGTGATTGGTTCGAAGGTGTAAATAGGAATAGACGAAGAAAGAAACCACCCAAAGATCCAAATGCGTTCTTTTATACAATTGAGTCCTCAACAGTCGTTCCACGTCAATCTACATTAAAAGATGCGGATTCAAGTCTGATTAATTACAGTTCAGAATACCATTATATATTTTCAAAACTTTATGCCTACAAGGATAACCCCACACTGTCACGTGATGAAGCTTTTTTAACAGCGAATCTCGCAAGGAAACTGCTTGAGTCATTTTTTAGCTTCAAGTTTCCAAAGCATCGAAGTGATATGTCACAGCTTATGAGTTGTGGCTTGACGGGTTGCGAAATCACAGATGAAACTACCAAAGAAAAGATATATCGTTTCATAAACAAATATTCACATAGTGCTGTTATTGAAATTAATGAAGACTTATCAGAAAATCTTTTAGGTGAAAGCCAAAATGTTATTTCAAATATTTTTAAGTGGCTTCAGGAAGTTGACGAGAACCATTACATTGAAATGATTGAGGTTGTCACAAGAATAGAATGTTAGTGTATTAAAAACTTCTCCTCCCACAGAGATTTTACTCGCTTCGTCCACAAAATTCAGGTGAGTGTGGCGTAACGGAAAAAGTGTATAAAATTAGTCAAGCACACAATCCTTAGATTAAATCATTGTATCCAAAACATGAATCAACCCATCGACTTCCTCAACAGTATTGTAATGTGCCAAGCTCACTCTCACCACGCCTTGGTGTTCCCTTAAACCTAAATGGTCGATTAATTTCACGGCGTAAAAATCGCCATAGCGGATGCCGATGTGGTGTGGGTCGACTTGTTCTACGATTGTTATTGAATCGATGTTGTCATGCACAAAGGACAGGGTGGCAACTCTTTGCTTGGGGTTGCTTTGTGCGTTGCCGATGATTTTAATTTGGGGTTTTGAGTTGAGGAAATCCAACAAGGGTTGCAGCAAACCCGCTTCGTATTCAGCAATTTGTTGGTAAGCCTGTGTGAGGTTGTTTCGATTGATTTCAGCATCAGTTTGGTCAGCGCCTAAATCACATAAATACTGCACCACTGCACTCATGGCATAGCACAGTTCGTAATTGACATTCCCGGGTTGGAATTTATACGGCGAGGTTTGGATAAAATCGTGGTTAAAGCCGGGCAAGGATTTCAGAATATCACGTTTGCCGTACAGTACGGCTTGATGTGGGCCAAAGGTTTTATAGGTACTGAAAAAGTAAAAATCAACATCCCAATCCCTAACATCAATCAAACGATGTGGCGCATAAGCCACGCCATCCACGCACACCTTGACGCCTTGTTGATGCACCAGTTCTGTCCATTGTTTGATGGGGTTGATGCTGCCCAAAATGTTAGAAACGTGAGTAAAACAAACCAGTTTGGTTTTCTCGGACATCAAAGCCAAAAGTTCATCGGTCTCAAGTGCCAAAGTGTTTGGATTAATTTGCCATTGTCTGATCACAATGCCTTGTTTTTGTAGTTCCAGCCAGGCGGCCCGATTACATTCATGATCAACATCGGTGATGATGACCTCATCGCCTTTCTGCCATTGTTGTGCCAAACACAGGCTCAATATCCTGACCAAAGCCGTACTGCTGGAGCCAACAATCACTTCTTCCACATGTTTTGCATTGAGGTAGGTTTGGATGTTTTGGGTGGCTTGGTTTAGCTTCTCGGAAGCTGATACTGAGGTGGCATAACTGGCACCCAATTGCACATCATAATGGGTCAAATACTCGGTGATGGCATCGATGGCATAGCCCACTGTCTGTGAACCACCGGCATTGTCCATAAACACCATGTTTTCTTGTTTGCTTAATGCAGGGAACTGTTGTCTAACCCAATTGATGTTCATGATTTATCATTTTGAAAAGAAAGCATTCTAACAGTTGAACATAATAAGAAAAACCAAGAATATAGAAACACTTGCTGTATGTGCTTTGTTGCAATTAATATTTTAGATGGTCAGTTTTAACGGTAAATTGTCATCCTTGTGTAATTTCTGACATCGACAATATGCGGAAGATTTTTTTGCATATAGGCAGTCGCATGAACTTTAAGAATTATATTTTTGATGGGTTGATTGTTCTCACTGTTATTTTGGGTTCAATTGCATTTTATTTGCTCCATTATAATGAACAAGCCATTGATCCTGTACCAGGAAATGATGTCAATAAACCTGCTGCTGTTATAGAAACAGAAAACAAGACAGGGGGGTATGATGCTTATAAAAATAGGGTTTCCATTGATTTATTGAAAATAGAGCCACGAATCATTTTGCGTTTACATGGTTCAAACACTATAGGTGGTAAGTTAATTCCAGCAATGGCTGCTTCTTTTTTACAACAACTGGGTGCAGAAGCAACCATCACCAAGCCGCTGAAACAATTGAATGAATCACAGGTAATTGGGTATTTACCTCATCTTAATGAAGTGGTTGCTATCGAAATAAAAGCACACGGTTCAAGCACTGGTTTCAAATCATTAATCAATCAAACTGCGGATATTGCGATGTCATCTCGTCCGATTAAACATGAAGAAAATCTGAAATTAATCATTGAAAATGGAGACATGACCAAACCTGAAAGTGAGCATATCGTTGCCTTAGATGGTTTGGCCATAGTGGTTCATCCTGACAATCCGTTACAAAACATCACGGTTAATCAGTTGGCTGAAATTTTTTCTGGGAAAATTACCGACTGGTCTCAACTGCAAGGCGAAGCCGGAACCATTAATCTTTATGCCAGGGATAATCAGTCAGGGACTTTTGATACATTCAAAACCCTGATTCTTGAGAAATTCAAATTGGACCTGGCAAAGTCTCAACGGTTTGAATCCAACGCTGAATTGGTGAATGCGGTCAGAAACGATCGTTCAGGCATTGGCTTTTCGGGATTGGCTTATGCAGCCAACGATATGATTTTACGGGTGGCTGCAGACACGGGTCTGCCTGCCATTATACCCAATCAATTTACCATCAGCTCAGAAGATTATCCACTTAGTCGTAGGTTGTATTTGTATACCAACAAAAACAAAACGACCAATCCTTACCTCATCGACTTTATAAACTATAGTGTGTCGGGTGCTGGACAGCAACTGGCAGAAAAAGAAAACTTTATTGCCCAAAAAATAACCACACAACTCCCCAATGATATTTCTGAGTTTCCCTCGGAATATCAAAAAATGATTAAACATGCTGAGCGTTTGTCAATGACATTCAGAATGCGTGCTGATCGTGCTGAAATTGACAATAAATCCGCTCAGGATATTGAAAATTTGGTCGCGTTTTTAAGCACGCAAACCTATGAAAAAATACGCTTGATTGGTTTTTCGGCAGGGGAATCTAATGATGAGGTTATGGATCGCAATCGTGCTTTGTTGCGCAGTAAATTACTGGCTTTAGAACTCAAGCAAAGAGGTGTTCGAAATGTCGAAGTAGCCGCTTTTGGTGAACAAATGCCTATCGACAGTAATAATGACTCTCATGGGGTGTATCGGAACAACCGCACAGAAGTGTGGTTAGTCAAGCCAGAAGAGTCTTCATAATAAAGCATATCCTTAGGTCTGGTTCTGCTTCATGGTTCAATCAGACGGCGATTTTGTGGGTGACTTGGTGCAATATGATCATGCTTTGGATTATTGACCTTAACTACCTGATATCACTCACCAACAGTACAACGACCACCCAGTTCACCGATAAGCAAATTCTTGAAAAGTGTATTTTTCTGATCGTTAGAGTAAGGTAAAAAAACATCAGTTAAATCACACTTTAACGGTTAAGTTTTTTTTGAACCTTACTGAAAAATGCCAGGATGAATTTTTTCAGGGGCAACTAAGTAGAAATGATTTAATGATTGGCCTCTGGAATGAATCAGTGGTTTTGTGATGGACTGCTTAAATTCAAATCTTTAGCCCTTGGTATTATGGTGGCATGTTTATAACAATAGTTTGTATGAGGGATATTTCATGAAAACAGCCAATTCATTATCTGAACAGTCTTCTCACAAGGTCTTAGAAAACAGTATGCCATCGATAGCCGCCTCTGATGTCTGTCAAATTATAGACAAAGCCACCCAAGAAGGTGTGAGTAATCGCCATGAAATTTTACAGTTGGCTAAGCTGATCCTAAAACTTGATCCTCAAGAGGTTGATGCTGACATGCAAGCTAAATTTGATCAATTGATGGGTAAAGTTCGCGCACAGTTTTCGTGAAATATTTTCCTAGAATAGCTTAGGGTTTGTAAGACATCAACGCCTCTGTTATTTGTAAAATTGTAAATGGCATTCACTCTTTTATTGCCATAAAAAAGACATATTTTTGCCTGAGTTATCACTTATGCTGTGATGGTGGATCGATAACAGAACGGAAAAAAGATGGCAATAAAATATTTTATTTATGAATTTTGGGTGTTTGGTATCAAACAAGCTTATGCATGCTTGTTTGGTGGATTTTTGTTATTGGTGATGATCGTCACCAAGTACTGGTATCCTCTTGAAAGCCTTCATCGTTATGATTTTATTTTCTTGGCTGCCATTGTTTTTCAAGTGTTGTTACTGGTTACAAAACTTGAAACTCTCAAAGAATCGGTCGTCATAGTGATTTTTCATGTGGTGGCAACGATTATGGAGCTGTTCAAAACATCAGATACCATTGGCTCATGGTCTTATCCAGAGGCTTATGTTTTTGGAATCGGCAATGTCCCCTTGTTTACCGGTTTTATGTACAGTGCTGTTGGTAGCTATATCACCCGTGCCTGGCGCATTTTTGAGTTCAAGTATGAACATTATCCAGAAAAAATCCTCACGTTGGTGTTGGTGTTGTTGATATATTTGAATTTCTTTACCCACCATTTTATTTGGGATTTTCGTTGGGTGTTGTTGGGTGTAACGAGTATGCTTCTTTTCAAAACTCAAATCTATTTCAAGGTTTGGCGTCAGTATAGACATATGCCACTACTTGCTGGCTGGCTGTTAGTGGCTTTATTTATTTGGTTGGCCGAGAATGTGGGTACTTACACCAGTACCTGGGTTTATCCGAATCAAACCGATGAATGGCAAATGGTTTCGTTATCAAAGTTGGTTTCGTGGTACTTATTGATGCTGCTAAGTTTTGTTTTGGTATCACTTGTCAATCGTGTTCAAATATCTGCACAACCAGAAAAAGTTAATCATGAACCCATCAGTAAATAAAAAATTTTATACTTATCCAATTCCAGCAGCTAATGCCTTGAAAAAAATCAGGAAGCATATTTTATTGGCAGCGAGAGAATGTGATCTGGATGTTGAAGAAACGCTGAAGTGGGGAGAGCCTAGCTATGTTTGTAAAGAGGGCAGTACCATTCGGTTCGATTGGAAAGCCAAGTCTCCTGCACAATATGTGGTTTACTTTAATTGTCAAACCTCATTGGTGGAAACATTTCGGGAATTGTACAGAGATGAATTTACTTTTGAAGGAAACAGGGCTATGGTGTTTCAGTTTGGCAAGGAGGTTAACTGGCAAGCATTCAGGCATTGTGTTTCATTGTCATTGCGTTACCACAAAATCAAACATTTGCCTTTGTTGGGTGCATGATAAGAACGATAAAAATAGGAGGTTTGGTTATTCATTCAAGTGAAGCAGCTGTTAACAAGGTTTTAAATAGGATGAATGATTTGACTGCTTGCCTTGATCGAAACGGGTGTTGTTAACCAAACCTCAAGTTTTTATTACAAGGTGATGGTTTAATCGTCCTCTTCAGGTTTGTCCTTATTGATAAACAATACCGATGTGATCAAGCCATAAACAACAGCTGCTAAAAACATCAAGCCAAAGAAAGCCACAATACCTCGCCAGGATAGACTTCCTATGCTGCTGTTTTTTTCCAATTGTTCAACTTTACCTGATAATGTTGGGTCTGCTTTTGAGTAAGCAATTTGAACAGATTCAGAGTCAATGTATTTATTGGCATTAGATTCACTGGTGGTGAATGATTTGTTGTAATTTTTACCTCCTGCTTCATAGTGGTAAGAAAAGTGATACGTTGCTTTACTCCGCCCTTTTCTGCCTTTTTCGTAGACCACATCATCCAGTGTGACCTCAGCATCCAGAACCACCGCATCTGACAAAATTGTTTTGGCTTCCTGGTAATTCTTAACCATGGTGAAACCAAAGAATCCAACTGCACCAATGAAACCTAATATACACAGGTATTTGCTGATGACTGAGATGGCTTGATGGGTACTGTCTTTTACTTTAAATTTTAACATGTGTTCTCCGATAAGTTATTTAGTATTAAATTGGTTTCATGCTTGAGACCTCTACATAAGTCTGGGTCATTGTAAAAAAGAACTAAAAGTCTAAAGTTCAAGAAAGGAAGCATAAGTAATGGCGTGCTGTTGCTAAGCTTTCTGACGCCGAAATTTAGGCTTTTAGACTTTTTTGCTTGATTCACGACTTATGCAGAGATCTCGCTTGTTTTATTCAGTGATTTGTTCAGTTTTCAATGTAATTAATTCATCGCTGATTTTTAGAATTTTGATTTCGTTATCGATGACACCGAACACTGTGGTAGAAGTTGATTCTTCGCTAATGATCATGCCTAACATGGTCGTTCGAACTTTTGCTTTCACTTTCAAGGTGGCCTGGTCATTGCTGTCATCCAAATCAATGGAGATGATTTCTTCCTCAATGTCCATGTTGTCCAACATTGAGATGCTGAGTTGAGCCAGTTTTTTGAACTCACTATAATCAATTTTTTTGACGCCTGTTGTGGGATCAGGATCAAGGTCGATATAAATTTCAGTATCAGCTATGAGGTATTGTTCCAAAACGCTTAAGTCTCCCTGCTTGATTGCCGCATTAACTTCTTTATTGATTGCTTCAATTTTTTTCGTGGTTAGGAAGGGCTGTCTTTGGTGACAGGCTGCTAAGAGCAAGACAGTAATGGTGATGATACAAATAAGTGTTGTTTTCATGTTAGTTTTCTCTTTTAAATTGTTTTATGGGTAATAATCAAATGTCAAAGTTTAAAAAATCAGACTGTATTCGAAGCTCTGAATAAACCGTTGGGAATGAACAAGTAACACCGCAGGGTATCTTCACGATACATATAGAAAAAACGGCCATTGGCTTTGTTGGCAACGTACTCTAAAGCATGATTAAGGAAGTTCGCAGATAGGATGTCGGTGGCTTCTTCGAATTTCCAGCGTTGGTATTTTTCACCTTCTGTAAAGGTAACAATGCACTGCTGCTTGTTTTTATCTGATTTGATATCACTGATCCCCAAGTCTTGTGCGGTTGTTTGTATGAGTAACGACAATATTTCAGCATGTGGACTCTTATATGCTGTAGCTTTTACATTCAGACAGGTTTGATAATCTGTCAGAAGCAAGGCAATGGTTTTTTTGTCAACGATGCTCATTGAACGGTAAAAATTAAAGACGTTCATATCAGGATTCCAATCAATATAGACGCATTGTAAAGAATGGCTCACATCACGTCTTGGTCAATGTGTCCAGTGTCAAAAAGTGAAACTTGACGTTTTGTCAACTTGTCAGAAATTGGATTTCCTGTTGGAGTAGCACTTTGGCTTCTTTGGCATCATGTTGTTGGGTAAAAAGTGGTACCGCAAATTGGTATTTTTCCTTATTTTTGTAAATGATGTGTGCAAGACGGAGTCTTTGCAGGGATTGTTTAAGTTGTTCGGGGTTATAACTCAGGGTGTGTTGTTGTAGTATCAGATTAATCATTTTCAAGTCAATGGATTGCTGCATGAACATCAGATAAACAATGATGCGATCCAAAGCGCTGGCTTTGGTCTCTGAAGTGAGGTTAGACCAGCCCTGTAAAGCATCCTGAACCTGATCTGACTGATAGGCTTGCTCGACCAAGGCGGTGTCTATAACTTGTCGATGATCAGTTAATTGTTCTACTAAATATTCACAAACCAGGTTTATCAAGTTAGCCCGGCCACCAGTTTTTTGATAAATGTCTTCAATAATATGCTGTGAAGCAAATTTTTGTCTTAGCATGCTCATGGGTTGCTGTATTAACTGCGTAGCTGGTTGAGCCTCTAAGGGGCCAACTGTGATTGAATGTGCGAGGTTTCTCAATGGTGAATGGTAATCAAGCACAGCATTGGCATACAACTCCCAGAAACCCGCAAAGATAAACTGGCAGGTGCCATTTTCAGCCACTCTTCTGACCTGGTTTAATAACTCATATCCCGTGTTAATTTCAGCTTGTATAAATAAATCAGATTCATCTATGAGCAGGCGTATTTTTTTTTGTGGGTATGTTCTTTTAATTTGTTGTGTTAAATCATCGAGATTTTTGTATGCACTGATTTTTGCCTGGTAAGCCAACCTAGGTAACAAACGCTCATCAGACAAGGATAAGTACAGACAATGGTTATTGGTCTGGTTATTCAATTTACGATATAAGGCTTTTAATAGGCTGGTTTTACCCAACTGCCGTCCACCCACCAGGAGGAAATTACTGTTGTATTGCTGTTCCAATTTATCCAGAATGACTTGGCGTCCAAAGAAGTGACTGGATTTAATGATGCCACCTTTACCCTGATAGGGGGATATGGTATTGATAGGCAATTGTTTGGCGGCCAGATCAATCAATGTGGTTCTTGCAGTTTTGAA
>JAGRJR010000220.1 GCA_020442635.1 Lysobacterales bacterium
TTGAATTATGATCATTACTGATTTGCTCTCTAATCGTTTTAATAGATTTTTTATACCCACCCCCATATTTCTTCCACTCCTCAATTAAATTACCCATGACCAAATAACATTTTTTGGTTTCAAGAAAAGGGTTAGTTGTAATTGGTCTGACATTTTCATCACTATTCACTGAACAAGAAGATAGTGTTAAAGTAGTTAAAATGAAAATTACTGCTCTGTTTAAATTCATAGTTTATCTCCAGGCAACCCTTTTTTCTTGTAATATATCTGCAAATCAGAAAATCCAACATTTCCTTTTCTCGATCGTCTAAGTTTTTTCATTGCTCTATGTAAATGTAAATTATTAAGTACCTTTGTTTCAAGTTTTCTATTTACAAGAAATGTTTTTCTTCGCACCACTTTTGTGTCGGGATGCCAAGCACTTGCAAAATCTTGTGCTGAAAAATTTAATTGATTATCAAAATGACCATGCATCCAAGACATAATACTAAACCCAGTATTTTTATATGCATCATAAAGGTCACCGACATCAACAATCTTAGCATCAACAGGCCCCCAACCCGGAGTTAGATAACCATAATTATTTTTACCAATCTTTACAATTGCTGTCTGCAGTTCTTGTCGATTCGTTACAACATCATTTCCATATTTACTTGTAATATATTTAGCCACATCTGCCATTGTTTTAAAACCATCTTTTTCAACAGAAATATTTGCTGGAATCGTTGCTTTATCACTTTTTCCTCCAGGGCCCGAACCAACTAATTCAACATCATTAGATGACTTTTTCGAAAAACCTCCAGCCACATCCCCATTCTCAAACCCACCTTGACTCACACCAGCAGGCAGGTCATTGCGTTCGTTCTGACCATTGTTCGATGAGGTTCTGGTGAATCTGGAGTGAGAAAGGTTTCCATAACCCATATCGCCCATAAACTCATTGAATTTCTGACGAGCTTCATTTCTCCGCTCGGCAGCCCTACGCAAATCAATCCAGGGATCCCAGGCATTATCGGGCGCATGCCCCGTCGGATCCGTATAACTCAATGGATTATTATACACATAAGCATAGCGGTTCAATGAGTCAACCACAGGACCATCTGGAACGATGGTATCAGCTTGCAGCATCATTCCAAGGGTTGAATCATAAAGCCGGGCATTGAAGTTAATCAGGCCCATTTCACTGATATGATCCTGGCCGGTAAAGCCTTTGTTGGTCACGGAGGTAATCGGTAAGGAACTGGTCTTGTATTGCGGACTTGTATTACCCCTGACTTTACCAAAGGCATCATAGGACACATGATAGACACCCGTGTAACCCGTATAAACTTCATTGTGCCTCGATACCACCTGGGTACTGCCCAAATGATCTTTATGCAAAAACTCTACATCGATGATCTCTGGGCCATAATGTGTGATGACGGCATCACTGACATAACGTTTGGACTTGATCGAGCCCGGTACACCGTTCTCCCAATCTTTGGTGATGATCTCAACATTCCCAACATACCAGGTCAAAACCTCCTCACCATTCTCAATGTTCTTGCGCGTTAGCTTCTCATTACCCGCGCCATAACTGTA
>JAGRJR010000221.1 GCA_020442635.1 Lysobacterales bacterium
TTCCCAATAACCTGGACCACCAGTACCGGCAGAAGTAGTAACATTGATATCTACCCAATAGGTTGTTGGAAATGCAGCTTGGCCAGCCAATGCAATCGGAGCAAGATCAAATACAACTTCAGTAACATCAAGACTTGAAGCTGCAGGGAAATCACCGATTACTGTTTGCGAACTTGGAACAACACCAGTTTGAGAAGCTATTACATTTCCTGGATCTGGAAGTCCTCCAAAGTCATCAGCATATACAGTAACATCAGCAGATAAAATTGTATCACCATCGGGCATTATAAAGTTGGCAGTTGCTTTGTTAAAGCTCATATTATCACCAGTTGCTACAGTTAAATCAGCAGCTACACGTTGGAGGGTATCTATTGAAGAAGTATAGCCATTTTCAAATCCGTTTGATGGATTGGACTCATTACATGCGGTACCACCTCCTATAAGATCACCATACATTACAAAAGGCATACCTTGAGGTGTAAACGTTCCACCATCTTCGGCAATTACCCAAAGACCTGATTGGTTTTGAAGTGCATTCCCTGTAGTAGCGTTTCCTGTAATTACAATAGGAGGAGCCCAAGGTCCTGAAGCACCGGTACCTTCAAAAGAATATTCAATCCAATAAGTGCCGGCAGTTAGTGATAATCCAGTAGTATTGGCAGTAACTCTTTGGATTTCTCTTGAGGTATCACCAGGCGCGCTTTCCAATTGTCTAAAAGCATCCGTTGCAACAGCTGTATCAAGAATATCCGTAGTTAGATCTCCCCAAATTACGCTAGCACCACCCCCACTTGGGTCACCGTCCCAAACCTGCAAGTATAATGCATTAATAGATGGAGCAGTAGATCCTGTTTGATAAGCAAAAACGTCAATTGAAGTAATATCATAGTCATCGGTAAGAACAACGTCATCTGCCATACTGTTACCAGCAGTGAATTGAGCGCCAAATCCATACAAGCTCATTCCCAATGAAGCATCTTGCAAGAAGCTAATGTCTGGAGGACCAGCTACATTAAAGTAGGGGCCGTTGTCATAAACAATTGCATCTGGAGATTGGAAATAATAGGTTCCGGTAAAAGGAACACGTAAATTATCATTTCTCTCAATTGTGGAAGCTATTCCAGTAGTTTCTCCTACTGATGTCCCTGTGGAATTATAATAAGCCGCAGGAAGTTGGACAGTTTGCGAAAATTGATCCGCAGGGGCATTAGTTGCTTTGTTTTGGCTAAAACAAATAGAACAAATGCCCATAAAAATTAATATTGTAATTTTTTTCATAATAAAATTAGGTTTAAAAGTTAATATAAAAGTTTTAGTTGTAGTACGTTAAAGATATTCAAAAAACATCCTAAATCAAAAAAAATATAAATAAAAATTACATATAGCAACTTTATATAAAATAAAAAGCCGCCCACGAGTGCGGGCGGCTTTATTCTTTAATTAATAAAATTATTGTTTCAGTACTCTATAAGTACCTGTCTCACCATTCACAGTAACCTTCATCAAATAAGTCCCTGTGCTAAGACCAGAAATATCAACCTGTGAAGTTGTTGCATTCACACGGTTATCTAT
>JAGRJR010000222.1 GCA_020442635.1 Lysobacterales bacterium
CATGATCTCCTGCTGTAAATCTGACAGCACCATCAATACCAGCTGGATCAAATCCTGATTCAGAGTAGGAAGTCAAACCCATAACCGCCATCAAAGGCTCGGTACCTGATAACGGAGCTCCTGCAACGGTGTTGGTAATCACTTGATCACCCAAAATTTCATGAACCAATACATTGTTCAGCAATGTGGCATTGGCACCCAGGTTAACCGGGTCTGCCGCATCAATAACTGTTTGAGTAGCCAGCACGAATAAATTGAACTCGGTGGTACCCTGCTGAACGCCTGCAGCAGCCAAACCGGCAATGATTCTTGGGCCAAAGGTCGGTGAACCAATCAACAAATTGGCAATACCACCACCTGGTGCCGAAAGAACCGCACTTTGTACGTTTGGATCAAAGGCCAGGTAATTAACACCTGTGATGGAACCCAAAGACAAACCGGTATAAGTGATGTTGGCTTCATTGAAGTCACCTGCACTGTCACCATCAATGTCCATCAATGGAATGGTTTCTGTCAAGGTAAACAAGTCAGCAACACCTTGTCTGATGTTGTCTCTTGAAACCAACAAGTTTGACAAATTGATGTAATGTGCTGCAGAAGAATCGACCACACCATCAGGACCCGGCGCACCGGTGGTGTTGTTGATCAAATCCAGATCAAAGGTTCTTTCATTTGACACTGGCGCAAAAGGCGTTGCTTCAATGTAGAAAGGATTGCTGCCATCGGTGGTTGTTACACCATGTAATGGTAAATCAATGGCCACCACTGCATAACCGATTGAGGCCATGGTGTCAGCAACTGCCAGCATATCTGTTCTGTTACGGGTGATACCGTGTTGGAAAATCATGATAGGCCAACCAGCCTCTGGTTTGGTGTGACCTGAGTTCGCATTTGGAACAGTCATCAAAACCGGCAGGTTTTGCATCCCTGTGGCAACTGGAATTGGATTGGCCAAAGTCAAGTTGGTAGAAGTTGGGTCTAAACCTGCTGCATCAAAGGGGGCCACATAAGCACCCGGCGCCGCCTTCCAGAATTCATTCAAAGGCGCCAAAGGATTGGTTTGCGAAGGTGCTGTCAAATAATACGGAGAACTCATGACACCCATGTAAATATCTGCCAGACCAAAACCACCAACGGCAGAAGTATTCAATCCGGTAGGTGCGATGGTTGAGGCACCAGGTCCTGTGATATTTTTAACCACTGACAGAACCGGAGTGATTGATTGAGTGGTCATGGTCCATGACAAAACAATAGAAGCCGGATCAACACCTTGTGATGCCGCAGCCGCTTCCTGATAATTGGTCAATACACGCAAAGGCTCCAGGGCTCGTGCCGTAGCTGTGGGCAACAAAGGATCGGTGCTGTTACCAGCAGCATCAATTAAAGAAGACGTTCTTTTACTGATGAAATAGGTTTGTGATGGTGTGGCAGAATTACCATCCTGATCCAAAACACCTTCAGTAATGACAGCCATGTAAGAGGTCAGTTGTTTCAATGGTCTTGTTGGCACAATCACCA
>JAGRJR010000223.1 GCA_020442635.1 Lysobacterales bacterium
AAACAATGATATAAAACATTGAAGCAGCTATTCCCTGCTCACCCCCTACCAGACCCAGTAGCATGAAGCCAATGTGGGAAATGGTTGAATAAGCAAACAGACGTTTTAAGTTAGTTTGCTGTAATGCAAACAAATTACCAATAATGATCGACACAATGGCCAAAGTAGCTAACATCGACTGCCAATGAACCATCAAAACATCAAGACTTTGCCCCAAAATTCTTACTGCCAATGCAAATGCGGCAATTTTTGGTGCCGAAGCAATAAACATTGTGGTCGCGGTTGGTGCGCCTTCATACACATCAGGCACCCACATATGAAAGGGGGCTGCGCCTAATTTAAAACCAATACCAACAATCACAAAAATTAAGCCCAATACCAAAAACATGTCATTATTCTGACTGGCAATGGCTTGAGAAATTTGATCCAATTGTAATGTTCCCACTGCTCCATAAATCAGAGACATACCGTATAGCAACATACCTGAAGCCAAAGCACCTAAGATGAAATATTTCATGGCTGCTTCATTGCTACTGATGTTATTACGGTTATAGGCAACCAGCGCATATGAACTCAAAGCCAATAATTCTAAACCTAAATATAAAGCAATAAAGTTATAACCTGAAATCATCACCATAATGCCAAGCGTTGCGAACAGCAGCAAGGCGAAATATTCACCTTGCAAATTCCCTTGTTGGCGTAGGTATTGCTTGGCATAGAAGAACACGCCAATCATCAACAGATAAACCACGACTTTGAGCATGTCTCCAAAGCCATCTCTAACAAAGGTGGCATTGAATAATAATTCAGTACTGAATTGCGCGCCTGCTACATGACCTTTTAAAGTCAGAATGGCTGCAAAAACCATGGTGATAACAGAAAGAAACACCAAAAACCCACCTTTATTACGTTCTGTGAACAAACCGGCTATCAATACCACACAAGCCATGGTTAACACCAAAATTTCCGGTAATGCCGGAATTAATTCAGACCAATTAAACATTTATATCACCTTATTCACAGATACGTACTCAATGACTTGTCGAACAGAAGCACTCATCACTTCAATCAACGGTTCTGGCCAAACACCCAGTAATAGCACCATAATTGCAAGGGCGGCCAAAATGAAAAATTCTCGGGCGCTGATGTCCTTCAACGTTGCCACCGAATCATTAGTGATTGAACCAAAAATAACTCTTTTCACCATCCATAAAGAATAAGCTGCACCCACTATCAATGTGATAGCAGCCAAAAATGCGATCCAAAAACTGGCCTGAAAACTGGCCAATATAACCATAAACTCACCAACAAATCCTGAAGTACCAGGCAATCCAGAGTTGGCCATCGCAAAAAACACAAAAAAAGCACCGAACCAAGGCATGGTGTTAACCACCCCGCCGTAATCTTTAATCATGCGTGAATGTAAACGATCATACAACACACCTACACACAGGAACATGGCTGCTGAAATAAAACCGTGCGAAATCATTTG
>JAGRJR010000224.1 GCA_020442635.1 Lysobacterales bacterium
ACCAGGATGGACTTTTTCAGGATTAACTAATTAACTTTGAAATTTTCCTTTCGCTTACAATAGCACCATGCCCGAATCTGAACACAACAAGGGATTAGCTGCTGGCGTATTTTGTTTTGTATTTTGGGGTTTTGCGCCCATTTATTTCAAACTGATACAACACGTTCCAGCCCTGACCATCATTACCCATCGCATCATTTGGGCGGCGCTGTTATTGTTTGTGTTTTTGGCCTTCAGGGAACGACGGCATTTGTTGACTGCTTTAAAAGTGAGTTTCAAACAACTACTGGTGCTGTTACTCAGCGGCTCATTGATTATTGGTAATTGGTTGATTTTTGTGTGGGCTGTTAATCATGGCCAAATCCTTTCTACCTCTTTGGGTTACTTTATCAACCCATTGGTAAATATATTTCTAGGCCTGCTGTTTTTAGGCGAACGATTAAACAAAACCCAGACCATTGCCCTGCTTATTGCGGCCTCAACCACCATATATCTCGGCATTTATATTGGGGAACCACCTTGGATTGCCCTGGCCTTAGCCATCACATTTGGCTTGTATGGACTGGTGAGAAAACAATTGGATGTCAGGCCTTTGGTTGGTTTGTTCTGGGAAACCAGCCTACTGATGCTCCCTGCCCTGTTTTACTTACTGTGGTTGGTTCCTATTGAGCAAACCCAGTCTTTTGATCGCATGACCTGGGGCTTGCTGGCATTGTCCGGATTGATTACCGTACTACCTTTGATTGGTTTTAACTATGCAGCCAAGCGACTGACACTAACCCTCATCGGCTTTTTGCAATACATTGCGCCAACCATCAGCTTCTTACTGGCAGTGCTCTTTTATGGGGAAGACTTCACTTTTGGACACAAGATTGCCTTTGCCGGCATTTGGACAGCTTTAATCATTATCAGCACCAAACCATTGCTGAAAATGCTGAAGAGAAAACCGGTGGTTTAGGCTTACTGCAAATCCACAGCGTATTGTTTCAACAGTTTCAATTCTACAATTTCCAAGGTGCGCTTATGGGTGCTTCTGATGTGTACTCGTGGGGCACAACCCGCTTGGTGTGCTTGTAACCACCGACTGGCACACAAACACCAACGATCACCAGCCTTTAAACCGGGGAAATTAAATTCAGGATGTGGTGTACTCAGGTCATTACCCATGCGTTGAGAAAACGCTAAAAATTCATCGGTGATTTCTACACAAACCGTATGCATGCCATAGTCTTCATCCGCTGTGTTACAACATCCGTCGCGAAAAAATCCCGTCATTGGATGTTCACAACAACTTTCCAAACCCTCATCATAAACATTCAGACTGTCATGCTGAATCATATCAATCCCAACCTATAAAAGTACCATTGTAACGAGAAGCTACAAAAAAAGGGCATCCTTGACAAAAAAATGTACAGACAACACCTATAATATTGATATCAACAACAAATACCCGAACGCATGTATAAAAAGACCATTAAATTCCCGGGCAG
>JAGRJR010000225.1 GCA_020442635.1 Lysobacterales bacterium
ACTTGCTAACACTGATAACAATGATTTCATATATGTCAATCGCATGGCGAGAATTTCTGGAAGTAATGCCTTTTTGGCCGCTACCCAGACCGGTATTTTTAAAACCACTGATGGGGGCACTTCCTGGAATGAAGTAAGTCATTTTGACACCAATGGGCGTGGTTTTGTTGATTTAAAAGTTGATCCTACAAACCCCAATCATCTACTGGCTTATCATTTTGGCGATGGCAATATTGAAGTGGTGAATATGCATATCAGCACCCCTGCCAACTTAACTGGAAATTACCCGGTGATTCCTGCTGCTTTTGGCCCAGAAATTCCTGATTCTGGAGTTTCTGGTGAAATCATATTGGTTGCTGATGATACTAATCCTACTGATGATGGTTGCGAAACCATTCAAAATGACATCAATGGTAAAATTGCATTGATTGAACGTGGCTCGTGTAACTTTACAGTTAAAGTTATCAATGCACAAAATGCTGGTGCCATCGCTGTGGCTGTTTTCAACAATGTCGCTGACGAACTATTTACTATGGGTGGTGATGACCCCGATATTAATATTCCAGCTATGATGATTACCAAAGGTCTGGGTGATCGCATCAAAGCAAGTATCGCTCCTGTTCAAGTAAATATACAAATAGATGAGGAAGTTCAACTTAATAACTTTGTTATGCGCTCCACCAATGGTGGTGATTTTTGGGCCATATTGGATAACCATGGATTACCCGATCTGGATGTAGAGCGAATGGAAATAGCCTTTGGCAGTGATGGGAAAACCTATATCGCCGCTTCCACAGTTCCTGAAGAAGTTGATAATCAACAGACCCCCGGCACTTTAGGTTTATACCGCTCTACGGGAGCTGGCAACACTCAATTTGAAAAAACCGATTCCGATACCAACTTCATTGAGAGACAAGGCTGGTATGATTTGGCCATAGCTGTCAATCCTGATGATTCTAACCACGTCATCATGGGTGCAGTTGATCAATATGCGACACACGATGGTGGCACCACCATTGACAGAAAGACATGGTGGTTTTCACGATCAGGATTTTTAGCTCAGTACATACATGCAGATCACCATGGCTATTTTTTCAGTCCACATAGCAGTGACCATATTTACACCGCCAGTGACGGTGGAATTTCTAAATCTGAGGATGGTGGGGAATCCTGGTTTCATCGTAATAATGGCCTGAATATTTCACAAAGCTATGGCATTGCAGTCAGTCCAGACGGACAACAAGTCACCTCTGGTACTCAAGATAATGGTTCTCAATTATTTTTTGGCGATCAACAAGCATGGTTAGAATGGCAAGGAGGTGATGGTGGTTTCAGCGGCTGGGATCAACAACAAGGTCAATATGTTTATGGTTCTTATGTCGAAGGACAATTGTATGGTTCCAACAACGGCGGCTATAGCGCGCAAGCCATGGAACTGCCTGACACCGAAGGTGCAAGATTTATTCAGCCTTTTGTGCTGGAT
>JAGRJR010000226.1 GCA_020442635.1 Lysobacterales bacterium
AAACAACAATGAAGAACCGAAGGTCAATTCTCTGCTATCAAAAATTGGAATGTCGTTTTGATTTCTGTAAGGCGCGTACACATAAAACAATCGGGGCTCAAGAGTTTTAAAGTTGCCATCAGAAAATTGTTTTTCCAATGTCATGCCTAAATCTAACGATGCAATGGGCAGGTTACGGCTTATATCTGTGCGATTATCATCAAACTGGTAGTGGGTGCTGCGGTATTGTAGTTTCGGTCTGATGTAGCCCCAAGTGTTGGACCACTGTTTTTCAACCCACGGTGTGAGGTCAGCACGCCAGGCACCAACGGCATCTTCTTTATAAAAATTGATCAACTCAGTATTGATGCCATAACTGAACTGTTTGCTGTAATTATATTCAAACCAGTTGAAGTCAATTTCTGGCAAGGTTTGATACGGTTCATTTTGGGCAGTGATGGTTTGACTCAAAACCTGAAAATCATTCACACCAGCAAAAAAGCGCCAGTTGGTACCGTTACCTTGAAAGTTGATGGTGCTTTGTAAGTAGGGAGTTGATGTGAGGAACGAACTTGAGGCGAAATCTTCGTAGTATTGAGAATCTGTGACGTGCTTGAGATGGCTATTAAAACGCCAACCCTTACCTAATCGGGTTTGGTGTTGGTAATCAATCAGTCCTCGATCCGAATTTCTCAAATCATCATCAGGAAGGTAAAAACCTTCAAACTCGCCGCGACTGTTGGGCGTCAAATATCTGAATTCAGCTCCCAACATCAAACCATGCTCTTGAAGATAACGCGGCGTTAAAGTAGCATCCATTTGAGGTGCTATATTGATGTAATAAGGTATGGATAAATCAATGCCGGTATTGTCTGAATACGAAAAACCAGGAATCAAGAGACCTGTTCGGCGATCATTATTCAGGGGTAATTTAGCCCATGGCAAATACAAAACAGGCACATCCTTAAAACGCAAACTCACACCTTTGAAAGTTCCCATACCTTCTTCATGATCCAGTTTCGCCGATCTGGCTACAATTTCCCAGTCTCGCTGTTGTGGTGAACACGTTGAAAAAGTCATGTTATTTAGGGTAGAAACATCCTGATTTAATTGCAAGGCGGCGGCATGACCGTTGATTTTTGAATCCAGAAAAAAATAATCAAGCTGTTCCAAAGACGCCGACATATCACTGGAACTAAATTCTGCCTTACTGGCTGCAATTCGCTGGTCTTTGTTTTGTAATAACACGCCACCTTTGGTATTAAAAATTTGCTTGGATTGATGGTAATAAATCTCTGGTGTCAACAAACGAATGTCGTTCTGCATGATACATACATCACCGCTGAGCAAGTATTCACCTTGGCTAATCACTTTGGAATTGTTGGCCAATAAATTAATTTTATTTTCGGCGGCCTTTCCCAACAAACAACGTTCTTGAGTCAAGGACATGTCCATACTCATCGCGGGACATTC
>JAGRJR010000227.1 GCA_020442635.1 Lysobacterales bacterium
TTGGTACCAAACGCATCGGCCTGGCCATTGCCCAAACCCTGACCTGCCAAGCCAATCCATTGAAGGTGCTTCCTAACAATCAAGCATTTTGGCCTGAACTTCGAAAAACCATTAAAGAGTGGCAAATCAAAAAGATCATCATCGGCTTACCGCTTAACATGGATGGTGAAGAACAGGAAATCACCCGCCAAGTTAAAAACTTTGGCAAAAAAGTAACCAAAGAATACGGCTTACCGGTGTTTTTTAACGACGAACGACTGAGCTCCTTTGAAGCCGAAAGGCATTTTCAACAACAACGTGCTGAAAAACTGAGCAAAGCAAAAAACAAGCATCAAATCGATGCTGTGGCTGCGCAAATTATTTTACAGTCATGGTTAGATCAGCACTGACAATCCATCACAACATGAAACATTTAACTGACATCAAGGATTTATCGGCTCATGACATTGAGCAACTGTTTGAACAAGCCAATGTATTCAAAACAGCTCACACCAATTCAACAAAACAACTACACGCTGGTCGCTCAGCCATGGCTTTATTCTTTGAAAACTCTACCCGCACATTGACCTCTTTTCAGTTAGCTTGTCAAAGACTTGGTATTGATATGGTGGCTTTGAATATAGCGCACTCTTCTACCCAAAAAGGCGAAACCATCAGAGACACCTTGTTAACCCTTGATGCCATGCAATCTGACCTGTTCATTGTCAGGCACCAACAAAACCATATCCAACAAGACATGATAAACTGGTTGAACAACACAACCAGCATCATCAATGCCGGTGATGGCACCAACCAACATCCGACCCAAGGCTTGCTTGACCTCTACACCATCTATCAACATAAAAAAGACTTTAAACAGCTCAAAGTGGCCATCATTGGCGACATTAAACATTCAAGAGTAGCCAACTCATTGGTTGATGGTTTGAATATCATGGGCGCAGGTGAAGTGAATTTATTTGCACCTGACTTTTTGATTCCGGATAACAAACAGCAACTCAAAGCCAGTTGTATGAAAAATTGTTTACAGGATGCTGATGTGGTTGTAATGCTACGGATTCAAAAGGAGCGTTTTACCGATAAAGATCAAGTGTCCTTTGAAGACTGGCATCAACATTATGGTTTAAATGAGGAGCGTTTGGCCATAGCAAAAAAAGATGCCA
>JAGRJR010000228.1 GCA_020442635.1 Lysobacterales bacterium
AAAAAAATGGTTATGATCCAGCTTTATCTGCTGGAACCATTTGTGCATCCGGCACTTTGGGGCAAATCATACCCCCTTCTATTGTTCTTGTCCTGTTGGGTGATGTGCTGTCCAATGCCTATCAACAAGCACAATTAGAGTTACAGATTTTCAACCCCAAAACGGTTTCGGTTCAAGACTTGTTTATGGGTGCCTTAATACCCGGTTTGTTGCTGGTGGTTTTGTATGCCTTGTACTTGCTCTGGGTCAGAGTCAGAAAACCTGATACCATGCCTCAAATCACTGCCGATAAGAAACCCAGTGTACCAACCGTACTTAAATCATTATTGCCTCCTTTACTGCTGATTTTAGCAGTATTAGGCTCAATCATTTCAGGTATCGCCACACCAACTGAGGCGGCTTCCGTTGGATCCATCGGCGCACTGTTGCTGGCAGCTATAAACAAAAAACTCAATCTGAACATCGTTCGTGACTCATTAAAGGAAACGGTCAAAGTTACCGCCATGGTTTTCATGATTCTGATTGGTGCCGCTCTATTCTCTTTGGTGTTCAAGGGTTTTCACGGTGATGAAGCGGTGCAGTATTTTCTGACACATTTACCTGGCGGTAAGATCACCGCACTGGCTTTGGTGATGGCTTTGCTGTTTTTACTGGGATTTATTCTGGATTTTATTGAAATCACCTTTGTCGTAATTCCGATTGTGGGCCCTATTTTACTGATGATGGGTTATGATCCTGTTTGGCTCGGCATCATGATTGCCATCAACTTACAAACATCTTTTTTAACACCACCTTTTGGTTTTGCCCTTTTTTATTTGCGTGGCGTTGCTGATATCAATAGCAAGGATTTATATAGAGGAGTAATGCCTTTCATCTTTTTACAATTGTTGATGCTGGTTTTGTTGTTTTATTTCCCACAACTGGTGGATTTACTTTAACCAAAAGTTCATCGTGGCTTGATGGTGTTGTCATGATTCCACTCTAAAATTTGCGCATTGACGTAAACGGAAGAGTTTGGTGAAAGCATTTGATTTGATTCAGGCATTTGATGATTCTTTGGTAAGCAGATTGTTTGCAAGTCGGTACCATGCCATTTTAATCCCTCTATCCAAAAGAATTTCA
>JAGRJR010000229.1 GCA_020442635.1 Lysobacterales bacterium
ATGCAGGCACTTTGACTGCTTTTTTTATTTGCGCATAGTCAGGTAATTGTTGATTGATGGTGTTGATGGCAGCTTCCAGATGAAATTGACTCAAATCAGTCACACATAAAGCCGTCAAAAAAGGTTGACCATCCCCATAAACGGCTGCTTGTTGCACTCCCACCAAAGCCAGTAATTCGCCCTCAATCCAATCTGGCAGTATGTTCCTGCCAAATGAATTGATGATGAGGTTCTTTTTCCTGCCAGTAATATGCAAACAACCACCTTCATCAAGCTGTCCAATATCACCGGTATTAAAAATGTCCTTTGGTTGAGACTCTGGCACTCCCAGATAACCCAAGTACAATGGCCCTTTTACTTTGATTTCATGATCAACTGAAAAATCGACCGAACAATGAGGAAGACATCTACCGACTGATCCAGGAGCATCATTGGGCCCACAAAGCGAGACCACAGAACCACATTCACTGATACCGTAACCTTGATAAACCGGTAAACTCATGGCGTGAGCCTGTGCTATTAAACTGGCTGCACAGACTGCACCACCAACAGCAATAAACTTAATAAACGAAACATCTTGTGGATTGGCCTGTAGGTACTGCACCAGCTGTTTAAGCATTTGCGGCATCATGATCATGCTTTCTGCACGATGGGTTTTGATGACCTGAAACATCTCAGTAATATCGAGTTTTGCAGAACCAGCCATACCCACTTCTGACATGGGCAAGGATATAATTTCAAGGTCAACAAAACGGTTGGCATAGACAGCCGCCATGTTTTCCAAAAGGATGCTATAGGGCAACAAACTGATGTGCTTGTGAATTCCCAATGCAGCCACTGCATCAGCCAAAGATTGACCTACTGTACTCAAATGCTCATAACTCAAACAAACACCCTTAGGTTCACTGG
>JAGRJR010000022.1 GCA_020442635.1 Lysobacterales bacterium
TCCCACTAAAGTATAGGTGAGCGCCATAGCCAATACATATATTAAAGACAAGCTAAATGCTTTGGTGGTGGATGGATTTTTTTGTCCTACAATTAAACCAGATAAAATGGGTATCATAGGAAACACACAAGGTGTGAGGGATAATAATAACCCGAAACCAAAAAAATTAAGCATTGTTAGCCACACAGGATCACTGGCAATATCATCTTTCAAATCATCAGTTTCAGATTGCGGTTTAATTGAACTTTTATCGGTTGAGTCGAAAGTTTCTACAATGAATTCAGCAACTGGCAAATCAACACTGACCAGTTGCGAGGTCGGAGGATAACAAACTTTACCATCCTCACAGCCTTGAAAAGCCGCTTCTATATCCAGTTTTTTGATGTCTGCCTGGCTTCTGCTGTAAGGTATTTCTATCTCAACTATATCATAATAAACATCCACCAAACCAAACTCAGGATCGTCTTTGCGTTGCGCCTGTGGAAAAACCGGCTCACCCAACTGCAAGCCATCGGTGAAGCTGGTGAGCTGGATTTGATCTTGGTAAAGGTAAATATTTGGAGCCATGGTAAACCGTGCCATCAATCGACTGTCACTTAATGCAATGGTTTCAAATTGAAATGCCTGATCAACAGGTAGCAAAGCGTCGCCGCCAAAAAAACTGCCGCCACCCAACTGATCGCCCAGCAAGTCACCTGAAAAGTCATTTGCCGCTTGTTGTTGCGTGTTTGCTAACTGGCTACTTAAATCAAAAATTTTCCGCTGTGGGGGATAGCAGATAAAATTCTCCACACAACCCTGGTACTTGACTGTTAACTTAGGTGCGACACCTGCGGCAGTAACTGGCACATCTACACCGACTGAACCATAATAAACTTCAACCAAACCAAAAGCCGGATCATTCTTCTCTTTCCCTTTGGGAAGTGTTAACAGTTGCTGATCAACCAGCACGTCCTCGCCAGTGAAACCAAAAGCATTCTTGTAAAGGTAAACATCTTGAATCAAATCAAACTGAACTCTCACCATTTCATCATTAACAACCTGAAAAGTCACCTTCATGGCTTCATCAGGCGGCGGTGGGTTTTTGTTATCTACTGCTTGCGCCAGTGAATACAAGCACAACAAAGAAGCGGTTACCAAGGTTTTTACATTACATAACTTCATTTTCAATCCAATTCAAATACTCAGATAAACCATCCACAATTGGCACTGCTATGATTTCAGGTGTTTCATAGGAATGCATTTGTTTAATCAACATTTCAATGGCCTTTAAATGCTTTTGCTGTGTTTTTAAGATCAGTAAAAACTCACAGGCAGATTCTATCTGACCTTGCCAACGATAAAAAGATTCCATTTGTGGCAAAATTTGCGCACACGCTATTATTTGTTCATGTAACAAGGAATCAACCATAGATTTTGCCTGTTGTCGTGTTTCACAACTGACAAAGACCTGCAAAAAATCATTATTCATGCACGCATCAAAGAAATTATTTGAGTGAGCATTCTAACAGATGACTGGAAAAAACATACCTTTTGAAACCCGCAACTGCCTGAATTCAGGCACTGAGCACCGCACTCTCAGGTTGCCACAATTGGGCTGCTGGCTTCCCTAAATAATGCCCTTGAAAATAATCTGCTCCAAAGTCCTTGGCTAAAGTGGTGATATTGATATCGGCACAATACTCTGCAACCACCTGTAAGCCTTTTTTATGAGCCAGTTTAACAATGCCTCGGGCAACATTTTGCATTTCCAGATTATGAGTCACATTTTCCATGATGCTGCGATCTATCTTGACAAAATCAATCGGCAAATTAATCAAGCGTTCAATATTTGAGTAGCCATTGCCCAAATCATCCATGCCAACCTGACAACCCAATTCATGAACCTTATTAATAAACTTCTCTATATTGTAAGGTTCTATTATGGCTTCATTTTCCAACAACTCAAACTGGATCAAATGACCCACCCCTGAACTCTTGATTTTTTCATAAATGTATTCGCAAGTTCTTTTGTTGTCAATGTCAGTCATACTGATATTAATGGTCACCACGACTTGATGCTTGCTGGCAAACTTCACCGCCTGACTAACCATTACACGGGTGATTTGATAATAAATGTTGGCATGATGAGCCAAAGGCATAAACACATTGGGCATCATCTCAATTTGTTGATGATGATCAAGCAACCTGGCCAAACATTCATACTTCGCAACAGTTTGTTTATCACGACTGAAAATTGGTTGAAAATAAGCCACCAACCGCCTTTCCTGAATTCCTTGCAACAAAGATTGAGTCAAAGCAAGGTCCCGTTTATAGGTTTCAGGAATCATGCTTTTGGACTTATCAATCACATAAAACTGCATTTTGTTGTTCTCAGCTTCCTGTAACGCCATGTTCGCCAAAGTAAATGCATCTTTATTTTGTCTGACTGCGCCTATGGTAATATTTAATGAAATGAAATCGCTTTCCCCAACTTGATAAGGTGTTGAAATGATTTTGTTGACGATTGTTTTGGTTATTTCTGCGATTTGTTCATAACTGGCTCGCTGGTCTTCCAATACAGCAAAAACTCCGGGCTGGATGTAGTAACAAGAAGATTTTTTCATCAAAGGATGATTGAAACTGGTCAATACTGCTGCCACTTGTTTAACCACACCATCAGTGATAGCTGGTCCATAGGTACAAAGGATCTGATTGTAATTGTGGAATTTTAGCAACGCCAGATTGGTATGTTCTGAATGTTTCAAGTCTTTAAGCAGCTTGTTTTGATTAGGTAACCCTGTCAAGTAATCTATATTTGCTTCCTTAATAATTTTTTTCCATCTTTTTTTTTGTGCTTGGTAAACCATCACAGAAGCGACATAACCAAGTCCTGAAACGCCTAAAACCAACATGACAATTATTGGCATCAACTGGTTATTTATCGAAAGCAACTCTGGAAAGGTCTGAAGTAGATGCCTCAACTTGAAAGCCGCAACCAAAACCATCGTTATCAAAACAACGATCACAGCTCCCAAATAAACCAATCTTTTTTTCATGACAACCAGGCAAAATGACCGATATACACCTATATGTCTATTTATCTTATCACCAGCTAACCCATTCCGGGTATTATTTTACAAAATATTGCATACCACTGAATTCCGCTTGATTCATACCCTAACAATTGATGTCAGAATCATGACCTTCTGTTAAAATACATGCTTTTTTCTCACTGTTGGCATGGCTAAACTGTATTTCTACTACTCAGCAATGAATGCGGGTAAAACCACTCATTTATTGCAGTCCAGTCACAATTACCGCGAACGGGGAATGCAAACTTTGATTTTGTCATCCTCAATTGACGATCGTTTTGGTCGCGGACTGGTGAAATCGAGAATAGGTATAGAATCACCATCTATTGTTTTCAACCAAACTGAGAACATCTTTGATTTAGTTAAAAAACAAGGCCCTGTGGATTGTGTTTTGGTTGATGAAGTGCAGTTTTTGAAAAAAGCTCAAGTTTATCAACTGACAGAAATTGTCGACAAACTGAATATTCCTGTGCTGGCCTATGGCTTACGCACCGATTTTCAGGGGGAGTTGTTTGAAGGCAGTCAATATTTGCTGGCCTGGGCCGATGAGCTGCGTGAGTTAAAAACCATTTGTCACACCGGCAAAAAAGCCACCATGGTGGTGCGCATTGATGATGAGGGCAAGGCCATTAAATCCGGCGCACAAATTCAAATTGGTGGTAATGAACGCTATGTTTCCGTATCTCGTGCAGAATACAAACGTATTTTTCATGATGAGGGCAGCATCAAACCCTCACAAATTTCCCTGCCTTTGGAGGACATGTAGTTATGGATATCATTTTCTGCGGAACACCTGAATTTTCTGTGCCTCCACTGGCTGAACTGATTAAAGCCGGACACCACATCAAAGCCGTCTTCACGCAACCGGATAAACGCAAAGGTCGTGGTCAACAAGTACAGAAAACACCCGTAAAAATTGAAGCAGAAAAACATAGCATCCCGGTTTATCAACCCACATCCTTGAAAGATAAAGAGGTGATCAAGTTACTGGATAGTTTCAATGCTGACTTGATGGTGGTAGTAGCTTATGGTTTGATCATTCCACAAAGCATTTTAGACTTACCCAAACACGGTTGCTGGAACATTCATGCATCTTTGTTACCACGCTGGCGTGGTGCTGCCCCCATCCACAGAGCCATTTTAGCCGGTGACGAGCAAACAGGCATTGCCATTATGCAAATGGAAGCAGGTCTGGATACTGGTCCTGTATACCACATGTACCCGACTGATATACGACCGGATGACACCGGCCAAAGCCTGCATGACCGGCTCAGCATCATCGGTGGGGAGGCCATTGTTACTTGTGTGCAGGAATTGGTTGGTGGCTCCTTACCTGAAGCCAAATCTCAAAACAATGAGCTGGCAACTTACGCTCATAAACTCAGCAAAAACGAAGCTGATATAGACTGGAAAAAACCCGCGGTAGAATTGGAACGTCAAATCAGAGCCTTTAATCCCTGGCCAGGCAGCCAAGCTGAAATCAATGGAGAACCTGTCAAGTTGTGGACAGCTAAAGTTATTGAGAAAAACTCAGAAAAAACCATTGGCCATATTTCAAACGCCAATAAAAACCAGCTCATCATCCAAACCGGCGAGGGCCAACTAAGTCTCAAAGAGATCCAAAAAGCCGGTAAAAAACGTATGGATATCTCGGCTTTTATGGCCGCCAAGCAAGACTGGTACTGTGAATGAGCCAAACCCGCCTCCATGCCACTCAGGTTTTGTATCAGGTGGTCCATAAACAGCAACACCTGAAACAGGCGATGGTACAGCACGTACCAAAACAACTGCCTGAACAGGACACTGCCTGGATTCAACATGCTTGTTACGTGAGTTTGCGAAACCATTTCAGTCTACAAAAAAGGTGGCAAAAATTCATCGAAAAACCCTTGAAGGACAAATGGCTTGGCGAACTGTTAACATTAAGTCTGGCCCAAAAATTCCACATGAGCACACCTGACCATGCCATAGTCGACGAAGCCATCAAAGCCGCAAAAAAAAATAAAAAAAGCTGGGCCAGCGGCTTGCTCAACAAGGTTTTGCGCCTGGCCATGAATGATCTCGATTTTAAGGCAGAAGACGAGCCCGCAAAGTACGAACACCCACAATGGTGGATTGATTTACTGAAAAAAGACTGGCCTAAACATTACCAGCATATTTTAACAGCCAACAATCAGAAACCACCACTGTGGATTCGAAGTAGAGATACCCAAAAAACCTACGCTGGACAACCCCACCCACAAATTAAAACTGCCTGGTTGCTGGATGATAACAAGGCCAGCACCAGCAGCGCATTACTGCGAGGTCAATTTTCAGTACAGGATGCAGCCGCTCAGTTGGCTGCCGAAATCCTCAGTCCTCAAGCCGGTGAGTTCATTTTAGATGCCTGTGCCGCACCCGGTGGAAAATCTTGCCATTTATTGGAAAAGCAAATTGGCATTCAGTTGGATATTCTCGAAAAAGATGCACAACGGCTAAAAAGCATCAAACAAAACCTTACCCGTCTAAACCTGCACGCCAATCGGGTAATCCATGGTGATGCCACCCGACCTGATCAATGGTTTGCTGGTAAGCCTTATGATAAGATTTTATTGGATGTGCCATGCAGTGCTGCTGGTGTGGTTCGCAGAAACCCAGACATCAAGCTCGCCAGAAAACCCGAACACTTACAACAACTCACCGCATTGCAAGAAAAAATTCTTCAAAATATCGCACCTCTACTTAAGCCGGAAGGATGGCTTTTGTACGTCACTTGTTCTGTTTTCCGTGCTGAAAATGAGCGCCAGATCAAAAAGTTCTTAGCCACCAATCCAGACTTTTCTGAAGTCAAATTGGATTATAATGAGGTAGTTGAATGCTTGCACGGGGTGCAGATCATTACTGGCACCAATCAAATGGATGGCTTTTATTATTGTTTGTTAAAGAAAAACCCATGATGAAAAAAAAACTTGGCTTATTATTTGGCTTGCTGAGTCTACTCAGTTTTTCAGCTTTTACAGCCAAGTTATTGAACAATGATCAACACTTTGTTAATCAACAACTGCTGTTTAAACCCAAATTTGAATTAGCAGTTTCAGATCAAATCACTGAAGCCATCAACAATGGCATCACCATCACCTTTGTGGTTCAGGCCAAATTACAACAAACTGTTGACTGGTGGTTTGACAGCACCATCAGTAGTAAGCTCTACACCTTTAAACTGCATTATTATTCGATGAGCAGAATATACCTGTTACATAACATCACTACTGACAGCAGTCAAAATTTTGTTACCTTAGATCAGTTACTTGAACAGCTCAGTCAAGAAACTGAATTTAGCTTTGATATGGCTCAGGGTGGCGATTACATTGAGACTCGGATTTTTCTCGACAAACAGGCTTTACCTTCTACTATGCAATTGCCCACTGTTTTTGACCAGGATTGGAACATCAATTCAGATTGGCAAATAGTAGCCATTAAACAGCCAGTTTCAGCAACTGATGAATAAGTTGATTCGGTTAATTGTGAATAAAAACATCCCAATCCTGGCACTGGTCATTACACTGTTGGTCGCACTGTACTTATTGGGCACAGCCATACAAGGCACAGAGCAATTCAACCGAATATACATATGGCTTTTTGCAGCTTCAGTGTTGGCGGTTTTTATCCTGATTTTAATCATTATTCAACGAATCATCTGGCTCATCATCAAACGCAAAAATCACGAGCCCGGCATTCAGCTCACAACTCGCATGGTATTGATGTTTACCGGTTTGTCGCTGCCGCCAGTTATTGTGGTGTATATGTTTGCTACCATGTTGGTGAACCAGTACATTGACTCCTGGTTCGATGTGGAAACAGATCAAGCTTTTCAGGATGCACTTACCCTAGGCAACACCTTTTTGGACACGCAAACCCGGACTCATCTCACAGATGTACGTAACATGGTCTCAGAATTAGCCAAGGCAGACCCCTTGAACTATACCATTTATTTAGACCGCTTGTTAGACGACTCAAAAGCCAATTCACTGACCCTGTATGGTGCCAATGGTCAACTCATCAGCAGCAGTAATATCAACCCATTGAATTTCGTGCCCCCAACTCTGCCACAAAATACATTCAATGAGGTAAATAATAACCGAGAATATGCACGGGTAGAACCTGCCAGCGAAACCGATTTGCAAATACGGGTGGTATTACCCATCATTAACAACAACGCCATCAATGTGGGACAGAAAAGATACTTGCAAGCCTTGTATCCTATCCCGGAAAACTACCAGCAACTGGCTCTGAACATTGAAACACAATACCATGATTACACCCAACAAACTTACCAACGACAACAGTTAAAGAGTACTTTCCTGATAATCTTGTCAATTGTGTTGCTGATCAGTGTGTTGCTTGCCATGCTGCGTGCTTTCTCCTCTGCCCGTCGTTTGGTGGCACCGATCAAACTGTTATCAGAAGCCACCAGGGACATCACAGAAGGCAAATTCAGTAAAATCATACCCGTTGATTCTGATGATGAATTAGGTTTATTAGTCAAATCATTCAACTCCATGTCTTCGCAAATTGCCACCTCCAGTGCACTGGCACATCGGGCACAAAGCGAAGCTGAAAACCAAAAAGCCTACCTTGAAAATGTTTTGTCGCATTTAACAAGTGGCGTTATCAGTATCGATCAGGACTTTCTGATTCGACTGAATAACGACGCCACACAAAAGATTTTGCACTTGGGGAAAGTCAATTTGATTAATCGTAACATTGATTACCTTTCTATGAAAAATCCCACTTTGCAGCCATTGGTGGAAATGGTTAAACAGAAAGTCAGTGACAAGACCCATTTTTGGCAACAAGAAGTTTTGATTGCTGAAGATTCATTGCGTAGGGTTTTATTGGTTCGTGGCAGCCAGATCAGTGAAAATGAAATTGAAGGTGGTGGACATGTGATTGTGATTGATGATCAAACGATCATCAACCAGGCACAACGGGATGCCGCGTGGAGTGAAGTTGCACGCAGGTTGGCACATGAGGTAAAAAACCCTTTGACGCCCATTCAGTTATCAGCTGAAAGGATGCACATGCGTTTCGCCGGTAAATTAAGTAAGGAAGAAGATGAAATTCTTAACCGAGCCACCCAAACCATCATCTCACAAGTTGAAAACCTGAAAACTCTGGTTAATGCTTTTTCCGATTATGCCAAACCACCTGAGCTAAAAAAAGAACTGGGTGGATTAAACAAATTGATCAATGAAGTCATCGACTTGTATGGTTTGTCTCACCCAGGAATTATTTTTTCACTGGACTTAATGACTCCTGAGCCACAATTATTGCTGGATAAAGGACGAATTACCCAACTGTTGACCAATTTGATTAAAAATGCGCAAGAAAGTGTCGAAAACGGTGATGTCAATATTCAAATCAAAACCCATACCAAAGGAAACCAACTAGAATTAAACATCATTGACAATGGCCATGGGTTCAAAGAAGACATCATCGAACATGTGTTTGAACCCTATGAAACCACCAAACAAGGAGGTTCTGGCCTAGGACTCGCCATTGTCAAAAAAATTGTGGAGGAGCATGGCGGTGTCATTTCTGCTCACAATCTGGAAACAGGTGCTAAAATTACCCTATTGTTACCACTGGCTTAACAACCTCAACAACCATGAAACAACAATTAGAAAAAATGAAAAAAATGCCACCTTTGCCTTTGGCTCAAAGGGTGACGTTACTCAAAAAATTGGCTCAAACCATAAAATCCAATCAAACAAAAATTATCCATGCCGTATCTCAAGACTTTAGTCATCGCTGTCAGCAAGAATCACAAATGGCAGAAATCATGGTATGTCTTGATGAAATCAAACACGCTCTAAATCACATCAAACAATGGACCCAAACCCGTACTTGGCATGCCAATTGGAAATTTTTTCCATCAAAATGTGCTGTTTACCCACAAGCCAAAGGTGTAGTTGGCATCATGGCGCCATGGAACTATCCAGTCAATCTGGTGATTGAACCCTTGGTGGCAGCCATAGCAGCAGGGAACCGAGTGATGATTAAACCATCAGAAATCACACCGAAAACCTCCGAAACCCTAAAACATATGCTGTCTGAAGTTTTTAGTGAAAATGAAGTATACGTGGTATTGGGCGATGTAAAAGTGGCTGATGCTTTCAGTCGATTACCTCTGGATCATATCCTGTTCACTGGTTCCACTCAGGTTGGAAAAATAGTGATGCGCAATGCCAGTGAGAACCTCACCCCAGTCACCCTTGAGCTGGGTGGTAAGTCTCCGGTGTTGATTGATGATGATTACCCGGTGATGAAAGCTGCAAAAAGTATTGTTCAAGGCAAATGGTTTAATGCTGGGCAAACCTGCATTGCGCCTGATTATATCTTGGTTAGCAAGCCAAAATTCAAGGAATTGGTTGATGCAATCAAGCAACAGGTGAAACTGTGTTATCCTGATTTTGCTACCAACAATGACTACTCTGCAGTAGTGAACCTCAGTCATTTGCAAAGATTGAAACAACTGTTAAGTGGCCTAGAAGATTCACAAGTAATGTCTTTAAGTGACCAAGCTCAAAATCAGGCAAACCAAAAGCTACCGCCTACATTGATTGTTAATCCGCCTACCAATCATCCAGTAATGGAACAAGAAATTTTTGGCCCCTTGTTACCTATCATTACAACAGACAACCTGGATTCAGCCATTGCTTTTATCAACCAAAGACCCAACCCTTTAACCCTTTACTTTTATAGCAACAACCAAAAACACATACAAAAAGTCAGGACCCAAACCAGATCTGGTTCGCTGGCTATCAATGAAACTTTGGTTCATTTTGCTCAGGAAGGGTTGCCATTTGGTGGCATTGGAGCCAGTGGCATGGGCAGCTATCACGGTTATCAGGGCTTTGTTGCCATGAGCCACATGAAATCCGTTTATTACCAGTCCAGACTTAACTTCAATGGCATTGTCCGTGCCCCTTATACACAATTAAAAAAGCGCATTCTGCGATTGATGAGTTAAAAAAAACAGACAATAAAACAACTGAATGCAAAAAATTGTTAATTTGGGTTAGAATGATGTTTCATAACAATAAAAAAACAAAGGATGAACGTTTTTATTCTAGAAGACGACCATGATCAAGCTCAGTTGGTTAAACATTGGTTAGAAAGCAGGGGGAACCAATGTAAACATTTTATTAATGGCAGAGAGTTCATTGATAAATTACCTTACGAACAACCTGATTTATTAATACTTGACTGGAATTTACCCAACCTCAGCGGTCTTGAGATTCTTAACTGGCTCAGATCCAGTGATTTTAAGGACTTACCAGTCATATTTGCCACCACCCGCGGCCATGATGAAGACCTGGTCAAAGCATTAGATCAGGGTGCAGACGACTATCTGGTCAAACCTATCAAAGAGATCGAACTGATTGCCAGAGCCAATGCCTTGCACCGCAGACATAACCAAGGTAATCAAGTCGAACTGATTTTTGAACCCTATAGTTTCAATCATAAAGAAGACATCGTTTCATTTGAAGGCAATGAAGTGAAACTTACCGCCAAAGAATTCCAGTTAGCTTCTTATTTCTTTAATAATCCAGATCGCTTAATCGCCAGGGATTATTTACTGGAAACTATTTGGACAAAAAATTCATCCATCACCACCCGTACGGTTGATACACATATCAGCAGATTGCGGAAAAAATTGAAGCTGAACGGCTCAACAGGCTGGAAACTGGCTTCGGTATACCATAAAGGCTACAGACTTATCAAAGTATAAAAAGAGGATAATGTTAAATGTCAGACAAAAATAATAATTCAGTCGATCAAATCAGAGACATCCTGTTTGGGGAACAAACCAAAAAAATTGAACAAAAGTTTGCCAAACTGGAAACCGATATCAGTCAACAATTCAACAGCCTGAAAAGTCAAATTGAGGCCATGAATAAACAACTGCTCAAAAACATGCAAGCCATAGAAAAACACAGTGAGCAAAGCCTAAATACTTTACAGACAGATCACAGTGAACAAATGGCTCAAATAGAAGCCAATTTAAACAATAAAATTGTAGAAACTGAGGCCAGTATTCTCAATGAGTTACAACAACGAGCGGACGAACTTGACCATAACCTGACACACCGCAAAGAATTGGCGGATTTACTGAAGAAAATGGCAGATCAGATTTCCGGATAAAACTTGAATGAGCGAAGATCGCGATAAACTCAAGCAACTGCTGCTAAGCGAAGAAATCGCCCAGATAGAAGCCCTACGTAAGCTTCTGGAGGATCAGCAAAAATTCAGCGAAAAAGTCAGTGACGTACTTGATCAAGCCACTGACCTGACCATCCAAAAAAACCCTCACTTCCAGAAAAAATTTTCAAAGATAGATTCAAAGTCATTTGCCCGCCACATTAAAGCCAATAAACAAACTTTTATCGATGCGCTGTTGCCCATCATAGGACCGATGATTCGCCAATCGGTGACCAATGCCATCAGACGTTTTGTGGCTGATATCAACAGAACTTTGGAAACTGGCTTTAATTTAAAATGGCGATGGCAGGCACTGAGGTCAGGAATACCTTTTGCAGAGCTGGTTTTTAACAACACCATCCAATATCAGGTACAACAAATTTTTCTGATCGATAACGAAACAGGGCTTTTAATTGAATATGCCGGTCAGGAGCATGCTTTGCTACAGGACAAAGAGGCTATGTCAGCGATGCTGACTGCCATTCAGGATTTCGTTAAAGATTCGATTAATAAAGATTCTGAAGGCTTATCGGCCGCCGAACTGGGTGAACAGTTATTGTGGCTTATCAAGGGAAACCACGCCAACCTCGCGGTAGTCGTTAAAGGAGCTCCCACCAATCGACTCAGAGAAAAGTTGGCAGATGCTTGTGAAGAAATCCATGTTGAATTTTCTAAAGATTTGCACAATCAGGAAAAATGGAACAACAACCCTGAATTAAAAGTTCAGTTGGAAAGTTTGCTGTTGACCAAATCTCAATCGGATGACCAAAATGCTGAGCGTACTATTAACTTTTGGCCCTGGATTTTTTTAATAACCGCGCTAATTGGCTGGATGAGCTGGCACAAATACCAACAAAACAAGGAATATCAACAACGCCTTGAACGACTAGAAAACACCCCTGGTTTTGTCCTGCAACAATTAATCCAAAATTCTGACCATTTCTTGGCTGTAGGGCTACAAGACCCCCACGCAGACCTTTCGGATTTACCTGTCGATATTGTCGTCAAGTCCACGCCATTTATTTCATTGGAAGACACCATGATTGGCGCCAGGGTCAAGGATTATCTTGATAACAAAGAGATTGATGTTACGGTGAACAATGGTGTAGTTACTCTAACCGGTACTCAGTCTTTATCTTCAGACTTGCCTATGAAAATTGCTAACCTTAATTTGTTACCTGGGGTCGAACATGTTGACGATCAATTGCGCATACAACTAAGCCTGGAACAGCAGTTTTTACAATTTCTCGAGCAAAACCCGCCACCTACTCAAACAACCATTAACCAGACACCACAGGGGTTGGCAGTTAAAGGACATGCGTTGGCTCCAGTAATTAACCCTTATCTGCAAAAAGCACAGGCAATTTTTGAGCATGTAGATACCAATTTATTAGCAATACACTCAACTGAAGAATTGCAAGACACTATCAACAACACACATATTTCGTTAATTAATCCTGTCAACCTGAATCAACAGCAAAAAGACTTGATTCTGAAAGTCATAGAAAGTTTTAATCTTTTGGCTACAACCGGAGAAGTGATTAAACTGAAAATAATTCCCCAAAGCGATTGTCAAGGAACCATTGTAGAAAGTAATATCAACATCAAAAATCGTGCATTTTTGGTTGAACAATTCCTGCTTGCATCGGGTTTTCAAGAAGATAATATAATGACAGAAATGAAGTATTGTGACCAAATTTCTGGCATCATTAATACTGATTTATTGGCCGTAAGTTTTGAGGTGGTGGAATGATATCTAAAAAAATCTGTTTGATAGGTCGATTTGCAGTGGGTAAAACTTCGTTGGTGGATCGGTTTGTTAAAAACCATTTTGCAGAAAAATATCAGACCACTGTAGGGGTGGCTATATCAACCAAGATTATGAATGAAACCACCAAGCTAATTATTTGGGACATCGCTGGCTTTGAACAAGAAAATCATTACAAGCCTTATTTGCGAGGGGCTCATGGCATTGTCTATGTAGTTGATGCCACTGAACCAGAGTCCATACACACCCTTGACTTGATTTTAGCTGATTCACCAGAGCTAAAGGACAAACCTGCTGTTTGTTTCATTAACAAGGCTGATCTCAAGGATGACATCAAGTGGCAAGATGAATTTGATGCTAAATTGTCTCAAATTGTCGCTCAATCATTTTGGACCAGTGCCAAAACCGGTGAAAATGTAGAGTCGGGTTTCGCGACGCTCAGTCAATTATTACAGTGAGTTTACCCGAACACATCACCTTTCAAATTTATCAACACTATCAAGCGCATGAGTGGGGACTGGTAACCCTTGATGCGAACAACAGAATTGTCCAGATAAATTCAAAGGTTATCAAAGACCTAAGAATACAAGATCATCCACATGACATCACCCAAGTCTTACCAATGCTGTCAACAGAATCCCTGGAAGAATCTTTCTTTATCCCTTTTTATAATCACGATAACTTGGTATTTGACATCCACTTTATCGCTGAAAGAGAGCGAAAGTATTTGATCATGGTGCCTGTGGACCTGATGTATGAAAAAGTCAAGTACAATCAACAGTTGGCACACAACCAAGAACTTGAAAAACTGCGTTTTAAAACTTTGTTTGAAACCCTGGAAACTGCACAACATGAACTGATAGCTGCCAACAAAAGCAAATCTTTCTATATTTCTGCCCTATCGCATGAAATGGGTAATCCATTGAATGCGATCAGTGGTTACAATCAATTATTGCAGGAGGGCAGTATTTCAATCGAACAAGCCACTTCTATTATTCAAAAAAATGTCCTCAAGCTTAACGAAATCATTACCCAAGCGCTGGACTATGATAACCAAACCACGCAGATAAAACTTCAAAGATTCAAGCCTTATAATCTGATTAATGATTTGCTCAATGATTTTAAAATACCTGCCAGTCAAAAAAACTTGAAACTAAATAATCAAGTCTCGCAACAACAATTGGTGATTTCAAACCCGACCAAATGGCAGCAGATTTTCACCAACCTAATCAGCAATGCCATTAAATACACCAATGATGGCAGCATCACCATCACTTCAGCTACCAATGAAAATGATTTATCGATTGAAGTGGCTGATTCTGGCTGTGGGATGAGTGAACGATTTCAAAAACAATTATTCAAAGCCTGGTCCAGGGAGTATAAAAGTGAAGCACAAGGCAATGGTATAGGACTGGTTATATCAAAAATGTTGGCTGAACAATTGAATGCCCAATTGTATTTAAAGCAAAGCAGTGATCAGGGCAGTTGTTTTAGCTTTGTGTTTCCTTTGATGAAAGACAATAAACTGAAAATTCTGCTGGTAGATGATGATGAAGATTGTTTGAACTTGTTTGCCTTTTATTTAGGCAAAGACCATCATGCAGTTATCACTACCGATTCCCTGGAAGGATTAACTGCTCAACTTAAGAATAATGACTTTGACCTCCTAATCACTGACTTACATTTGTCACAACATCGTGCCTCCGAAATCATTGAACTGATAAAAAGCAAAGTCAAACATGCCATTGTTATGACTGCCAACCCATCAGTAGATTCAGAGCAAGCTTTGCTGCAAATAGGTTTTGACAAGGTTTTGGCTAAGCCTTTAACCGAAACAATTTTAAGGAACAGTGTCACAAATCTGCAACAAAATTTCTAAAATATTCTGTTGTCACTAATGGCACATGATTATTGATTTATAATCATGCTATGATATTTATTTAAAGCAATCGGAGGAGCGTAATGGACGATACCATTTTCTATGTCATTCTTGGTGTCTTTGGCATCATTTTTCTGAAAAGTGTTTTTGTGATGGTCCCTCAAGGGTACGAATATACTGTTGAACGCTTTGGTGAGTTCAAGCGGGTGTTCACCCCTGGACTGGGGCTGAAAGTTCCGTTCATGGAACGCATAGGCAGAAAAATCAATATGATGGAACAAGTTGCCAATGTGCCTTCACAAGAAGTGATTACCCGTGACAATGCCGTTGTTACTGTTGACGGTGTGGTGTTCTATCAAATCCTTGATTCTGTTAAGGCCGCTTACGAAGTTAATCGGTTGGAATATGCTATTTTGAATCTGACCATGACTAACATCAGAACCGTGCTTGGTGCCATGGATTTGGATGAATCCCTTTCCAAACGAGATGAAATCAATCACCGCTTACTGGCTGTGGTCGATGAGGCCACCTCACCCTGGGGAGTTAAAGTAACCCGAATTGAAATCAAAGACATCAAACCACCGCATGATTTGGTTGCCTCTATGGCCAGACAAATGAAAGCCGAGCGTGAAAAACGGGCTGAAATTCTGGAAGCCGAAGGTAAACGCCAATCTGAAATTTTAAAAGCAGAAGGTTCAAAACAAGCTGCCATTTTAGAAGCAGAAGGTTTGAAAGAAGCTGCCTTCAGAGAAGCAGAGGCCAGAGAAAGACAAGCCGAGGCTGAAGCCAAAGCAACTCATATGGTTTCAAAGGCAATTGCTGCCGGTGATGTCAAAGCAATCAATTACTTTGTGGCACAAAAATACCTGGATCAATTTGGTAAATTTGCCAATTCTCCTAATCAGAAAACTTTGATTTTACCCATTGAAGCCACCAGTATTTTGGGGTCTTTAGCAGGCATCACTGAACTCGCCAAAGAATTCACAGATAAAGACAACAAGGCATGATTATGGCATATTTAGTATCACTAACACCCTGGCACTGGTTAAGTGCCGCTGTTTTATTGTTGGTCATTGAAATGATGATAGTAGGTTCTTACTACCTGCTTTGGGTCAGTTTTGCTGCCTTTCTCACTGCTGTATTGCAATGGTTATTTGGATTGGGTTGGGCGGCTCAAATGGTGGTATTTTCCGCCATTTCGATATTGTCCGTAGTAGCTTGGTTCATCTATGACCAGAAAAGAGACAAATCTAAACCACGGCCCACTTTAAATAAACGTGGCCACCAATACATCGGTCGAACCTTTCAACTCAGTCAACCCATTGTTAATGGTGTAGGCAAAATCAATGTCGATGATTCCAGCTGGAAAGTCAAAGGAGTAGACGCTGCAGCAGGTACCCCGGTAAGGGTCAAGGACATTGATGGCACTGTATTAATTGTAGAACTATTAGGAGAATCGTAACCATGAAAAAAATCTTGATTTTTATGTCCACTGCCTTGCTGGTAGCTTGTGGTGGAGATGAAAAACAATCTAAGTCAGATGAAAAACAGGTAGCTGTCACCACCATTCAGCCAGCAATTATGTCATATATTCCTGCTGACTCACCGTTGTTGATTACCAGCAGTTTTCATCCTGAAACGTATCCCAAGAGGTATCTTGAAGTGATGCAATCCAATATGGACGGTGCAGTAAAATACATCGAAGTTATCATGAAACAGGCCATGAATGAAGTGGCAGAATTGGAAGCAAAAAAGGATGCTGCCTTTGGAAATGTAGAGGAAGAAACTTCTACAGGAGATAATGATTCCGCCAAAAGCAAGAAAGATCAACAAAAAGCGAAATTACTGACATTTGTTGACAAATGGCTCGTTCAAGACAAGTTATCCAAAGCAGGTTTTAAAGTAGGAGAAACTCAATTTGCCATGTATCTGGTCGACTTATTTCCAGTGATACGCATCAAATTAAGTGAGGGTCATCAAATCGAAGCCATGCTCAATGAAATGCAATCCGAATTTGAAATGCCACTCACAGTGACCGATGTCAATGGTATTAAGGTCAGGGAAATTGGTGACAAAAAACTGACTATCCTGGTGGCTACTCATGATGATTTTCTGGTTATCACTGGCGCCCCCTCAGCAGTGAAAGATCAAATGATTAGCCAATTAGTAGGTGCAGAAAAACCATCTAAATCCTTGGCAGATGACCGATCAGCACTTGATCAGGTCAGAAAAGCTCATGGTTTTATTAATGATGATTTAATGGTTCTGGATTTTCACGCCATTGCCGATCACTTTATATACCCCAGTAAACATAATTCAACTTTAGTTAATTATTTGCAAATAGATGACAATATGTTGTCAGCTGTCTGTAAAGAGGAAATCAGTACTATGCTGGGAAATGCCCCTCGTATGGTTGCTGGCAGTAAAGCTTTAACCAACGACACCATTGAAGGTGCATTTATCTGGGAAATGAACCAGGGAATTTCTCAGGACTTGGCCAAAATGGCTGGTCGTGTACCACACGGTAACAATGAAGCTGCTTTTGCGTTTGGGATAAGTTTTGATATGGTGAATGCCAAAGAAGTGGCAACCAAATACGTCAATGAAATTGTAAATGCGCCCTACCAGTGTGAGCATTTTACTGATTTGAATCAAAAGGCCGTTGATTTACAGGCTCAATTGAGTCAACCCATCCCTCCATTTGTTGGCAACTTCAAAGGTTTTAACTTTTCTCTTGATGAATTAAAGCTGGATATGGCCAATGCTAATTTGGACAACCCTAATCCCAAAGACATCATTAAAAGTTTCAAAACCCAAGTCTTTCTTGCCGTTGATGAAACCCAAGCGTTGTTAGGCATGGCGCAAATGATGATGCCACAGCTGCAAGACATGGAAATCAATACCGATGGTTCATTGATTACCCTCGCTGATAAAGTGCCGATGATCAGCGGAAAAGATATACCATTGGACATCAGCGAATTGTATGCAGCCATTTCTTCTGACACCATAGGCTTTTCCATGGGACATCAAGGCGGTGGTGAACTCAGTGATAAAGTGAAACAGGAAGGAACAGCCGCTTTGATGACTTTTTCGGCCAATGCTGATGGCTACCGTCAGATTATGGAGCAAATTTTCGCGATGGCGGAAATGCCAAATATGCCTGAGCAAGTGAAGAAAGAACTGGCTATGCAAAAAGAACTGACTCTAAGTATGTTGTATTGGAAATCACAAAACATGCAGATGACATTCAACGATCAGGGGTTTGAAACTGACTTTGTGATTAAATATTAATTTCAAGGTTTCAATAAGTACAAAAGCGCTTCAATATGGAGCGCTTTTTTTATCTGAACATCATGAACAACATTAGGAAATTTAACAGCCACAGCCCACAAATTGACCCAACTGCCTACATTGATGAAGCAGCCATCATCATTGGTGAAGTCAGGATTGCAGCCAACGCCTCAGTTTGGCCCATGTGTGTCATCAGAGGTGATGTCAATCACATCATCATCGGTGCGGCCACCAACATTCAGGATGGCAGCATCCTCCATGTTACCCACAAAACATCACAAAAACCCGAAGGGGGTCCTTTGGTTATTGGCCAAGGTGTTACCGTTGGACATGGTGTCATTTTACATGCCTGCAATATTGCTGATTATTGCCTGGTGGGGATGGGAGCAACCATCCTCGATGAAGCCAGAATGGAACATCACAGTATGCTGGGTGCCGGCAGTGTTTTGCCACCCGGCAAAGTGATACAAACCGGTGAACTTTGGGTAGGGAACCCCGCCAAAAAGATCAAAGATTTATCACCCTCACAAATGGATTATTTGGAATACTCAGCCAATCATTATGTTAAACTAAAAGAAGCATACCAAGGGTAAAAAGGGTTTAAAACAATGAAACCAGTGTCGGCAATCGACTCTATAGAAGCACAAATTGACAGCCATCAAAAAGCTGTTGAACTGTTATCGAGATTGCCAAAAAACCATCCACAACTGAACACTTGGCATTCTTGGTCTCAAGATGTTTTTGCTCAAAACGATTGGTTACCAGTACTGCAAAAAGCCATGACCATAGCCTATGCCCGCATGACTGTGCGCAATGGTTCCTTAAGCCCAAATCCCAGAGCTTATCACAATGAGTACCATATCAACGACTTGTTATCACGAGTCTTGCACTGCGCAAAATATGACAACAACCAGATAAACCCTGAAGGTCTTGCACTGTTGTGTTTTTTCGCCGCCACCCATGATTTGCGACAGGCTGAACCACCTAAAAGTGCAGATGATGAATCACTGGTAGGTGCCAACGAAATGGCAAGCTATCAAGAAGCCCAGCGCATCACCGAACTGGTACCCTCTGAACAACTTTGGACTGCACATAATATGTTGCTATTGAAAACCATGATTGAAGGTAGCACATTTGGTTCAGGTGGAAAAAGAAGCAAATACTTCTTTCAAGGCAATTTAGCCATGCATCTGCTGTCCGCTCAAAATTTACTTGTTTCTAGGGATGAACAACTGGTGTTATTGGCTTGCGACATTGACACCGCCAATGTCAGTTTACCTATTGCTCAATTTGCCAGCTCTGGTATTCATATTTATAATGAATTAATAACCCATCAACAGGCCACAATTTCAGCCTGGCAATTTTTCAGCGAACAGCAGAAAATCTATTTTTTTGAACAGCAGGCCTATCACGCAGAAATATCAAAAACTTTGTTCCAACCCAAAAAAGACGCCAATGCCAAACAATTACTGGCTCTGTGCCATGCAATAGAGAAACTACCACAAAACACGCCAGCTGAAACCATCAAAGAAAAATTCATCAACCATGCCAAATCTTTGGGGGAAAGCGCATGAAATTGTTTATTGTCAGGCATGGGGAGTCACCCTTTGATGCCGAAACTGACCACCAAAGGTCTTTGTCACTCAAAGGTAAAATGCAGGCAAAAAAAACCGCGGTTTTTATTGCCAGCCTGCTACCAACAAACCTTACAAAAATCATCGCATCTGATGCCAGGCGAACCGCAGAAACCGCGCGGATTATTAAACAAAATTTACCACAAGTCGACTTGATCACTGACCGTCGATATTATGATGCGCGTATTGGTGACTGGTGTGACACCATTGTTCAACAATACACCATAGTACAATTAATACTGGTTGGACACAACCCAACCGTATCTCTTTTGGCTCAACACCTTGGAGCTGGCAGAAATCTCCATTTCACTCCCGCCTGTGTGGCTTATTTTGACCTTGAAATTAAGCCAGATGGCCTCAAATTACCAGCAATATTCAACGCTTTTTATTCACCCGATGCAAACCAATAACCCTCTAGCCGCCATACCACCTGTCACCCGGAATATCCTGATTGCTATTGTGGTGATGTTTATTTTTCAGCAAGTATTTGCACAAACGGGAGGCAGTTTTATCAACCGTTATTTTGTGTTGTATCCAATAGACCACCCTTATTTTTATCCCTGGCAATTAGTGACCTATGCGATGTTACACGGTAGTCTGATGCATTTGTTCTTTAATGGATTTGCTATTTGGATGTTTGGTTCACAAATCGAGCATTATTGGGGTGAAAAACGCTACGGCATTTTTATCATCGCTTGTATTATAGGATCCGGTCTGGCCAATGCCTTACTCAGTGATGTTGGTGCCGTTGGCATCTCAGGTGCTGTTTATGGTTTGTTGGTTGCTTTTGGTATGATGTGGCCTAACCACACCATTTACTTGGTTATACCTCCCATCCCATTGAAAGCCAAGTATTTCGTTATCATTCTTGCCGTGATTGCTTTTATCAGCAGCATCAATCCCAGAAATGATGGTATTGCCCATATTGCACACCTAGGAGGCGCTATCACTGGCTTTTTATTGATTCAATACTGGCGTAAAAAACCCCCTTTTAAGTGGTAATAAAAGAAGTTTAGCCTCCAGAACGAGCAAAGACTGCAATATTAACCTGTTGAATGCCAGCATTGATTAAACATTTCGAGGCTGATCTAAGGGTTTGACCAGTGGTCATCACATCGTCCAGTAACAACACCTTTAGACATTTAATAGGTTTAACCACTTGAAAAGCGGCTCGGACATTAGCAACCCTTTGCTTTTCGTGAAGTTCGGCTTGCATTTCGGTGTTTTTCACCCGTACCAACACATCTGACAATAATGGTCTGTTTTGTTGTTTACAGATGATTTTTGCGATTTCGTTGGCCTGGTTGTAACCTCTTTTACGCAGTCGGCTGAGGTGTAGTGGTACCGGAATGACAGGTACCTCTTTGTCCAATGCGCTTAAGGGTGTCAGTAAGGCTTCTGCCATGATTCTGGCACGGTCTAGCCGCTCACCAAATTTAAGTTGTTGTACCCACTTGTCAATTGGTGCTTTATAAATAGCAGCACAATAAGTTTTGGTGAAAGCAGGTGGATCACTCCTGCATTCTCCACACACCCCGTCCGACTGGTTTAATGGTTTGGCACAGATTTGACAGGGTTTTTCGGGTGCTTGTAGTAAGGTTTGACAGCCTTTACACAAAGACAGCTGGCTGGGCGTTTGACAAACAGCACAACGCAACATACTTGAATTTACTCGCTGGCTAATTCTGCCGCTTCTGCCAAATCCACACTCACCAACCGTGACACGCCGGCTTCACGCATGGTCACACCCATCAATTGGTTGGCGATTTCCATGGTGACTTTATTGTGTGACACAAACAGAAACTGAACTTTTTCCGACATTTCGGCCACCATCGCCGAAAATCTACCCACATTAGCATCATCCAAAGGTGCATCGACCTCATCCAGCATACAAAACGGTGCCGGATTAAGGTTAAATATCGCAAAAACTAAAGACACCGCAGTTAAAGCTTTTTCACCACCTGATAACAGCTGGATACTTGAAACCCGTTTCCCTGGTGGACTGGCCATAATAGCCACGCCTGTGGTCAACAGATCATTTCCCGTTAACTCAAGATAGGCATGGCCACCACCAAATAACCTTGGAAACAATTGCTTGATGTTGCGATTGACCGCTTCAAAAGTTTCCTTGAACAAAGTCCGGGTATTTTTATCAATGCGAGCAATGGCACTTTCCAATGTAGCCAAAGCTTGTTCCAAATCTTCGTTCTGCTCATCCAGGTATTGTTTGCGTTTGGACTCTTCATCAAACTCTTCAATGGCTGCCAAATTAACAGGTTCAAGTCGCAAAATATGATTTTGCAACCGTTCAATTTGCTGTTCTTTTTGCTCAACCAGCTGGTCGATGGGTTGGTCTTCTTGCAAATTCAACAGTTTGATCACTTCATCAACATCCTGCCCCTGATCTGTCAATTGGTCAGCAAACGCATTGGCTTTCAGTTCATTGGACTGCCATTCAAGTTTTGCAGCTTCCAAGGTATTTCTTGCCTCATCAATGCGTTGTTGGTGGTCATGACGCTGACGTTCCAAAGCATCTAATTTTGCCTGTGAAGCTGCCACTTGTTGGCGCATTTGATCACGCTGTTTTTCTGTCTCCAAGCGTTGACTGACCAGTTTATCCAGCGTTTGCTTTTGACCCTCCAGCGGATTTAGTTCCTGATTGAGTTGTTTCAATAACTCATCCTTTCTGGCAATCAAGACCTCAAGATTGTCCTCGGTTCGACGCAAGTTTACTGTAAGTGAGTCGATTTTGTTTTGTGTCGATGACAAACCCATTTTCAGTTGATAATAGCGATTTGAGATGTCATTCAACTGTGCTTTTGTTTGCTGGTATTGGCTTTGGTTTTGCTGTTGTTCTTCAAGCAATTGTTTTTTGGTTTGTTCTCCAAGAGCCAACTCATTGATGGCTTGTTCCAGAGTTGCCCGAGAGGTTTTAACCTCGGCTTCATCTGCTGCCAGTTGTTTATTGATTTGTTCAGTTTCAGCCGTTTTTTCCTGATTTTGCTGCAACTCTCGTTCAATCAATTGCTGCTTGTTCATCACTAAACTTTGCAACTCAGAAAGTTTTCGATGGGACATATTGGCATCAAGTTGCAACTGTTCCACTTGTTGAACCTGTTTACTTTGTTCAATTTTTAGCTGCTCACTATTTTCTTTCAATGTTTCCAGCTTGGTTTCATCTTCTTCAATTTGCCGGTTTAAAGATTTCAACTCCTTTTTACGCAAAAGAAAGTTTTCTTGCTGTTGCCCTCGACTAACTTGCATCCAGTTGGCACCAAACCATTCGCCATGTTGTGTGACCACTGATTCACCTTCTGCCAATTGAGCAGTTAATTTTTGCGCCTGTTCAACGTTTTCGCAAATACGAATCTGATTAAACCAGGCGATTAAAGCATCTGGTCCTTTGACACATTCTGCCAGGGTGCCCTGTCGGGCTTTGACAGTACCAGTTTTTGATAAAATTGTGGTAACACTGCCGTATTCCCACCCTGCCATCACTGCCAGTAAATCACTGTTGGGTGTAACCAAAGCCTGTAATCGATCTTGCAGAACTGTTTCTACAGCCACTTCCCAACCAGTTTCCACTTCAATCATTTCAGCCAGGCGTTTATCCTGAATATCGATGTTGGCATGTAACCATTGTTTAAGTTCTGTATTTTCGTGGGCTTGTGCCGCTTGCTGTAAAGCCATTAAAGAGCCGCGTCGACCTTTGGCTTGATGTAAGCGTTCTTGTAGCTGGTCAATTGATTGTCTGATTTGCTGGCGCTTTTCTACCAACAAATTGTCCTGATCTTTGGCCTCTACCAAACTGGTTTCTAAGGTTTCCTGTTTGTTACTTTGTATTTCCTGTTGTTCCTGTAATGTTGCCAACTCTTCTTTTAAGCTTTGGACATGCGCCTGATTGTCTTGTGGTTTTACCGATTTCAAACGTTCCTGCTGACGCAACATGTGTGACTCCAGGGAACTGATTTTGGTTTTTTCCACATCAATAATGCGATTCTTTTCTGCCACTTTGTGATTGTTTTCATCCCATTTCAGACGCCAGGCTTCTTGTGTCGATTCGCTTTGCTGATTGAGCTCCTGGGCTTCTTCAAGCTGTAGGGATAAGGTTTCCAATTGTGGCGAAGATTCGTTCAACAAGGCATTTTGTTCGGCCAACTCTTTTTGATCAGTTTGTAATTGTTCTTGTGCACGTTGAATCCCTTTTTCAGTATTGGCCAAATCAATTTGATGCCGTTCTGATAAGGATTTTGAATGAGCTATAGCCTGTTCAATTTTGCCAATTTCACCATTGATTTGATACAGTTGCTCCTGAACTTTGTTATTCTCATCAATCAACGTTTGATGTGAGTAACGATGCTCTTCTATGAGCTTTTCCCCATCGGTACTTTCAGCTTTGACTTTTTCCAAAGCAGTGTTTAATTGATTGACCTTTGCCTGAGCCAATTCAGCTTTTTGGTTCCACTGTTGCCAACGCAATGCCAATACATCATCCTTGAATTGTTTGAATTGTTTTTTTAATCCAGTGTATTTTTCAGCATTTTTGGCTTGTCTTTGCAATCGTTGTAAATGCTTACCCACCTCTGTACGTAAATCGTCCAAACGCTCTAAATTTTCCTTGGTGCGGGCAATCCGTCTTTCAGTTTCACGGCGGCGTTCACGGTATTTTGAAACCCCAGCCGCTTCTTCAATATAGCCGCGCAAGTCTTCAGGTTTGGATTCGACGATATTAGAAATCATTCCCTGCTCAATGATTGAATAACTGCGAGGGCCTAAACCAGTACCCAGAAATAAATCAACAATGTCTTTTTTACGGCATTTGCTGCCATTCAAATAGTAAAATGATTGAGCATCACGATTAACCTGGCGTTTGACTGAAATTTCATTGTAATTGGCATATTCGCCTTTGATTTGTCCATCTGAATTATCAAAAATCAGTTCAACAGTCGCCATGCTGACCGGTTTCCTGGAAGCAGAACCGGAAAAAATCACGTCAGTCATTGATGCACCACGCAACATTTTTGCTGAAGTTTCACCCATCACCCAGCGTACCGCATCAATGATGTTTGATTTTCCGCAACCATTGGGCCCCACTACTCCAATCAAATTGCTAGGCATTAATACTTCAGTTGGATCTACAAATGACTTGAATCCGGCTATTTTTATCTTTGATAGTTTCATCTATTTTGCATTTTACTTGATATATTTCCCTATTTTGGGTATCGTTCCGCCCTTGAATTTTGGCACCGTAAGTCAGGAGAATAACATGTCCACTCACCCAACTAAAGACCTTGAAACATTTGTTAATCCCAATCAGGAAAGGGATTATACCATCATTATTGATATTCCTGAATTCACTTGTTTATGCCCTAAAACCGGACAACCGGATTTCGCCACCATCAAACTGGAGTACCAACCTGATGAAAAATGCGTTGAACTGAAAGCCCTTAAATTATACATGTGGACTTTCCGCGAACGCGGTGCTTTTCATGAAGCAGTAACCAATGAAATTCTGGATGATTTAATAGCTGCTGTCGATCCTAAATGGATGAAAATCACTATGAAGTTCAATGTGCGTGGTGGTATTTATACCGATGTGGTTATTGAACACAAAAAATAAGCTAAGACACCACTGCATTTACAATCATTTCGTTGAATAAGAATCGCCATGAAATTTCAACAAGCTTTTGAACAAGCGCTTAAAGAACAAAGCTTTATCAGAATTTACACAGAAGAACCTGATTGTGATTATTACGATGGTTTGATTATGACCCTCACTCATGATTATGTGATTATCTTGCAAGAACTGGATTACGAGTTTGATGGCTATGTATTGATACCACGTCAGCAAATCAGTGGCTACCGACAATCAGATGTAGAACAATTCAGTCATAAGCTGATGTTAGCCAGTGGCGAATTTAACACCGACACATCTGACTGGATTAAAAACAGCCAAAGCTTTGAAGACGTTTTTAGTCAAATTATGAATGAATTGCCCTGGTTACGTGTGACTTGGGTTTGCCCTAACTGTGACAACATCCATGACAGTGTGGCCAACATCAAATCCGTTGACGACGAGTCAATCAGTGCCATTATATATGACATGACTGGTGAAACTGATGGCGAAATGGGCTGGTCCATGAATAAGATTTATTCAGTTGAGTTCAAAACCAGATTGTTAGAAAGGTTTGGCCGTTTCATTGAACAAGAAATAACCACCATTCAATGAAGTTATTTAAACAAATCAGGCTGACTTGGTCGATCCTATCAGCCTTACTTTTTACTTCATCAATTACCGCGGATTTTTAAATTGGGTCACGTAACTACCCACCAGCATTCCTATCACTGCCATTCCCAACCCAATCAACTGAGGTGGCACCATCAGTTCCTGGTCTTTCGCCGCCATTTGTAAACTCAACACTTCAAAGGCCGCCCAACTGATCACCCCGAGGGCAATTGACAACAGGGCACCCGTGTTATTGGCTTTTTTCCAATACACGCCGAATGCCAAAGGCACAAAAGCCCCACACAGGGTCACCAAATAAGCATTTTCAACCATTTCAAAAATACTCAAGCCAACCGAGGCACTAAGGTATGCATACAACAGCACCAACAAGCCAAAACCAAACACACAAATCCGTGAGGTCACCAACAATTGCTGGTCATTCAAATTCAACCAGGACCGTAGAATATTTTTGGCAAGAATCGCCGATGGGGCCAAAAGCGTACCCGAAGCAGTTGACATGATGGCTGACAGCAATGCACCAAAAAACATGACTTGCACCCAAACTGGCACTTCTGCCAAAATGAATTCAGGTAAAATTCGTTGAGAATCACCTCCGGCGGACAGATGTATTGCGGCCAACTGTGGATCTAACAACGAAGCCCCATATACAATAAAGATGGGAACGAAACAAAACAGCATATAAAACACACCGCCTAGCACAGTACCCTTAACCGCGATGTTTTCATTGTCGGCTGACATCACCCGTTGAAACACGTCTTGCTGTGGAATCGAGCCCAAAGCCAAAGTGACAAAAGCCCCAACAAAAGCCAGAACAGAAGCTGTATTCCAATCAGGCCAAAAATTGAATTTATCCTGTGCTACTGCATGGTTGACCACTGTCATGACACCACCATCCAAACGATTGGCCACTAGGTAAGCTACCAACAACAAACCCGTCAAAATCATCATCATTTGAATAAAGTCCATAATGGCCACCGACCACATGCCACCATAAATGGTATAAATCATGACCACAGCCAAACCGAGAACCATACCCCATTCAAATGAAATAGCACCATGGGTAATCAAATTTATGGTCAAGCCCAAGGCCACAATCTGCGCGGCAACCCAACCCAAATAACTGATGCAGACGGCAATCGACACCAATACCTCAACTTGACGACTGAATCTTTGACGATAAAAGTCACCAATCGTCAGTAATTTCATGCGGTATAAACGTCTGGCAAAAAACAAACCTACAAACACCAAACATAAACCCGCACCAAATGGATCAGCCACAATACCGGCCATACCCTCTTCCATAAATGTCGCAGGGATACCTAACACCGCTTCAGATCCAAACCAAGTGGCGAAAACTGTGGCTACAGTGATATAAATTGGTAGCGAACGCCCAGCCAGAATATAGTCTGTAGAGTTATTGACCCGTCGAGCCGCATACAAGCCGATGGCGACTGAAATCACCACATAGCAAATAATAAAAACACCCAAAACACTCATAACATTTCTCAAACCAAAGGCATTAAACAGCGATTGGTACAACAGGGTGAACTTTTGGTTCAGTTATAAACACCATCCTATCAGGTGGCAAAGCCCTGAATTTTTTCTGGATGACGACTCAGCACGGGTTATTTCGTGCCTATTTAGAAAAAGTCCGCTGAAGTGCTTTTTCAGAACCGACTATTTAAAATTGTTTTTTAAAAAATGAAAAGCATTTTTTTCACACACAAGCTTTCGAGAAGATTTTTTGTTACAGGAGTCAGTCAACCCAAAAAAGACTCCATGATAGAGCCTTTTTAAAGAGGTGAACGTGATGATTTTTACATTTGAGATTGCAGATAATTGGCTTCGCCCACTTTTTTAACCAGCCCAAGTTGGGTTTCTAACCAATCCACATGTTCTTCTTCATCATCAAGAATTTTTTGCAGTAAATCTCGACTGATATAATCACGAGTACTTTCGCAATACACAATACCATCGCGTAAATCAGGGATTGCATCCATTTCCAGGGCCAAATCACATTCCAGCATTTCCACTGGTGTTTCACCTATGCGCAATTTACCTAACTGCTGTAGATTAGGTAAACCTTCCAAAAATAAAATGCGCTCCATCAATTCATCAGCATGATTCATTTCTTCAATCGACTCTTCTTTGGATTTGTCTGCTAATTTTTTAAAGCCCATATCTTCAAGAATTTTATAATGCATGAAATATTGGTTTATCGCGGTTAATTCATTGAACAGCACTTTGTTCAGCCACTGGATGACTTTAGGATCGCCTTTCATAATGTAGATTTTGTTTTTTAATTGGGTTAATTATAAAGCAAGCGGCCAAATACTTCAGTAACTTGTCATGATATGGTTTGATGTAGTTAAGCCGTTGCTTGTTCTTGCCACTTGGACTTGGGCTGAAGAATTTTTAGAAAATCTGGTGTAACATTGTCATTGGCATTTTGCAACACTTCAAGCGCTACATCTGCGCAAGTACCACATCCGGTGGCACAACCAGTAGCCTGTTTGATGTCTTGCAAGCTTTGAGCCCCAGCTTTCGCAGCTTTTTTGATGTCTTTTTCAGTCACACCGTGACAAATACAAACGTACATAAGCAAAAATAATCAGAGGATGCTTGAAGTATAAATGCTAATGAGAATGATTGTCAATAACTTTTATTCTCGTATGACACCTGCCTCAGGATCATCATAAACAGCTTGATTAAACTGACCTTGTGATTTAGCCACTATGCAAGTGACAGCCGCATCACCAGTAATATTAACAGCAGTTCGAGTCATATCTAACAAACGATCAATACCCAAGATGATTCCGATGCCTTCAATAGGCAGTCCAACTTGCAACAAAACACCCTGAAGCATAACCAATCCAGCACTTGGAACACCAGCTGAGCCAATCGAAGCCATCGTAGCCATTAATACCACGGTTAACAATTGGGTGGTGGTTAAATCTACACCATATAAATTGGCAATGAATACACAAGCAACACCCTGCATAATTGCAGTACCGTCCATATTGATGGTTGCACCAAAAGGAATGGTAAATGAAGCCACAGATCGATTAACACCCAAACGTTCTGTTACTGTACGTAATGTCACTGGAATGGTTGCATTGGAACTTGAAGTACCGAAGGCAAAGGTTACCGCACCTTCCATTTTTTTCAAAAAAGTCACCGGATTTAATCCAGATAATAACTTTAACAAGAGCGGATAAATGACCAATGCATGAAAAAATAACAAGCCCAATACAGTAAAAAAGTATCCAGCTAAATCTTGAATGGCACCAATACCCAACTCAGCACAGACTTTCGCCAAAATAGCAAATACAGCATAAGGTGCAAAATGCATGATCAGCATCACCATTTTCATGATAACTTCATTGAATGCTTTGAAAAAATCGATGACGTCTTCACCCGCTTTACCAGCCATGGTGGCACTTAATCCGAGGATAATGGCAAATACAATGATGGCCAACATATTGCCTTCTGCCATTGCTTTAAAGGGATTATCAATAATGCTCAATATGACATCAACAAAGGCTTTTCCTTCTTTAGCCACATAAGCAACGGGGGCAATCTCCGAACCTTGGCCCACACCTATCAATGTGGCAAAACTTAGAGCAATAACTAAAGCTATGGCTGTGGTCATTAAATAAAACATCAACGTTCGACCACCTATTGAACCCAACATAGAAGGTTCTCGTAAAGCAGTGGTGCCGCAAAACAATGATACAAAAACCAAAGGAACTACCATCATTTTCAATGACAAAATAAACAACTTGCCAATCACATGTAAAAAGCCACCCACTACATAAGTATTCATAAACTCATTATTGTTCAAGCCAGTAAAATTTAGCGCCAGACCGAGAGCTGCACCAGCCAACATAAAAATGATGATCTTCTTGGTTAATGTCATAATGATTTGCTTATATATTCAAAGAAGCCAAACATATTAGCTGATTCAGCTTCAGATTGCATCCTTACCAACAATCAGCTCGCGCAGCTTGCCAATCAGCGTTCCAATCGGTCGGGCGTTTGCTTGCATCCAACAGTACGCCAGGTTCCAATGTAGGAAACATGTCTTCAAAAGTCCGCACTATGGTGCCTTGCAAGCGGTGATTGATGTGAGCCGGTTTTAAGTCAGCCAAAGATTTCAGTCCGGCAGCACCCAACAACTCTGCCAAATTTTTCATCATTTGCTGATGATATCTCGCTACTCGCTGACTCTTGTCACTGACAACCAGGGCAGTCACCCGTGCAGGGTCTTGCGTGGCAATGCCTGTTGGACAATGGTCGGTATTACAGGCTCTCGACTGAATACAGCCCAGTGCAAACATCATGCCACGGGCAGAATTGACCGCATCAGCACCCAAGGCCAGAGCTTTAATCAAATGAAAGGCCGAAACGATTTTCCCAGCAGCAATGACCTTAATATCCTCACGCAAACCTGCACCTATCAACGCGTTATTTACCGTAATCAGTGCATCTTTTAATGGTGTACCGACTGAATTGGTGAATTCAATGGGTGCAGCACCCGTTCCACCTTCACTGCCATCAATGGTGATGAAATCAGGTTTAATACCAGTTTCTATCATCGCTTTACAGATGGCTAAAAATTCACTGCGTTTACCCAAACACATTTTAAAACCCACCGGTTTACCTTCTGAAAGCTGACGCAATTCTTGTACAAACAACATCAGTTCCTTAGGGCTGTTAAAAGCGGTGTGATTGGGTGGCGACAGCACATCTTTCCCCATTTCAACATGCCTGATTTCAGCAATTTCAGTGGTTAATTTAACTGCAGGCAGAATACCTCCATGCCCTGGTTTAGCACCTTGTGATAATTTGATTTCTATCATTTTGACCTGTTCAAGTGCTGCTTTTTGTTTGAACAATTGTGCATCAAAGTCTCCGTTGCTGTTGCGACAACCAAAATACCCTGTACCAAATTGGAAAATCAAATCACCTCCATGCTTCAAGTGATAAGGGCTGATTCCACCCTCGCCAGTGTTATGCGCAAAACCACCCATTTTAGCCCCCAGATTCAAAGCCTCTATGGCATTTTTACTCAAAGAACCATAACTCATGGCTGAAATGTTTAGAGGCTTAGCATAATACGGTTGTTGGCAATCAGTACCTCCAAATTTCACCAGTAAATCCTGTTGTTCAACATGAGTAGGCGCCACCGAATGATTGATCCATTCATAACCATCCTGATTAACTTCCATTATGGTACCAAATGGTCGTGTATCCTTTTGACCTTTGGCTCTTTGGTAAACCAATGCTCGAAATTCTCGTGGAATTGGCACACCATTCAAATCTGACTCAATGAAATATTGCTGAATTTCAACCCGAAAAGACTCCAGCCAATAGCGAAAATGTCCTATCACTGGGTACAAACGCAAAATTGATCTTTTGGTTTGCAGAACATCATAAAGACCCAACAACGCAATAGGACCAATCACAACAAACAACCACCAGGCCGCTGGCCAAACCTGAGCCCACAAAACCACAGCTACTGGCACCACTACAACAGCCAGCAAAAACATTTTACGAACGGTCATTTAACTCAAAACTCCTTCAACACCCAACGCACAGGTTTTACCCCTGAATTGATAATTTCCCGACCTGATTCCTTCAATTTATCTTTTTCCATCGGGTCTATATAATATGGTTTGCCATCGTTAGGAATAACCTTGACCAGTATCAGTTCGCCTTTTTGTCTATATTCCTCAATGGTTTGATTTTTCATCACAACGACCTTGATATGGGTAGGGTCTTCCGCGGGTTGACTGACTTCTGCCAACAGTTCTTCGCCAGTTTTATTTTCCTCAGAATAGGTTTTTCCTTCAGTTGCTTGTACATTCAGCATCACTAACCCCAAGAAAAAGCTTATTATTGTTTTCATTATTTTACTCCTAAGTGATCGTCATCAACCCAAAAAGGTGTCTTGCTTCCCTTCTTTTATCCTCCGGATAAAAACCGGCTTCGCAAGACTTAATGAAATCAAGCGCTCAACCCTCTGATTGGCTTGCATGGATGCAAGTCTGCAGCGTTAGCTTGGAGCGGGAGCGGCCGTTGCACTCACCAACTGGGTAGGCGGGTCGCTTCACTCCCAAGATTTCTGATACAATGATACAATGAGTCAACAAAGATTAAAAGAGACCCAAACATGCGATTGAGATTGACCGTTCCTGTATTGTTGTTACTGTTGCTAGCGAGCTGCTCATCTGATGAGCCGGTTGATAAGCAAACCCGTTTATTAAATACTCTGCAAACCATGGAACAACTGATTGAAGCCAAAAGTCTGGATAAGTTTATGGGCTATATTAATGATGATTTCAAAAGCCCCAACCGGGACTATGACAAAAAAGATGTGGAACGCCTGCTGAGAATCCGTCTGATGCGCAACAAAACCATCCATGTGCACCAGGCCATTAAACGCATCGACTGGTATGATGAAGGTGATCAACAAGTGGAAGTAGAAGTGCTGGCGGCTATGGCTGGTACTGATTTTAGCCTGACAGATTTACCCTCGCTTAACGGTGATTTGGTAAAATTTGTGGTAACTTTTAAATTCATTGATGACAACTACATCATCACCCAGGCTAATTATCAAAGAGCCCATCCTGGAGAGTTTATTTTCTAATGAAATGCTGACAACTCTGCGGCAAGGATAATGATTGTAGAAGTTGACAACATGTTATGCCAGCGAACCACTGGCGTTCTGGGTGTTAACCAAATCAACTATAGCAGCACACATGGCTTGATCATTGGGACTTTCTGCAACTGTAATTTGCTTGAAACCCAAATCTCTACCACAATCGGCAATACGCTGAGCGCCAACAACCAAAAGCTGTGATTTAACTTTTGCTGATAACTCATCACTAATACCAAACACAAATTGTTGCAAAATACCAACACTGGTCGCTGTGAGAATTACGGGCTGAGCTTTTGGGTTATGATACAAATCAGTTAAAGACATATTATCCATTGGTAAAACATCCCTTTGGTAGGTATTGATTTGGCTATAACTGATTTGCTGTGACATGCAATAACTTTTAATAACATCCCGGCCATCACCTGTAGTGAGGATTTTGATGGACTTTGGCTGGTATTGTTGCAACAAAGCCACCACACCTTCCGAGTTTTGTAAGGGATGGTATTCAATTTCCTGATTAAAATGCTTTTGCCAAGCTTTGGCAACAGCTGTCCCAACCGCAATTACCCGAGTTTCAGAAGCTGGTTTTAACTCTGGAACAATCTGCAATGCATGCTGTAAAGCATGAACACTTAAAACCACCCAAACTTCGGCTGTCGCCAACAGCCATTCAGGCTTGACCACAATATTGGTAATGATGTCAAAGCAAGGTGACTCAAACACCTCAAAACCCGCTTTTCTGTAGACTGCTTTAGCCTGGGTCAAAGCAGGTTTGGGGCGAGTAATAATGACCGTAGTCATTTCAATCTGCCAGAGACAAAATCTCAGCAGCACCTTGTGCCAACAAATCTTCTGCGACCAGTTCGCCCAATTGTACAGGGTCATAACCTTGCTGCCTAGCAATGATGGCTTGGGTACCATCCGGGCTAAAAACACCGGCCTTCAGTGCAATGGTATCATCCAGTTGATAACTCGCTAATGCGCCAATGGCAACCGAACATGAGCCATTCAACTTTAAATTCAAAGCCCTTTCAGCACGCACACATTGCCAGGTTTGCTCATCGGCCAATTGTTTTAATACCGCGGCTAGTTCATCATTACTTTTCAAACACTCAATACCAACGGCACCTTGTGATACCGCTGGCAACCATTGCGGCGCAGTGAGACGACTTTTGATGCGCTCATCAAAACCCAACCTTTTCAAACCGGCCGACGCCAGGATAATGGCATCGTATAAGCCATCATCGAGTTTTTTCAGGCGACTGTTGACATTACCTCGCAACGGTTGAATAGCTAAATCAGGTCTTAACGACAATAGTTGCGCCTGACGACGTAGGCTTGAAGTGCCCACAATGGCGCCTTCAGGTAAGTCAGACAATTTTTCATAGGAATTGGAAACAAAAGCATCGGAATCATCGGCTCGAGGAAACACAGCACAAATTTGAAAGTCTTCTGGCAAATCTGCGGGCACATCTTTCATAGAATGTACTGCGATATCCGCTTCACCAGACAACATCGATTGTTCCAGTTCTTTAAGAAACAAACCTTTGCCACCAATTTTATTCAAGGTCACTTCAAGACGCTGATCACCTTCAGTCGTCATCGGCAATAATTTGGTCTTGTAGTCTGTTTTCGCTTCAATAATTGCGGCCACATATTTACTCTGCCACATGGCCAATGCGGACTCCCGGGTTGCGATCGTAATTGTTTTCATAATTCCTTGATTAATTTTTTTATGGCAGCCAATTGTCTTCTGGCAACCAATGGTTTGATGTCTACTTTATTCAAAATCACCGTTGGTTTATGCTCCTGATTCATGTGTATACCTTTCAAGTAATTGATGTTAATCAGACAGTTGCGGTGAATCCTGAAATACTGGTTACTGAGCTTTTCAAGTTCAGCTAAACTTTGGTCAAGTATCAGACTTTGATCACTCAAGTAAGCAGTCACATATTTATCCTCGGCTATCATACAGATGATGTCATCAACTGCAACCATTATCACATCATTGCCTTTTTTTACGGTAATTTTTTCGGGTGAATGTGACACACCCACTTTGTCCAAAGCCTGTTTTAATCGTTCCATTGACAATGGCTTTAACAAATAATCATGTGCAGATAAATCAAACGCCTTTAAGGCGAAGTCATCATGAGCAGTGGAAAAAATAATCGGGATGCTGGGATGGGCTTGCTTGATGCGTTGGGCGGCTTCAATACCATTGATTTCCGGCATTTCAATATCCATAAACACCAGATCTGGCATGTATTTGGCAACCAATTCAGTGGCTTTTTGACCATTGTCGGCTTCCAGCACATCATTGATTTGCACATGATTAAGCATATGCTTCAATCGCATCCTGGCCAAAGGTTCATCATCGACAATCAACACTTTCATTTTTTGACCTCCCACCGAACCACAAAATTGTCACCTGATGTCACTTTAAATTCAACATCCTTCCCAAAGGTTAAAAACAATCGTTCTTTGATATTAGCTAACCCCGTTTGCGTTCCGCTCTGTTGTTTTTTAACATTGACCGGATTACGTACTTCAACATAAAAACCTTGATCGCTGGTTTGAATATACAATTCAATCAACCCACCTTTGGATAAATGCTGAATGCCATGAATGACCGCATTTTCAATCAACGGCTGGATGGATAATAAAGGGATAGTTTGTTTCAATAATTCATTATCAATCACCTTTCTGAATTTTAACCGTGCCATTAATCGGAGTTTTTCTATAGCAACGTACTCTTCAATCCACTCCAGCTCTTTAGCAATGGTTGTCATACTTTGTTTGTTATCTGCAAAAGCCTTGCGAAACAGACTGGACAAGTTAATGACCGCCCGTTCAGCCGCAGTCTGATCAAATGCAATCAAAGACGCAATTGAATTCAATGAGTTATAAAGAAAATGTGGCTTGATTCTTGCTTGCAAAGCATTCATGTGGGCATTGGCTAAAGCTTCTACCTGGTGTTCCCATTGGTTTTGAACATAAAAATACCTGAGTAGCGTGAGCAAAGTGAATCCAGTGGCCAAACTTATTTTTACTGTGGTCAAGGTTGAGTGGGTGATCAAACCAAATTTTAAATTTTGATCCAGCCACACCATCAATTGGGTATAAATACTGGCCAAAATAAAAGTCAATAACAAAACAAAAAGCGCACCTGCAGTAACATGATAGCGGTTTAAAAAAGGGCGCAAAAGATAGAGCATCACAATGATGTGAATCGCAATCAATTGTGCCAGCAAACTCAAAACAGCCAATTGATTGAGGTAGGCATAATCAAAAGAAAGAAAACTCAGTGAATAAACAATGACCATGATTTCTGCCACCACAATTACAGTAAAAATCCTGACCGGATTGGAGAAATCCGCCAACCAGGGAATTTGCTGTGACTGCTTGGTTTCAATGTTTAGATTGGTTTTACTCATGTTAGTAACAGGTTATTATGATAAAAACTCAAAAAAGTCATCGTTTTGGTTGATTTATTGACCATTTTATAGAAAAATCCTAAAAGTTTAGTAGTCAATTTATCACATTTGTCATGAAATCTTTAATGAGTTTACTCACACTTTTGTTGGTTATGGGTTTTGCCCAGGCCGGTGATGTGTCTTGCCAGGTAGACATGTTGAAACCAAAAATGAATGCAAATTTCATTGAAGAAGATCAAAAACCTGCCACCATAACGGTGACAGAAGCCCGAATCAGATTACAAGCGCGTCAGGAAACACCTCAAAAAGAAACTGCTTTGAGCGAGCAAGATGAACAGACAGAAAAAGAAGAGCCTGCCAAAAAAGAATCAGGTCTTGGTAGCATGTTCGATATTCTGTTACCATCAAAACTGCGTAACCCAGTTCAAAAATAACCCATAATGACCATTGATATTAAGGCTTTTCAGGCCTTTTTGTATGCGCATATTCCATTGATTAAAGCCATGCAAATGCAGCTGCAAAGCATTTCTGCAGATGAATTAACAGCAACCGCTCCAATCACCCCGAACATCAACGATAAGCAAACGGTATTTGGTGGCAGTAGTGCTGCCTTAATGACTATTTGTGGCTGGACTTTGATCAAAGCCAATCTGGAGCATCTGGGCGTTCATAACGATGTGGTGATTTATACCGCTGAAAATAAATGGCTCAAGGCACAACAAGATGATCTCATCATTCAAACACACATTAACCCAAAGATTGACTGGTCATTACTCGCCAACCAGATATATAACAGCAATCGCATTCAGAAAATCACTGTTCAATGCCAAGTCCTTAACCAGGAGCAACAGGTTTGTAGCAAAATGCTGGGGCAGTACGTAATCTTGAAAAAATAAGTACAGAACAAAAGTCATTTAATTTTTTTAATTTTTTTTTAATCAATACTGTGTCATACTCTTGTATTCAGTATCTTGGGAATTCATCATGAAAAAACATTTCATTGTTATCATTATTTGTGCCATGCTGTTTTCTTGCGGTGGTCGCATGACCAAGAAAAAAGCCTTGGATCAAACCTTATATCAATATGCCAAAGTCATCAGATGGGCAGATTACGATACAGCCATGACTTTTTTCAGTCCAGACATCGACAAAGCACATAAACCCAGCCGCTTGGATATTCAAAGACTTAAACAATTCAATGTAAGCTCATACGTGGCCGCACCAATTCTGCCAGGAGAAACTGAAAATGCCATTATTCAGGATGTGAAACTTAAGTTGTACAACCTGCACACCAAACGTGAACGTGAAGTGATTGATCGTCAAGTGTGGGAATACGACTCTGATACTAAACGGTGGTTGTTGACTTCTGGGTTTCCAAAACTGCTTCATAACCGTTAACGCAAATGGACAAAATCATCATCCGCCAGTTAAAAGTGGAAGCTTTTATTGGCATTCATGATTGGGAAAAACAACAACGCCAACCATTGCTTTTAGACCTGGATTTGTCATTCGATTGCAGTGATGCCGCCGCCAGTGATGACATCAAAGATGCTTTGGATTACTTTACCGTTTGCAAACAAGTCACATGCTTTATCTACAGCAGCCGCTTTGAATTGATTGAACGCTTGGCCGAAGAAGTCACTCAGCTCATTCTCCACAATTTTCCTTGTGAAGAAGTTAAGCTAACCTTGCTAAAACCACAAGCTGTTGGAAATGCACAGGCTGTTGGCCTAACCATCAGCCGTTCCCAGCAATAGAGCAGGTTTAAATCAATCTTAGGGGCTGTAATATGTCGCTGCACCTGGCCCAACTGGCATACCCAACAAGAACACCCAAATATAAAACAAAGAAGTCCAGCCGACAAAAAAGATGATGCTGTATGGCAGCATGGTCGCAATTAAAGTGCCAATACCCAGGTTTTTCTTGTACTGTGTGGCCACGGCCAAAATTAAACCAAAATAACTCATCATCGGTGTGATGACATTGGTGACAGAATCACCAATACGATAAGCGGCCTGGATGGTTTCGGGCGCATAGCCAATCAACATCAGCATCGGTACAAATATCGGCGCAGTCACTGCCCATTGTGCAGAAGCACTGCCTAACGATAAGTTGATCACACCACAAACCATGATAAAAAATAAGAATATCATCGGCCCGTCTAAACCCAACATTTGTAACATGGCAGCACCTTTAACAGCCATGACAGTACCTAAATTTGTCCATTTGAAGAACGCCACAAATTGTGCAGCAAAAAATACCAGCACAATATACATGCCCATACTGCTCATACCTTTGCTCATGGCATTAATAACATCACGATCATTTTTCATGGTGCCAGCCACTTTACCAAAGACAAAACCAGGGATGGCGAAGGTAATAAAAATATAAACAACAATACCTTTCAAAAAAGGAGAGTTTTTTACAGCACCAGTATCCGGGTTTCTCAACACCCCCCATTCAGGAACTACAGTCAACGCCAACACAGTACATATGATCAGGAATGTCAGACCAGCCATACGCAAACCTTTTTTCTCAGCCGCTGTCACTTTATCAACCGTTTGATTGCCCAGTTCAATACTGGCTTCGTCGCTGTTATAGCTACCCAAACGTGGCTCCACAATTTTTTCTGTAACGAAGGTGCCCATCAACACAATCAAAAAGGTGCTGGCCATCATAAAATACCAATTGACTTCGGCCCCAACCAAATAGGAAGGATCGAGCATTTGTGCCGCTTCCTGGGTAATACCAGATAAAAGTGGATCTACAGTGCCAATCAGCAAGTTTGCGCTGTAACCCGCTGACACGCCTGAGAAAGCGGCGGCTAATCCAGCCAGTGGATGCCTGCCCAAAGAATGAAAAATTAACGCAGCCATTGGAATCAGTACCACATAACCTAACTCAGATGCGGTGTTGGAAACCACACCAGCAAACACAATCATTACCGTGACCATGCGTTTTGACGACCCTATTACCAATGAGCGCATCAAAGCAGATAACATCCCAGAATGCTCCGCAACTGAAACGCCAAGCAAAGCCACCAGTACTGTTCCCAACGGGGTAAAACCCGTGAAATTGGTCACCAGATTTTTCACAATCCAGCGCAAGCCCTCAGCAGACAACAATGAATTAACTTCAATGATGCCATCAAGTTCACGTTTGGAAGAACCTTCAGGGCGCGGATCAGCCACACTCATACCAATCCATTCAGCAAAACCGCTGAACAACACAATAAAAACACAAAACAAAGCAAACAAAGTAATCGGATGCGGCAACAGGTTTCCTAACCATTCTACGATGGCTAAAAACCTTGCAAACCAACCAGTGGGTTTATTTTGATTTTGAGGATTTTCAGTGGCGATGGTCAAAGTCTTCTCCCAGTTCATTTAAACAAAATCCACATTGTTGACTAAATGAAAATGATTTTCAACATTAAGTGAACGTTCAACCATTTAGAAAAAAATCACAATCTATGTAAATTTGGTTGAACAATTTTGTTTATAGCAGGTCTTATAAAGCTAATCCATTAACCATATAAATCATGAAACTATTAGCATTCAGCCTCTTGACAACCACATCCTTAGCAACTGTAGAAGCCAAAACCAACGATAAAAAAGCCTTTGAACAAGCGATTCAAAAACTCACCAACCAGACTGTAACAGTCAAATCTGTCAAAGACACACCACTTAAAGACATTAAGGAAATAGTTATTAAAAACGGGCCTGGTAACCAGATCATTTATATGAGTGAAAATGGTGAATACTTGTTAGAGGGTATGTTAATGGACCTGAAAACACGCAAAAATCTTACCGAACAAACCGAGAACAGCTTGCGCCATGATTTATTAGAAGACTTTTTGCAAAGCCACAAAAGCATCGATTTTCTCCCCGAAGACATGACCGAACACATCACTGTATTTACCGACATTGATTGTGGTTATTGCCGCAAATTACATCAGGAAATTGAAGGTTACAACAATTTAGGTATTGGGGTTTCTTACCTGTTTTTCCCCCGCGCTGGACTCAATACCAGCTCACACCAGAAAGCCATCAATGTCTGGTGTGCCAGTGATCAGCAAAAAGCCATGACCCAGGCGAAAAATGGTCAAGAACTCCCGCCATTGATGTGTCCTAACCCTATAGAAAGTCAATACAATTTGGGCATTGGTGCCGGTGTACATAAAGTTGGCACACCTGCAGTCGTGTTCTCAGATGGCACCATGATTCCAGGTTATTTACCCGCAGAAGCGATGAAACAAAGAGTTGAACAGGTAAAAAGCAAATAAAGTATGAAGGGAATTATTATCATGGGCTCATCGCGCAGTGATGGAGACACCGCACAAGCTGTCAATGTTTTGTCATCATTAAGTGGTTATGAAGTGCTTGACTTGAAATCTTTGAAATTTTCAGATTACGATTACCATTCAAATAACCTGAAAGATGATTTTCTTCCCACCATCCATTCAATAGTCAGTCAATATGATCAAATCGTGTTAGCCACACCAGTCTATTGGTACACCATGAGCGCTCTGATGAAACGATTTCTTGATCGTATTTCTGATTGTTTACGTGTGGAAAAGGACACGGGCAGAAAATTTCGGGGCAAAAATCTGGCCATGATCAGTGTCAGCAATGATAAACGACCTCCCCATTATGCCGAGCCTTTCATATTGTCTGCCGCATACCTTGGGATGAACTATTTAGGCGATCAACACATCATCTTTGATAAAGACAACCTCTGCTCACTCAACCCTCAACTATTAAGAATGGTGGGGCTATTAAAATCCCAATATTAATCAGTGACCTATACTTGATTATGAGTAAAGGTCACTACTGGTTTCTCTAATCTTTATGGAAACAGTCGGGTTAATCAGTTCTGAGCAATTGAATACCACCAAGATAAGCAAAACGACCTGTGCCATCGGGGCTCACTCGAATACTGAGATCAACCACCTCAATTCCGGTCAAATTGTCAAAGACAATGCTTTCAATGCTGTTATCAGAAACTTCCAAATCCTGAGTCCATCCATCGACCCCATAACGGGTTAACCTGCCAATTCCACCATCGTCACCGGAACGGCTGGCAAAAAGCTCCATGCGATAAACACCTGTCGAATCAAGACCTGAAATCGAAACCACTGCAGACTCAAGCAAAGCTTCCGCATGTCCATCAAAAGAACCCACCCAAAAGCTATCTGTTGTCACCGTTTCTGGTATACCAAATACATTAGCACCAATACCATTTTGGTTGGTGCCGTTAAAGCTATCGGTCATAGTAATTTGTACAGTTGTGAAGTTGCCCTGGTCATCCATTAATTGACCGGTAGAACCGTTGGCGTTGGTGAGGTTATTCCATGGAGTTGCCGTAGAACCTGATGCAGCACCCACATCAACACTGACCATACGGTTAACCGCCAGCTCAGTGGGAACAACAACATCCAGATTTTTTTTACTTAAAAACCACTCATAAATATCATAACCATCAGACTGTTGATGGTTTAAATCATAAGTGCGTTGCCATGAATCATGTCCCACACCGGGATAAATAACCATGCTGGTATCCAATGGCTCTGGGTCAGTACAGGTCTGTAGATTATTGATGGGATATATGGTGCCATTCACATCAACTGTTGAGTCATTATCACCATGAAACGCCCAGATTGGTACCCGGTTTAAATCACAACCTACACCATTGAACGCGCCGA
>JAGRJR010000230.1 GCA_020442635.1 Lysobacterales bacterium
TGCGCGATACAGCCATCCTGGAAATTCACGCCATCTTCCAGTACGATTTTACCAAAATCACCCCGTAAACTGGCATGTGGACCAATGTAGCAATTTTTACCAATGATGACATGACCTATCACCGATGCGGTTGGGTGCACAAAACTGCTGGGGTGGACAATGGGTTTAACGCCATCTATTTCGTAAAAGCTCATAATTGTAAAGTCAATGTAATACGGGTATTTTACTTTGTACTCAAAATACAGCAAGTTTGATTATGAGTAAGATCAAACAGATTATTATTCATTTGTTTTTGCTTGTCCAAAAAACTAAACTAATAGTTACTCCAAACGGGTTGTTGCCGAGGTTAGTATGATTTGTCGCTTGCTGGGATTGATTGTTATAGTAAATTGTTTACTCTTTTTCACAAAAGCTGAGGCTGGTGTCGAGGGAACGGTGCCTCCCGAGTTCCAATTGCACAGTTTGCCAGGTGCTAATCACACTATTTACCTTGATTTTGATGGGCATGTGACTTCAGGAACACCCTGGAATGATAATTTTACTGGTGGTGCTGATTTTACAACCATTTCTTGGAGTCAGGATGGAGACCCAAGTACATTCAACGGTTCTGAGCTGAATGCCATTTATCTGGCGTGGCTCTCCGTGTCTGAAGATTTTATGCCTTTTGAGGTCAATGTCACGACAGAAGACCCCGGTGTCGATGCCTTGGTTAAGAGTGATGCGCAAGATACCCAGTGGGGTGTTCGTGTGGTGATCGGTCCTGAAGATTGGTATCCAGGTAGCGCAGGGGGCGCTACCTTTCTTAATTCTTGGAACTGGAATACTGATACGCCGGCTTTTGTGTTTAATTCAAGTTTAACTGGGATTAGAGAAGCCGTTAGTCATGAAGTTGGGAGGTCTTTATCG
>JAGRJR010000231.1 GCA_020442635.1 Lysobacterales bacterium
TTGAGTGTTAATGGCTTCACCACCGAAACTCAAGGCGATACCATTAAAATTATTCCAGTGGGTAAAAGCAATCCCTTATCCGGTTTGACCAGCGATCATCCTGACCAATTAATGACCCGCATTTTTCGCATCAAGCACATCCCGGTTGAAGATGTGATGAATATGTTGAAATCGATGAACAATAAAGCCAAGCTGATCAGTAACAAAGACTCCAACTTACTGATTGTTTCTGACAAAGCCGCCAATGTAGAAAAAATGGCTGAATTGATTGGTAACATCGACCGAAAATCTGATTCATCGATTGAACTGATTCCAATCAAACATGCCAATGCTGCGGACGTGGCAGATACCCTGACACAATTGTTGGATTCCACCAATGCCTTGGGGCCGCAATCAAAAATTGTATCTGACAGTCGCACCAATTCAGTGATTGTGAATGCCAACCCATCACTGAAATCGAAAGTTATGAACATCATTGCGCAATTAGATGTACCTTTGGATACCAACACTCAGGCACAAGTGATATATCTGAAATATGCTTCTGCAGAAAAACTGGTGCCCATTTTGGAAACGTTGGCAAAACGTGGACAAGTGTCTGAAAGTGAGTCACAAGATTTAAGTATTCAGGCACATGTAGAGACCAACTCGCTGGTGGTCAATGCCCCGCCAGCCATTTATCGCAATATCCGTCAGGCTATTGATCAATTGGATATCCGTCGCCAGCAAGTGTTAATTGAGGCCATTATTGCTGAGGTGTCAGTCGATAATTCAAAAGAACTCGGTGTCGATTGGTTTGCACCTATTGGTGGTGACAGTGATGACGGGATTGTTGGTGGCTCGTTTACTGGTAGTACCTTGCCTAATATTGGCGCAGACGATCCATTGGATGTGTTTGGTAG
>JAGRJR010000232.1 GCA_020442635.1 Lysobacterales bacterium
TGATTGTTACCATCCCTTTCCTGTAGCATTCAGCGCACATGTTGTTGTTAGGATGCGCGTTAAAGTGTTGCTGTCTGATTCTTTTCCATTGTGATGAGCTTGTCTTGTATTGCCTGTTGCTTTGCCTCTTGTAAGCTCTTATGTTGTTAATCTTTTTAACAATCTTTCCCTGCTTCTTTTTTAGTCTATGTACCTTTGGTGCTTCGGCCATCACTTAATTAAATATCATTTACCTTGTTCAACAATTACTATCCGTTCGGCAATAAAGCATGGGTCAATGTTTTCTATTTGGGCATTTGTAGTTTTGGTGGCAACGATATAGCATGATGATTGCTAATTCTTTGTATTTTGTAATGCACAACAAAAAAAGCCTTTATCAATTCCCGACCAAGAGACTCGTTAAAGGCTTCGATGTTGTATTTTTCACACTTAGATATTAGGACAAAAACAAAATGTCAAACTATGAAAACAACACTGGTTGCAATTCTACCAGTAATAACTTAAATAAGAAAGCCGCTTATCTCGCAACTTTCCTTAGTATAGCAATATACCATATTTTTTTGCACAATGTCAAATATTTTATTCATTTTCTAAAAATCGGTCTATCTGGTTGCATAGATTAACCATTCTATAAAATAGCTCTCTACTGGCTCTGATTGAGAATGTCTTGTAATTGCGGTTAAACTTCTCATGGTGCATGGGCTTGAAATACGGTGCGATTCGGCTCTCACGTTTTGGGTCTTTTGATAGGTACACCGCCAGACCATGTGAAAGCTCATCAGCGGCATTTGTGGCGCGTTCCAGTGCTTTTAGCGTGTCATCACCTTT
>JAGRJR010000233.1 GCA_020442635.1 Lysobacterales bacterium
TAAGAAGATGTATGCAGAAGAGCGGTTAAAAGCTGAAATTGTTCAGGAGGCACTGACAAAAAAGTGGTGAGGCCGTCGCATAGAAAGCGGATGGCCAAAGTGGCAGTTGCCCAAAAACAAGTCAGTATAAAGCTGGCGTGTCATGCTTTTGGTATCAGCGAAACCTGTTACCGTTACGAAGCCAAATTAAGCGAAGAAAATGAAGAAGTCGCTGATTGGCTGGTCAAATTAACAACTGATGAATCTGATTGGGGTTTTGGTCTGTGTTTTGATTTTTTGAGGAATGTGAAGGGTTTTAGATGGAATCACAAACGTGTTTATAGAATTTATTGTGAATTGGCTTTAAATTTGCGAATCAAGCCAAGAAGGCGTTTGAAAAGACATAAACCAGAACCTTTAAAAGAACCGACCAGAAAGAACCAGGTATGGTCTATTGACTTCATGCATGACCAGTTGGTGGATCACAGAAAATATCGATTGTTCAATGTTATAGATGATTTTAAGCGTGAAGGGCTGGCCATAGAGGCTTCGTTTACATTTCCATCCATTCGGGTGACTCGTGTTTTAGACCAGTTGCTTGAGTACAGGGATAAACCCAAAGTGATTAGGTGTGATAATGGTCCTGAGTTTATCAGTAAAGAGTTTGTTCAATGGGCTAATAAACATGAAATTGTGATTGAATATATTCAGCCAGGAAAACCTCAGCAGAATGCTTATATTGAAAGGCACAACCGAACCATCAGGTTCAGCTGGGTCAGTAAACATTTATTCGATTCACTTGAACAGGTGCAAGACTATGCAAC
>JAGRJR010000234.1 GCA_020442635.1 Lysobacterales bacterium
AGCAGATAGCACAACAACCTCAAGAGCAAGAAACACAACCCACTCCCCTGCGCCAAGACGACGGAAAAGACAGGACAAAGCCCCCCCCCGAAGTTCGAGATGGTTACCAAGCCCCGAGCTCTGTGGCATCGGTGGCAGGTTATTCGATAAGGAACCAGCAGCTTGGCAAAAGATAAGAATAATTCTTTCTAAACATTAGAAATAGAGGAGGAAAAGATGAAGCAGCGAAGATTCTCTCGATGGTGGGGCGGTTTGTGTGCGGCGTTATGCTTGTTATGTTTGGGGGTAGGGTTGGAGGCAGGAACGAAGGGAGAGATCGCGTTGGAAGAGGAAGGTGGTGTGTCTTCGCCGAGAAAACGTGGAGGAAAGGTGGTGGCGTTGCTGGTGGGGCTGAACCGCTACAAGGACAAACGGTTTCGCAGCTTACGTTATGCGGAAAAAGATGCACGGGACATGAAGCGTTATCTGGAGTCGGTGGGTGTGAAATCGCGAGACATCAAGTTGTTGGTGGGCAAGCAAGCGACGTTGGTGAAAGTGAAATCGGCGTTGGGAAAGTGGTTGCGTCAGCGTGCGAGGCGGAAGGATGCGGTGTTTGTGTTTGTGAGCACGCATGGAGAAAAGCTGGAGCATGGGAACTTTTTGGTGATGTATGACTCGGATGCTGCGAACTTAGAGTATTCGGGTTTATCGGGGAGTTTTTTGGAGAGCACGCTCA
>JAGRJR010000235.1 GCA_020442635.1 Lysobacterales bacterium
CCATATAAAATGATTGCTGCGGATGTCAACAACTCCAAAAGCATCACTACTTTGGACCTGATCATGTTGCGCCGCCTGTTACTGGGCATGGATATTGAGTTCGAGGCCAATACCAGCTGGCGGTTTGTCCGGCTGGATTATGCGTTTCCTGAGCCTTCGAACCCCTGGGCCGAGCCGTTTCCAGAGCGGATCGATATCAATGGTTTGCCGGCTGCCGGAGCACAGAATCTGGATTTTGTAGCGGTGAAGGTGGGAGATGTGAGTTTAGATTGAGAAAACGCAACAACCTGCCCGATCATTTCGAAAAAATTTCGTCTCCGAGTAAACGCTGACGGGTTAAATTTGGCTGGAGGTTGGCTGCAAACCCGGCAGGTTGAGTTTTCGTTTTTCGACAGGAAGGTCTACGAGGTCTGCTCCCGCCGCCGAATCTCATCCCTGATCTCTGCGGCGCGCTCGTAATTCTCTTCTCCAAGCACTTCTTCCAGCATCTTGTGCAGGGCGTCGATGGAATAAGAAGACAAGGCGGCTGGTTTTCCCTTGGGTTGCGTCCCTTGTTCCACCGGAGCGCCTTCTTCTTCGGTATCTTCCAGGACGACGCCGGCGGCATCGAGGATAAATTCGTAGGTATAGATGGGGCAATTGAAGCGAACGGCCATAGCCAGCGCATCCGAAGTCCGGGAGTCGATCTCTATGATCTCACTGTCCTT
>JAGRJR010000236.1 GCA_020442635.1 Lysobacterales bacterium
AAGAGCTACGTATCTTTGAAGAAGCGGCTCGTGGTCGTATCGGTAATCTGTTAGATGGTCAAAAAGTCAGCGGTGGTTCTGGTCTAAAAGCTGGTACAGTGATGGCATTGGCTGATATGAAAGATATGAGCCTTGAGACCTTGCTTGATATCCAACCAGTTGAAGAAGAAATCTCTGAGCGTCTAACGCAAATCGCCGAGTATTTGGTTGATAAGCAAAAAGATATCGATGTTAAGTTTGCTGAGAAAAAACGCAAATTAACCGCTGGTGATGATTTACAACATGGCGTACAAAAAATCGTTAAGGTATATCTAGCGGTTAAGCGTCGTATTCAGCCTGGTGATAAAATGGCGGGTCGTCATGGTAACAAAGGTGTTGTATCGCGCATCATGCCAGTTGAAGACATGCCTTATGATGAAAATGGTAATACCGTTGACATCGTCTTGAACCCACTTGGTGTACCGTCTCGTATGAACATCGGTCAGGTTCTAGAAACGCATTTGGGTATGGCAGCGAAAGGTTTGGGCGAGAAGATCGATGGTATGCTCAAATCGCAAGCAGCGATCAAAGATTTACGTGACTTCTTAGACAAAATCTATAACCAAGTCGGCGGTGAGCAAGTTGATCTTGATAGCTTGAGTGATGATGACATCATGGCGCTAGCAGATAACTTGCGCGCTGGTGTACCAATGGGCACA
>JAGRJR010000237.1 GCA_020442635.1 Lysobacterales bacterium
TTTCGTTGTATTTTTTAAAGAAAGTAATAGCATCATCAATGGTAAGTTCCAACACATCTGAAATTGACTTCCCTTCAAAATTTACTTCTAATATTTCTTTTTTAAAACGTTTGCCGTTACAAGCCTCGCATGGTAAATGCACATCAGCCATAAACTGCATCCCTATGGTAACTTCTCCCTCACCTTTGCAGACTTCACATCTGCCTCCATCCACATTAAAAGAAAAATGTTTTGCCTGGTAGCCTCTTATTTTTGAAAGTTTTTGATTTGTAAACAAGGCTCTTATATCATCATAAGCTTTGATGTACGTTACCGGATTAGACCTACTTGATCTTCCAATAGGGTTTTGATCAACAAATTCTACACTTTTTATGGATGAAAAATTACCGTCAAGTTTTGTGAATTGTCCGGGCTTATCACCATAATTGAACAATTGCTTTTGAATTGCAGGATATAAAATTCTTCTCACCAACGTACTTTTACCACTACCTGAAACTCCGGTTACAACGGTAAGCGTATGTAATGGAAACTGAACGTTGATATTCTTTAAATTATGCTCTCTGGCACCAATAATTTCTATATAGTTTTTTGAAGTTCTTCTTATTTTTGGAACTTCTATAGATTGCTTTCCACTAAGATATTGAGCAGTAAGAGTTTCAGTTTTAATTACTTCATTATAAGTTCCGTAAGC
>JAGRJR010000238.1 GCA_020442635.1 Lysobacterales bacterium
TACCCGCCATCAATGAGCCTACCATGATGCACGAAGCACCAGCGGCGATGGCTTTTGCCATATCACCTGAATAGCGAATACCGCCATCAGCAATCAGTGGAATACTGTCTTTTAATGCGCTAGCGACGTTATCGATGGCTGAGATTTGCGGCACACCGATACCAGCGATGATACGCGTCGTGCAGATAGAGCCAGGGCCAATACCGACTTTTACCGCATCAGCGCCTGCATCACGTAGTGCAAGTGCAGCATCCCCTGTTGCGATATTGCCACCGATGACTTGTACGTGTGGATAGTGCTTTTTAATCCAAGATACCTTATCAATCACGCCTTTTGAATGACCATGTGCGGTATCAACCACAATGATATCGACGTCAGCAGCGATTAACGCTTCAACACGCGCTTGGGTATCTGCACCAGTACCAACAGCAGCACCAACACGTAGACGACCTTGCTCATCCTTACAAGCATTTGGATTGTTTTCAGCTTTTGCAAAATCATTAACCGTAATCAAACCACGTAAGCGGAAATGATCGTCGATAACGATGACTTTTTCAATACGGTGTTCATGTAGCAGACGCTTGATGTTTTCGTTGCTTTCACCTTCATGTACTGTCACCAACTGATCTTTTGGCGTCATGATTTTACTAACTGGCAAAGACAGATTGGTTTCAAAGCG
>JAGRJR010000239.1 GCA_020442635.1 Lysobacterales bacterium
GAAGCAGGTCGTCAGCATTACAATGGTAGCTGGGCGGGACGTTGGATTTTGACCGCGGGTCTTGGCGGCATGGGCGGTGCGCAGCCATTAGCCGCGACTTTTGCAGGTGCAACCTCACTGAACATCGAGTGTCAGCAATCTAGTATCGATTTCCGCTTGCGTACTGGTTATGTCGATAAGCAAGCCGATGATCTCGACCATGCTTATGAATTGATCAAACAGCATACCGACGCAGGTGAAGCGGTCTCTATTGCCCTACTTGGTAATGCCGCAGATATCCTACCTGAAATGGTCAAGCGTGCGCACGATGGTGGCATGAAGCCTGATTTGGTCACTGACCAAACCTCAGCACATGACTTGATCAATGGTTACTTGCCAGTTGGCTGGACAGTAGAAGCATGGAAAGCTGCGCAAGAGGATTCAGAGCAACATTCAGCACTCACCAAAGCAGCCGCTCAGTCTTGTGCCGTACACGTACAGGCGATGCTAGATCTACAAGCGATGGACATTCCAACGACCGATTATGGCAATAACATTCGTCAAGTGGCTTTTGATGAAGGCGTTAAAGATGCCTTTAATTTCCCAGGTTTTGTCCCCGCTTATATTCGTCCGCTGTTCTGCCAAGGTAAAGGCCCATTTCGCTGGGTCGCATTATCAGGCGATCCAGAAGACATCTAC
>JAGRJR010000023.1:0-16816 GCA_020442635.1 Lysobacterales bacterium
TATATCGAGCCTTTCAATGGTCAATGAAAGGCTTGAAGTCCACCTATCAAGCGGAAGCCTCTTTTCGCATGGAAATCTATCTGTGCATCATTTTGATCCCGCTAGCATTCTGGCTGGCAAATACACCCGTTGAATTGATCTTATTGATCGGCTCCTGCTTGTTGGTATTATTGATTGAAATCATCAATTCTGCCATCGAAGCCGTCGTTGATCTGGTTTGTGGCAAAGAGCGCCACGAATTAGCTGGCCGTGCCAAAGACATGGGCTCCGCCGCAGTCTTTATGTCTCAAATGATAGTACTCCTGGTTTGGGCTGTTTTACTTTATCAAAAAGTAATGAATTAATTTACCATTTGCCTTTATTTTCCATAGAGGCCCAAGGTTCCTGAATGGGTAAGGCTTCACCCTCTTGAAGCAATTCAATGGAAATATGATCTGGTGTTCTGATAAAAGCCATACGTCCATCTCTTGGTGGACGGTTGATGGTGATGCCTTGATCTATCAAGCTTTGACACAACTCATAAATGTTTTCAACACGGTAAGCCAGATGGCCAAAATTGCGACCTTCCGAGTAAGCTTCTGCCTCATCCCAGTTATAGGTGAGTTCAATTTCTGCGTCTTCATCACCTGGCGCATGTAAAAACACCAAAGTAAAACGACCCGCTTCAATCTCACGTCTTGAACGTTCAACAAAGCCCAATTTGTTGATAAAAAAATCAACAGTTTCATCCAGATTACTGACCCGAATCATGGTGTGTAAGTATTTCATACTGCTTTACGATCTCAAATTTAGCATCATAAACAATAAGCCCAATACCAACAATTGTTATTCAATAAAGTACTGGAATATCTTGTTTAATGTTGCTAAAGTGTTTTAATACGATAACATTAGTAAAATCAGGGATAGCAAATCATGAAAAAAACAACGGCTCTTTTTTTGTTATGTGTTTTTACATCAGCAAACAGCCAGTTTCTCAACCAAATTAATTCTGAACCTATTGAGGGAATATTGAAATTTTACGTTGTAATGGATGAAAACTATTTAATTTATCAAACCATCCAAAACAATAACCACAGCTTATGGAGCATGAACTTAGAATCAAAAGCAAAAGAAAAAATCTTTTCATCTTCAATTGGTGGCATTTCAAAGTTAATAAAAAACAATGGTGCTTTTTATTTTACAGCCATGAATGATTCTAATAAATATAACCTATGGCAAACAAACGGCACTCTAACCAGTACTCATAAAATCAGCGACATCGAATTGGAAAGAGGCTCTATCAACGTTGTTAGCGACCAACTTTTTACAATAAACACAGCCTCACAACTGCTTTTATTTAAAAATAATGAATTAATAGAACAAGATGTTTTTAATCCAATGATTTCAAATATCTGTGTTTTCAACAGTGAAGAATATATCGTGGAAGTTAGAAATGAACAGAACATGACCAATGTTTTCAAACGATATAAGAACGGTGTTTTAAATGACGTTTATGTGTATGATTCAAGAAATGGATACGCGGCAGATTTAATTCGCTTTAAAAACAGCTGTTTTTACTCCTACAGAGACAATGAGTCCAATGAACGACTGTTTGTAACCATTCCAAAATCAGGTGAAGCCGAATTGTTTGAAACAGAGGCTGAAATACCCACCATATCAAAACTGTTCACTCACAATGACAGATTGTATGCCATTGCTGGTGATGATTATATTTTCAAATCAATATATCGTTTTACTGATGATTTAAAAGATACTGATGCCACAGTAACTATTAACAATCATTATTCTTTCAGCCATTTATTCTCTAATAGAGATCTTATTTCAGCTTGGATTACACAAAATCAATACGAACCCGTTTCAACGATATTATTTTTTGATGCTGATTTAAATAGCATTCCAACCTTTATAAGCTTCTCTCAATCTTATAGTGATATACCACATGACATTGGCACAGATGTCGTTTTGGGCTTTGATGATTACCGGGAAGAAACAGTCATTCAAACAATTAATGCGGAAAATGAGGTGTCATTAATTACCATAAAAAATTACGGCTTCAATAGAGTGGTAACAAATGGTAACGAAAAGTACTTATATTTATCAAATGACAACAGCAAAACATCTAACCTCTACTCTCTCAATGATAAGCCCATTCTGAATGACCTAATTAATGGATCTTGGCACGAACCTGATATTGGCAACCAGGGCCTGATGGTTCAAAAAGGCCGCCGCCATGATGGCAGTGAGTACATTTTCGTTACTTTATATACCTTTGATCAAGGTCAACCTCTGTGGTTAGCGGGTGTAAGCGACTTAATAGCTGAACAAACTGAGCTGGAAATAAACCTTTATCAATATAATGGTCTGGAATTATTTGAATACAATGCGACACCAAACCGGAAAGTTTTTGGCCAACTAAAACTTGAAATGGAAACCTGTGACCGATTAATTATGAGCATCAACAGTGATGACTATAACAAAACCTTCCCTCTCTATCGCATCGATGACAGCTCATACAACCATCTTTGTGCCGATATCAGAACGCTAACACTTGACAATAAATTGTCGAAGAACAAGTACAAGGAGGTGATTCATGAGTAAATTTTTTACAATATTCTTGTTGTTATTTTCTAACTATATAGACAGTAAGTCGTGGAATCATTTGCTTGCTCAGAAAGAACACTTACAGTTCAGTCCTGACTTTCCAACGATTGAATCACCGGTTCTGATCGACAATAAGTTGGTGTTTAAAGGCCTGTCTTACCAGCATTTTGGTCTGTGGTCTTACGACACACAAACCAACGAATTACTCACCCTAATTCCTTCAAAGGCAAATAACAGCATACGAAACCTAACAAATACTGGCAGCGAAGTATATTTTCTATATCGGGAAACAGAGTACGGGCATGACACTATTTGGAAAACTGATGGCACCTTATCAGGGACAGGTGAGCTCAATAATGAACACGTTTTTATAGGAGGGAGCCCTAATCAACCAAGTATGGTATTCGAAGACAATGTCTTATTAGCCAGAGGATCTAACGGCGTTATTCTTGAATTTTCAAACAACCAGATGATAAGCCATGATGTTGGGCTATACGATGTTTTTTTAAATCGTTTGTGTGTGTTTGGCCCACAAAACTTTGTAACTTTTGATTACTATGATGAAAAAAGAGTTGTTCATATCACAGAATCCGGTATCTCAGAATTGTCCACGATATTACCAGAAGGGTTTGTGATTAATCATATGGTTAATATTGATAACGACTGTTATATCCATATCACTGAGGGTTTTGATTACAATGCACCTTTTGACATTCTAAAAGTTAGCCCATCGGGTGAAACCAAACTGTTCAGCGATAATGACAACTTACAAAATATTTATCAAATTTTTAAACACAACAATAAAAAATACGCTTTCAGAAAAAATCTTGATGAGGAAAATAGTAGTTCAATACTTACTTTATCGGCAGAAAACCAAATAGAGAATGTTTTATTTACCTTATCTAATGGCTCATTTAATGAAATTATTTCAACCAAAGGACAGCTTCACGTCCGATTTGATGAATCGCTGACAGGAGAATATAAACATTATTACATGGGCCCAGATAATAGTTTTTTACCTTTAAGGTCAAACAGGTACTTAAAACTACCCAATCATTATCCTTCATTGAATTCTGACACATTGATTCTGACCGAGGAAGAACTTCTTGGAAAAATTGAAATTAATTCCATCAATAGCGATGGCCAACAAGTCACAGTAAGTTCTCAAGGCTTTGATTTTATAGATGCCATATCATCAGAATTTTCCGACAATGTTTTTTACTTGTTGAGAGATAGGGAAACCGGTATTAAAAGCATTTACTCACTGAGTGACCAACCATATATTGGAGCACCTTCCAGTGGCATTTGGCATGACCCTGAATTAAAAAACCAGGGGTTGTTTATCCGACAAGGTAATCGACATTTTGGGGCTCCCTACATTTTTGCTACTATGTATACATTCCACAATGGCCAACCATTTTGGGTGGCGGGTAATACGGATTACTCACCAGGGCAATCATCAATCCAAATTGATTTATTCGACTTTCAAGGTTCCAACTTTTTTGAATTATTTGAAGAACCAGCAAGAAATGAATTTGGCACCATTACCATCACTCCATCGGGCTGTGATTCTATGCATATTCAAGTAGCACATGATGGATTAACCCATGACTTTAACTTCAGAAGAATAAACAACACCACCTATAAAAAGTACTGTTTACAAAACTGATTTTTCATTTGGCACTATTCTGTTACTAAATAATTAATCGGATTGTCGGCTCTGGATGTTTTAACCATCTCCCTCACCGCTTTCAACATGGTGGGTGCATGGTAAGGAATTCCGTCTTTGATGGTCCAGATGATGCCTCCGGTGCTTTCATCACCGGTGAGTGGTTGGATGTTTCTGGGCCACAACACCGAAAGGTCAGCAATCGGATTACCATTAACAACAATCAAATCGGCTGTATAGCCAATACGTACCTGACCCAGTTTCTCACCCTGCCCTAACACTTTGGCTGAATTTACCGTGGCATGTTTGATGACTTCAAGCGGATGAAATCCTGCTTCCTGTTGCAGTTGTAATTCTCGGAGTAAACCAAATCCGAAAACCTGATAGATGTATCCCGCATCTTCGCCAGTGGTGATGATGCCGCCTTTTTCAGCAAAATCACGCAACGCCTTGAACCAGATTTGGTAGTTGTTTTTCCAAAAGACTTCATCGGTAGTGGTCCAACCCCAAAAAAACGAACCGTGAGAATCAGCACTGGGTTGAAAAAACTTTTCTAGCCCAGGATGTAAATAGTCATTAAACCAGGGTGATGAAATGGCCCTTTGCAAATCTCTGGAGGCTTCATAAATGACCAAGGTTGGATTCCAGGCCACACTTGCATCGACCATGCCTTGCAACACCATATCCAATTTGTCAAGATCGGCTTCTCGCCAAAGCCTTCCTGCATACCTGAAGCGATGCAGCTCATTGGAGTAATTCATGTCTGGAGGGAAGTTTTGTACACCTTTTAAAGCGGCATCAGGTACACCATACCAATGCTCAATGGTGGTGGTTCCAGCCTTAATGTTATCCCAAGCATTCATGTCCTCCACACCAACATGATTGGCCACCTTGAGCCCGTATTTTTTGGCAAGTTTTGATGCCGCAGTAAAGGTTTGTTTATCCATCATGCCAAATTTAAGGCCATCTACTTTTTTCTTGTGGTAGCTGGTGATGGTTTTTTCCAAATCCGCTTCAAGATGATTTCCCCAAATACCCGGATACACAAACATCCTTGGTGCTATGATTTCATGCTTGGCACTTTGTTCCCGTTGTTTTAACGTCTCATCGAGATCACTGCCCAAATCACGTATTGAGGTAATCCCGCAGGCCAACCACAGGTAATGTTGATAAGGTTGCGCCATATCAATACCTGCTCTTTGGTACATGGTGTGAGCATGCATATTAATCAAACCAGGTAATACATAACCACCATCGGCATTCAGGTGTTGCTCAACAGATTTTCTCAAGTCTGAATCAACACGACTGTTTCCCATCTGTTTAATTATGCCATCCTTGATGTGAATGTCATAAGGACCTTCTGGAGGAGTACCAACACCAACGACCACCATGGCATCGGTAATCAATAACTCATCAATCTTCTGATTGTGTAATGAATTGTCCGCCACGACAGCAAATGACAAAAAACTGAAAAACCAAAAGATTGTACGCATGTGATGTTTCCTGATAAAAGTTGCAACGATTGTACCAACAGGATCATCAATAAACCAGTTGCTTAACTTAACGCTTTCTGAACACCTAACAAACATTCAGTTTTGATTCAGTTGACACCCGTAAATTGATACTCACAGTAACTATCGGAGATTCAATAATGAGATCCACAAAAACCTATTTAACCTTGATGGCACTGACTTTCAGTTTAACAGCTGCAGCCTCGGACCGCAGCAGAGACGGTGATGCTGATCACCGGGCGCAAAACAAACAACAAAGCTATTTACAGAAACGCATTACCCCAAATAAGCATAACAATGCTCAAAAGGGTGGTTACCTTGAACAACAAATAGCCAAAAACAACCACGCCAAACATGGAGCCAGAGGTGCACATGACTCACGTCATGAAGCTGGTCATCGTAAACATGGTTATCATTCAAGCAACCATCAAAATAACCGCAACAGTGGACGGGGGTTCAACGGTGATTACCGTAATAACAGGCATTTTGATAACCGCAATTATTACCACAATGATTATAACGATCACTATCGTTACAACAATCAAAACAGAAGGTACATTACCAACAATTACTACAAACCATACAAACACTATAAAAAGTGGAAAAAGCGCATGAACAAACACCGCAAATGGTTGCGCAATCAATACCGTCATTTGCACAACTACAACTACTATGTGGATGATTACTACCGCTACCGTCCGTTAAGAGGTTTAGGCCACTATTTTGATCGCCCAGGTTATGGTTATGGTCATTGGCATGAAGGCATGTGGTGTATGGATTATCATGATGAATATTTCTACCGTGACTATTACACTTACTATCCTTACACAGATGGTTGGAGACATGGTGATGGAGACTTTGGCATCTGGTTCAGTTTTAATCTGTAAGAAAATCTAAAACCACTTCTTAAAGGGCCCTTTATAAGGGTCCTTTTTTATTGCCAATCCAGATTGTTTTCCTTGAGCAAATCTTCGATGACACCATCGACTATGTCGTTGGCTTTGGCCAATTCAAACAGGGGTTTGGCTTCATCGAATTTTTTAAGATGTAACTTGGCCACCAATAAGGTATGTGCATAGTATTTGTTGTTGGGTTCAGCTGTGTGTACCTGTTCCATCATTTGTTCCACGTCCACAAACAATTGGTTGGCGGCTTCCTGGTCTCCTAATTGCTGCTGTAAGCCAGCAACCAATAAAGAATCAACAGCCAAATCATTGGCCGCTGAATAGTTGCTAGGATCTTTTTCATAATTGCGTTTAGAAATGGCCAATCCTTGTTGGTAATAATTCAAGGCGCCATCAAGATACCCTTGCTGCTGGTAGATTTCACCTGCTGTGCTGAAAGAGTAAGCTTGTTCGCGTTCAAACTCCTGATTAAAGGGAGCTTTGAGTTTCAAAGCATTACCTAGCTCAATGGCTTTTAATGCCGCTGATTTAGCTGGTTCCAATTGCTGGCTTTCCAAATAAAAAAATGCCAATTGATTGTGTAATATGCGTTCGTTGTTCTGTTTTTTTAAATCCTCATTGTCTTGAACAATACTGGCCTGAGCCAACTCAATAGCCTGAATGGTGTCTATAATACCTTGTTCAAGTTGTCCAAAGTCAAGCTCATACCAGGCTTTCATTTGTAAACTGTGTGAGTAGGCGTACAGCCAATCAGCATCATTAGGGTGTACGGATAACTGCTTTTGAGCGATCGCAACTGTTTTTGAAATTTGCTCCTCGGCTTGTTCCTGCTGGGCATATTCCATCAAATGATAACCCAACTCCAAACTGGCTTCCCAAAGCGTCATTTGTGAACTTTCAGGTCGCAACTTCAACAATTCGTTCATTGCAGTAACCGACTCTTCTAACACTTTTTGTGTTTCATGCTCCTGGCCTTCTGAAGACAAGACCTGACTTTGATAGACTTTTAACTTTGCCCTCAATGAATAATAGTCCAGCGGATCTGCACCCATCAAAAAGGCTTTTTCGAGGTGTCGCTCCGCTGCCAGGAACATTTTTTGAGCAGCTTCTGACTGTTCTAAATAATCAAACACCCTACCAGTATTGACATAGGCTTTCGCCGCTTGTCGATGCCCTGCTTCATCCAGGGTTAATTGATCCTGTTTGCCTAAATGGTCAACACTTTTTTCTGCCACCCTTTGTAACACATCAATCCGCCCAATTCTTTCCAGACTTTCATACAGGTCATCCAGCATGAAGTTCATCAATTCATCAGTCGCATTTTTTTCCGCAACGGTTAACTCTTGCAAATGCTGCACGTCTCTGGTGTATTTGATGGTAAAAAACACACCGAAAAAAACCACCAAAAACAAACCAAAAGTAATCCATGGATGGCGCTTGACGGTTTTTCCCAAAACAGTTGAAAGTTTATGGTTATCAAAGCTCAACGGAAATCCTTGTTGCCACTGGTTTAAGTCTGAACGCAATGCTTCGGCACTTTGGTATCGCTGCTCTGGTTGTTCGGCTGTGAGCTTTCGGATGACCTTAAGTAAATCAGCTGAAATACTGGCTTTTTGTACCGCTGATAAAATATTCACTCCACTGGCTGTGGATTGTCCCGTGCTGGTGACTAATACACGGGCAAATAACACCCCCAGTGCATATAAATCTGTTCTTTGATCGGTAACCTGTCCTTTGATTTGTTCAGGGGCGCTGTATCCTTGGGTGCCAAAATTAAGTTCAACTTGTTCTCCTTGTTGCATGGCTATGCCAAAATCTATCAACACCGGATAAGGCACGCCGTTGATGTTTTTGACCAAAACATTGCCTGGCTTGAGGTCCTTGTGAAAAACTTTTCGGTTGTGAACAAACTGTAAAGTATCACACAGATCAGTCATCAGTTTAACCACTTCTTCGATATTCAATTGATGTTTTTTTACATACAGATCAATATGTAACCCATCAATATATTCCAATACCAACCAAGGCCGACCTGATGTTGTGATATTACCATCAATGATGGTCACTACCCCAGGATGATGCAAATCTGCCAATAACTGCATTTCCTGCAAAAACTGTTGTTTCAGGGCGGCATGCTCAAAACGTCCAGATATAAATTTAATGACCACTGTTTGCTGATACACACCGTCTGACCGTTCAGCCAGATACACATCACTTTGGCCACCCGAATCAATTTGTTCGATAATTTTATATTTGCTGTGGAGTTGCCCTTCTGAAAGTTCAGTATCACTAAACGTGTTGTTGATCAGATGATTGGCCTGATGCTTCAATGAAGAAACCTCCTTGTGTTCAAATCCTTTTTGCTGCAAATAATCCTCAACCTCTATGTCATCATCCTGATCCAAATCAGCATCAATCTGCTGCCATAACTTATTCAAATCATCCTGGTTCATACAAACATTACTTCAAAGCCACCGCCAACATCGCCCTGGCTTTTTTCCAGTTCCGAAAAACGGTACGCTCACTGACCTGCATCACGTCAGCAATGTCAGCAAATTCCATGTCACCAAAGAACTTATAAGTAAAAACCCGTTCTAAATTTTCATCAAACGCTTTTAGTTTGATCAGCTGTTTTTCCAGGTCAAGCAGGTAATTTGACTCTTTGAACACAGGTTGTTCAACAAAACTTGAATTATCAACATAGGTAATCAACTGATTTTTCTTTGCTTCGTTCAACAAAATATGGCGCATGGCCAAAGCCGAATAGGCAAAAAAATGGTTGCGGTCATTAAAGGTTTTATTTTGATTCTGGCTTTTTAACCAGGCTTCATTAACCAGTGCAGTGGTATTGATTCCCGTACCTTTTATCTTAAATCGTTGAGTGCGCGCAATTTCCTTGAGCCGCTGATACACCGCTTCGATATCATGCTGTTGCTCATGGCTCAAAGCTGATTGATTGTTATTTAACAATTGAGTTAGGTTCGCTGGATCCATTTTTTTTGCTGTGATCGCTTGTCAATTAGCGTATCAAAATAAACCTGTGTTTGCAATCTTACCCATATTCAGTCAAAAAACTTGTCAGTGTTTCTTTAGTTGAATGGTTATATCAATAACAAAACATTCAAACAGAGGATTTAACTATGAGATTTTTTAAAGTGACCAGCCTGATTACATTATTGGTTTTACTCACCGCTTGTGGTGAAAGTGGCACCCCCAGAGAACGGGTTGAGAATAATTTATCAAAACTGATAAAAGCTTGCGCTGATAAAGGCGGTGACTACAGTGGTGCTGCAGGTTTGGTAGCCTATAACGGCTCAGATCGAGCACGCAAATACAAAGATCTGGCCGCCGCTGAAGGTGAAGATCGCAGTGTGCTAAATAAAACCTGTTATGATCTGAGCAAACTGATGAATGGCAAAAACAGCTATGTATTGATGAAGTTTGAAGAAGAAACAGAAAGCGAAGGCACCTGGTATATTCAAACCGTTAAGTTTGATGGCAACAAAATGGCGCAATTGGCCTTTCTGGAGATCAATGGCACCATGGCACTTGGCGACATTGATTAATCCATGCAAGCAAGCATCAAAATAACCACTCAGCTCACCATTTTGCTGAGTGGTTACTTGCTCTTGGCTTGTCAACAACAAACCTTTTCTGTGGAGGAGGATACCTGTATGCAACTCACTGCTGAACAAGCCGGCGCACAAATTGTGAACATATACCAGAAAGCCATCAAACAGACCACAGAACTGGTTAAAAACCAACCAGATGCTGAAATTATTCAAACACAGTTTGATGATTTGTTACATAGCTGGCAAACTGAACTGCTAACCATAGGCCAACATGTCATGGGCATGACAGAACGCGAAAAGCAACAAGTCGGTTCCGCCGTTAACAAAGAGCATGTGAACATGCAGTATGATAAACAGGCTAAACAACAGTTCACAGCTTATTCACAGGGCATTTTTCCCTACCATCAAACAAACCCTGAGCTTTATCAAAAACTCAAATCTATCAACATCATCACCCAATTTGCTTTTTTTGACCTCCTGAAAAAGCAAAACCCAGGTGCTGAAGAAAAGTGGGGCGATTTGATGACACCTTACGTTTGTTCAAATTAAAAACCTTGTTCATTTATTTGGCTTTTACTTAAAAAACTTGGCAGTAAGCAACGGGTCTCTTTGTTAAATAAAAAAACACAGAGAAATAATCATGAGAACCACAGCCATTATATGCCTATTATTAACAACCATAACGCATGTTTATGCCGATACTTTTACGGTTAATACCACTTCGGAAGGGGGTGTTTGCAATGCCACCACCTGTACTTTGCGCGGCGCCATCAATGCAGCTTTGGTTACACCGGGTGACGACACCATTGTTTTTGATATTCCGGCAGACCCTGTCAACGAAAATTATTTCTCTGGTGGCACAGGTCAGGATGCTTTTCAATACTGGGTAATACAACCTACATCCGAATTACCCAGTTTAATTGACATCACCATTGATGGGTCTACAGCAGGTGCTTCAGTGGTAGGTAATCCAACCATCGTGATTGATGGTTCTTTAGCAGGAGACTCCAATGCAGGTACTTGGGACACCTTAGATGGTTTAACCTTACTTGGCAATACACACATCAACAAATTGGCTTTTATCAACTGGTTTAATGCTGGCATCCGTTTTGGCTATTTTCAACCCAATGGCATTCCCCCCAGCTCGAATAACCGCTTAACAGGATCATGGTTGGGCTTAAGTATTCCTTATGGACAAGCCAGCGCTCCCAACAAATATGGGATTATTTTCACCACTGAATCAGGGACCAATAATATCGTTGGTGGAAACATGTCAACCGAAGGCAACATCATTTCTGGTAATCTACAGTATGGCATTCACTTTAATTATTATTTGAGGAATGGCAGCGTTGGTGTGTTTGGCAATAAAATTGGTACCAACCCACAAGGTGATTTAGCTGTACCCAACGACAGCACTGGAATTATTTTATCAACGCAGGAAAACTCCAACATCATTATTGGCAACGAGCTTCCTGGCCTCGGTAATTTAATCTCCGGAAACAACATCAATGGTATTCATGTTACGACTTCTGATTATGAAATGAACCTTGTCATTGATGGTAATTTGATAGGAACAGACATAACTGGTTTAACTGCTTTGCCCAATAGAGAGGGCATTCAATTAAGTCGTGGCAGAAACATGGTGGTAAAAAACAATGTGATTTCAGGAAGTACTGGAGTGGCCGAGTTGATACTGTCAACAGATCCGGGTAATCCATTACGAAATGTTGATATATTTAATAATTATATTGGTGTTGGTATAGATGGTGTAACCCCCATTTCCAATACCTCAAGAGGTGTCTATGCCAGCGGTATAGCAATCAATACAAAGATAGGTGCTCCTGGGCAAGGCAACGTTATTGCCAACAACTTTTGTGGCCCAACTTCAGGCTGCGGTGTGGTTATTAGCAACTATTCAAACAACGTCATCGAACTGCGCTATAACAGCATTTACAACAACGAAAACGAAGGCATAGACCTGGAAGCCGATCGATTCACCTTTAATGATCCAGGTGACTTTGATTCCGGCGCCAATCGTTTACAAAACTTTCCCGAAATCAATAACGCAGCTCATGATCCTGACGGTAACCGAATCAATTTCAATTATTGGATAGACAGTCATTATGCGGCCAGCGACTATCCAATTACTGTTGATATTTATGCCGCAGATAACGATGGTGAAGAAGGTAAAACCTGGCTGGCCAGTACTACTTTTAGCCAAAGCCAATACATTGTGGGTAACCCTGTTATCCGAACCTTAACATCTCAAGCGGCAATTGCCGAAGGTGATGTCATTGTTACCACTGCCACCGATGCAGGTGGGCGCACATCAGAATTTTCACCGGGCTTTACGTTGGCGGGTCAACCTGATTTTTCCATAGCTTGTCAGCATAAAAAAATCACCAGCAGTCCGGCATTATCCTGCACCATCCGTTGTGAAGCAGAAGCTGTAAACGGCTGGGGTGATGAAGTGGGGATGTTATGTACCCATGCGGACAGTAACTGCTCGTTTTCACCTTCCGAAGAAATCAGTTTTGGACAAGGTGAACTGGTTCCATTTAGCGTCACCATTGACCACACTTCGGTAACACCGGGCATTTACTTGAATGAAGTTTTGGGTTCAGTGCCCACTCAGGGTGACCCGATTGAACGCGCGGAAGTCATTACCATTCATCAATTGGCTGATGATGATTATTTATTTGTGGACGGTTTTGATGGCATCATTTGTCATTAAAACCGAGACAAGTGTATGCCTATCAAATCCATTACAAAAAATACCAACTATATGGTCCTTTTGGTCGCTGGTTTACTGGCAGCCTGTTCCAAAGACACATCAGGAAACGATATGCGTGTTGCTGAAAAATTAGACAGCAAGCAGCTAGCTGTGCTTACAGATTGGGTTAGTGAGAATGGATTGTCTTTAAATCAATTTAAAATCAGTGATGCAGGATTCAAAGGCGAATATTCGGTTGTCATCAACAACAATCAGTTGGTGGGACTTAAATCAAAGGGTGTGCGTTCAGCCGATACTTTGGCTGGCTTGTCATCGCTTCGAGAACTTGAGCTGTCTTTTTTTGAGACAATCCATCTGACTCGATGTGCACCACAACTGGAGACTTTAAGAATCAACGGCCTGCCTAATAAACCATTGTCTCTGACTTTCTTAAAGCAATGCAACAAGCTGTTGGAGTTAAAACTGTTCCACACAGAATTCACCGACTGGTCGGCTTTGTACACATTGAAGCAACTAGAAAAACTCAGCATAAGTTTTTCTGCCATTGCATCTTTGGAGCTCAAGCAAACCCTACCGCTTTTATCCAGATTGGATTTAACCAACAACCAGCTTAACAACATCTCTTTTGGCGTAACTCAACCCCGTTTAAAGGAATTGTTCTTGAGTAATAACCAGTTCTCCGTGCTGTCTGATTTTTCAACTTTGGTTGCTCTGGAAACACTGAGTTTGGACAACAATCCTTTGATGACTTTAAATGAAGAGCATTTGCCATCACAGTTGAGGAGCTTGGATCTCAGGAAAACCCTGATAGTCGATTTAACACCTTTGGCTAACCAGGCAAATCTGCAACGTATACAGTTACAACGCAACCCAAAAAACTTACCCTCCTCGCTTCAAGATAAAGTATTTGCAGCCGTCAGTGATGACAGTCAACTGGTGGTGGCTGAAGAGTTGATGCAGAAATATCTTGAGGTTAATAACTTCATTGAAACCTTACCTAAAGCTGTCAACGGTAAGTCACTGGGCTTACGAAAACAATCTCAACAACATTTCAGCCATTCAGGTACTTCAAAATTACGTGGATCCATTGAGATAGAAGAAATTCAAGGAATGATGCGAATACCGTTAGCACAAACAGATAATCTTTTGTATCAACAACGACAAGTGCAAATCAACGGTCAAATCACCGTAGAAAATGGTTTGTTCAGAATTTACAGTCCTGTTGAGGTGAACTTTTGGCAAATGGCGGCACTTTTTGTCGACAACCCGCAAAAAGTAGCTCCGCCAAATAGTAACCTGAGCATCAAGGGCTTTATCGTTTATGAGGCCCAGCCCAGTCAACCTTATTCCTTTCAGGCCAATTTAATTCCAATGGCAGATCGCTATTTGCTTTTAGTCGGCAGTGATGTCGCCACCGGCGTCAAAGTGACTTACGAATAAACATCAATGAACTTGTAGGCCACAATTATTTTTAACCCAATGGGAGGTTCTTATGAATAACAATTTAAAACTCAGCGCAATGGTAACTTTTGCTTTATCAGCCACCATCATAAATGCTCATGCCATGGAAAAAGACACCATCTTTAACATGCCAGCTGATGCGGATTTCACCCAGTATTATTTGTCCAATGAGCTGCAACCAGACAAAGGCTATGTCAATAATGCAGAAGATTGCATGAAAGCCTGTAAAGCAGAACAAAGCTGTGTTGTTTGGACTTATAAACCTGGACGTTTTGGCAGCCCAAACACATGTAAACTTTCACCCAAATTGATGCAGGAAAAAGGAGAAAAAACCGAATATGTCGGTGCCGCTTCAGGTGTCATTGAGACTCGCTAATTCTATGTCCATAATTCTATGTCCATATCCCACTGATCATTCATGCATTTAAAAAAACCTGTCAGTGAAACCATGCAACCGTTGTTATTAAAAATAGACAAGAACGGAGAACTCCATGAAATACATGTTATTGGCCTTTTTACTGATGGGTTTACATGCCCAAGCCAACCTGATTGTTGTGAACAGCAATCAAGACACGGTTGCTGTTGATGGTGAGTGCACATTACGCGAAGCATTAACAGCTGCCAATTTCGACATTTTTGTGGCCGATTGTAACGCTACCGGCTTGGGGGATGACTTAATTTGGGTGTTGCTGGGTACCAGTGGTGATGCCATTCAACTGGACAACCAGTTGGGCATTATAGATGGTGTTACCATTCAGGGACCAGGTGCCGATAATCTGGTGTTGTTTCCTGCCAATGGGCACAGCGGCCATATCTTTCAAATCAATACAGATCGGGATGTGATCCTTCAGGATTTTCGTATTGGTGGCGCACAATCCAGTGCGGTTGATGTGGTTAATGTCAGGGATTTGGAAATTGCCAATATGGAATTTCACAACAACCAGGCAGGCAGTAATGAGTATGGTGGAGCGATTCAAGCTGATGTTGAAGATGGACACACACTATCAATAAGCAGCTTAATGATTAATAATGTTCTGTTTCAATCAAACTCGGCAGATTATGGAGGCGCTGTTGCAGCAGGTGGCACTTATGACTTTTCAGTCAATAACAGTGAGTTTATAAGCAACACAGCCAGTTCAATTGGTGCTGCCATTTATCGATATTATCGTGGTTTTGATTCCATTGATACCGTATTTACTACAATAAAGAACAGCCAATTTAAAGAAAACTCATGTTCTAATGGCACGGTTTCCGTTTTGCAACAGACCCTTGATGTCAGTGAATCTCTGTTTCAAAATAATTCAGGTATAACAACTATTAATGCCTTAAATACAAGAGGAGCGATTCGCAACTCTATTTTTACTGGTAGAACATCAGGAAGAGCTTTGACCTTCTCTGGTTATCCCACAGCTCTGGTAAGTATCATCAGTGTAGAGTTCAATACTTTTATTAACAAGTCAAGTGCTGTAGATATACAAGTAGGAAACTATGCTACTGCTTCAATCAGAGGAAATGCTTTTGCAGGATCAAATATTACCAGTTGTCAGGAAATCAATTCTGACACATTGATCAGTAACGGTTATAACCTTGAAGCCGTTGGTGCATCATGCACTTTTCACATAGACGACTTACCTGCTACCAATGCTGAATTGCTGCCTTTGGGATTGTATGGTGGTGAAATTTTAATAGTGCCTCCTACTGTCTCCAGTCCTTTGGTTGATACCGCCATGGGGTGTAACAGCAACGACATATCGGGTATCGGTCGCCCTTATGATGGCAATGGTGATGGTACATCTGAATGTGACATTGGGGCAGTAGAACTCCCCGAAGACTTCGATTATATTTTTATTAACGGTTTTGAATAGTTTTAACAAAGCCACGGTCTTTCTGATTATGACTTTCTCTTTTGACGTTTTTTCCGTGGTATTCGGTATTGAGTCAGGCTTGAAAAAGATTCGGAAGGATTTTTTCAAGCCTGACTATTTTTCCAAATGTTATTTTATGAAGAATTGATTTTATGTGTCAGTAATCTATCCGTTGGTTTGTTATGCCAGTAATCATTCGTTAAATTTATCGGAGATGACCATGAAAAAAAATGCCTTGATCATTTTGTTTTTAAGTTTTTTTACCTGGACTACCCAAGCCAACCTGATTGTTGTGAACAGCAATCAAGACACTATTGCAGCGGATGGTAACTGCACATTACGAGAAGCCTTAACTGCAGCAAATTTCGACATTTCAGTTGATCAGTGTGGTACCGGTCTGGGTGATGATTTGATTTGGCTGTTAATTTCGGCGAGTAATGATGCCATTCAATTGAGCAACCAATTGCCTATTATTGACGGTGTAGAAATTCAGGGCCC
>JAGRJR010000023.1:16912-41050 GCA_020442635.1 Lysobacterales bacterium
GATTTTCGCGTTGGTGGAGCACAATCCAGTGCAGTTGATGTGGTGGATGTCAGGGATTTAGAGTTCAACGGCATGCGATTTTTAAACAATACAGCCACCGATGATGTGGGGGGCGCACTCCGAGTCAAAGCTGATGGTTCAAATATTTCATTTGATGATTTACAAACTATCCGTATCATTGACAGTGAGTTTTTACAAAACCAAGCGGCAGCCGGAGGTGCCGTTTATATAGATAAGAATTATTTTTTACAAGTTGAGGGTTCTCTTTTTGAAAACAATACCCTTTCGGTTGGCCAGTTATTCACACCCAATGGCTGTGCGATAAATAAAAGCTCCAGCACTCTTGATTTAATACGAGAACCAGATACCGTCATTAACAGTGTATTTATCAATAATGGTTCTTCATCACAGGCCGATCGTAATGTGGTTTTTTTAAACAACCAACGTGCTGATATAGATCGAAGCACTTTCATTGAGAATGCCGACACGCCTCTGGCTTTTTCAAATGTGTATGGTGTGGTAATCAACTCGTTGTTCACTGCAAATACCAGCGACTATGCCATTAGCAATGCTCAACCTAATGGCGACTTGTCTGTGCAGTTTTCAACTTTTGTGAACAACGATGAAGCCATTCGTTCCAACAATGCCACAACAATCATTCGGGGTAATGTTTTTGATGGGGATGGTTGCGAGGTGATCAATGGCGGCAGCATTATCAGTAATGGCTATAATATAGAACAAGGTAATACTGGTAATCTATGTACCTCTATTGGCAGCGATATGCCTGACACTGACCCCATGTTATTGCCTTTAGGTTATTACGACGGATCAAAACTTATTGTTCCACTTTCTCCAATCAGCCCAGCCGTTGATGCCGCCACAGGCTGTGACAGTAATGATTTATCCGGTGAAGGGCGGGCTCGCGATGGTGACGGCTCAGGTGGCCTCGGTCAATGCGACATGGGTGCTGTTGAACGTCCCAATGCTTATATTTTATCGGTGAGTTTTCCTGGTGATGGTGACGGCTATGTCACTTTGGATGAGTTGTTTTTATATTGTAATTCACCCGATGCTTGTTTGTGGCCCTTACCTCGGAATGAGTCATTTGCTTTCACTGCCGCGCCTCTTAATGGCAGTACTTTCGAAGGTTGGGGTAACAGCTGTGCAGGTACGGGCAGCTGTAACATCAACATGGATGGTTTTAAATTTTTGACAGCGGATTTTTCCAACCTCATAACAAGTGTTAACTTAGCTGTGAGCACCTTTAAGAGCGAAACCTACCTCAATGCCACTGTAACCAGCAACCCTGTGGGCATTTCCTGTGGCCAAACGTGTTCTTTTGAATTTGAAGAAAACGAAACGGTTATTCTGACTGCCAACCCGGCTTCTGATACAGTTGTTGACTATTGGGATGGTTGTGATATGGAAAGCCAGGATGGTTTGGAGTGTACGGTGTTTTTGGGCTCAAACCCACAAACTATAAACATCTACCTTGATAAAAACCCTGATATTATTTTCAAAAGTACATTTGATTAAAACTGAAAAGCCGGGTCACAATCTTTTGGGTTGTGGCTCAATTTTAATTTTCAAAACCATCCACAAAGATTAAATCAGGATGTTGTATCACTGTTACCATACCGCTTGAAACTGAAAAATTATTTCCAGACCAACCAAAACCATTTTCCCAGTACAAAGGTGTTGGGATCGAATCTAAATTGATTGTTGATTCACTGCCAACACCACCTGAAACATCAAAACTCAAGGTGTAAACCACATCACCTACACTCAATGTAGGCCCAATGGTAATCAAAGATGTCCAGTCATAAGTTAACACCCCCGGTTGTGGATTTGCGAACGATGCACCTGCTGGATGGCTTAACCCCCAGTAAGTCAACATGGGTTGCTGGATAACCAACGGGTCAAAAATCAGCGTTCCATTAAGAGCGGTGATGTTTTGAAAGTTATTGCCTGCCCGGACAGAAACTTCAACAGCTTGATTGGGATAAGCACCCACTTGATCCACACTCAACTCCAGCGGAGGATATTGCGCGAAAACAATTTGAACGGCAAACATCAGTACCACTAAAATTGTTGTTTTCATCAACGAAACAACCCGAAAATAAACTGGTAAATATCTTAGCTTATTTTCGGGTTTATTTACTGATTCAGTATAAGTTTTGTTTAAAACCCGCTCATGAATATCACATCTCCCATATAGGACTCATGGGCACCTGCATCTCTGATACCATGATCATTGATCAAATTGGGGTCATCCCACATGGCGTTACCATAGAAATCTTTTGGCAAAGTGTGCGCATCTTCACCACACATATCAATAGCAAATGAGATGGCACTCAAGCGATAATCATGATTAGTCTCATCTACAAAATATGGGTTGGCCACCATAGAGTTGGTCAGGTTGTCAAAGCCAGTATCATCATGTAACAACAAACAATCCTCTTCGCCAAATATATTGGTAATGTCGGCACCCAAACCCACATGTGGCTCTCTGATGATACTATTGGTGTAACTATAATAGCCAGAGTTTTGACGTATGGATGCGCCAGTAACCAGATTATTTGCCATGGTTACATGATTCAAAATCAAACCACTGTCATAAAAACCCAAGGTATAAACATCATTCCAACCATCAGTACCATTTGATCCATTGTTATAAACAAATGAGTTTCTGAGTTTGGCTGTTGCGCTGTTGGTGGCATACATCACCACTCCGCTTTCTGCCCTGTTTTCATGAAAAGCACTGTTTTGCATGTCTACATGTCCGGCATTTAAATACACTGCGCCACCAAAACCACTGTTTTTTGAAGCGCCGTTACCAACAAACTCATTACATAAGTTATCATTCCAACAAGCAACTCCCATGTATTTACCGAGGTATAAGCTGGCACTGTTTTCTACAGCGATACCACCTCCATTTTGAGCAAAGTTTTCTTTAATAAGCGTACCATACAATTCAGCGGAAGTACCTTGTCCGGTTAAATATATACCACCACCATTACCGATGTAACTTGAATCAGAGTCTGCTGCATTACCATTGATATTAATCACATTGTTTTGAGAGTTACTGTTGAGAACCACCCTGGAACCAGAAGATGCATAAATACCACCGCCATTGTTACTGGCCGTATTTCCCGCGATTCCCTTAAACTCAAACAATGACCCCTGAGTCCCTGAATAAACAGTGACCTTACATCCACCCGCTGCAAAAATGCCGCCTCCATTGCCATAATTCAAACCTGTGTTAAACACACTGTTCAAAATCACTCCACTATCAGCACCTACATTAACATAACCACCATAACACGATATACCGCCACCATTATCAGTTGCATCATTATTCAAAATAATAGATTCATACAAACTAACTGCCCCAAAGTCACTGTTAAAATAAATGCCACCACCGTAGCCACCAGTGTTGTTGCTGATAAGGCTGCGGTAAAGACTGACATTAACGCCCACATCATTGGCATCGATAATGGACATGCCTCCTCCACTGTTAGAGCCGAGTTTCATGCCGTTTTTTAAATTCAAATGATGAAGACCTACATTGATGGGACTGTCAAATTGACTGATTTCAATCACACTGTTCACAGCGCCACCATCAATCACGGTTTTGCTGTTTGAAACGATGTCAGCATCGGCATTATCACAGTTTTGATAGCCTCCTTTGATGGTAATAGATTGGTCAATTTCAATATTCTCATACAGTGTTGACTGTGTTGTGACCCTAATTTCCAATCCGGCATTTAAGTCGACCAGATCTTGTAGCGAATACAAAGACGTGTTGTAGTCACAACTGTTATCGCTGCCTAAAGTCACAAATGCTTTTAAATTAAAAGAGGTGATGACTAAAATTATGATTAATGCTTGTTTCATGATGTGGCTCCTTGTTTGTTAACGACTAATTGATCTACTTCTATTTCTTTGGCTTTGAGAGAAGGGATTATCATGGGCACTTGTGCTTTATAGGCCCGGTATTGTTCACCAAATTCTTTTTCCAGGTCTTTTTCTTCAAAAAGAATCCCAACCAGAATATAAGCCGTACACATCAAAGCAAAAACCAGGTGAGCCGAGGTCATTACCGGTGAGACCCAAACCACAATCAACCAACCCACATAAAGAGGGTGGCGAACGCGTTTGTACAAAGAAGGCATCATAAATTTTGAAGTATTCATGGTTGTACTTTTTAATTCATTCCAAACTTGTTTAAGTCCAAATAAATGAAAATGGTCAATTAAAAAAGTAGAAAGCACGATTACACCCCAACCAAACATATAAGTAACTAAAGCCAGGTTTTTAATAACCTCATTGTCTGTACTCCAAACAAATCCACCCATGGGTTGCCAAAAATAAAACAGGATGATCATGACAACGCTAGAAAATATGTTATAGGTCGCCCTTTCAGCTGAAGCAGGAATAAATTGAGTCAGCCATTTTTTAAAGCCGCTTCTTGCCATGCCACTGTGTTGGACTGCAAACAATGACAACAACCCAATGTTTATCATTAAGGCCTGACTGAAAGGAATACTTGGCATCGCATCCAGAGAATTTTCAACATAAATATTTCCGATAAAGCCTATGCCATAAACCAATACTGCCATGGACAAAATATAGGAAATTACCCCATATATAAAAATTGTTATTTTTTTCATTTTTAATACTCCAGTTTTGTTAATATAGTTAATCGACTTGTTGCGAAATGATGCTGCTTGTCGACATGTTTGGGTATTTTCCATTTGGTCTGATTTCTTGCTTGACCATACCGTGACTAATTGATGACTTTTTTATGACCAACAATAAATATTTTATTTATCAATGATTTACAAATTTGACGGCTTTGAAATAAATCATCGTTTACGCGAGGTTTTTTGTCACAATGAACAGCTCAACATTGAGCCCAAGGTCTATGAGCTGATTATGTTTTTCATTGAAAACGCGAATCAAGCCATCAGCAAGGAACAGTTACAAGATGCCATTTGGCCCTCCCTGGAAGTCTCTGAAACAGCCATAACCAGGGCTATCATGAAAGCTCGGAAAGTGCTGACAGATGATACCAACCCCAAGACATACATCCACACCATCCATGGTCATGGTTATAAGTTCATCGCTGATATTTACCCCGTTGAAGAAACCGGCCAGCCAGAAGACCAAAAAACCGCAGGACCAAATAACAACAAGATAAAAACTTCCAGATTGTTAGCTCTGCTGCTGTTACTCAGCTTGATTGCTGTTGCATTAATCTATCTGACGGAACTAAGAACAACATCCAGCAATGAACAAATCCTGGTTTTACCCGTAAACAATCAAGTTGAGGATGAAAAGCTGGCCTGGGTAGAATTAGGCTTGATGGCATTGGCTTCTAAAATCATCGAATCCAACAGCGATATCTGGGTAATGGCTGAAACCGAGAGCCTAAAAAGCAAGGAACTGTTAGAGCCATCAGCATGGCCTTTAAATCACAGTCAAATCAAAACCCTCAAAGACCATTTTTCGGCAAGCTATGTGCTTGCATCCAATCTGTCACAACTGGAAAACAACCTGTACCAACTGGCTTTTGAAGTTCACCATAATAACGGTATATTTTCAGACAACGTTATCAAAGGCGATAACCCGACACAAATGGTTGAGCAAATGGCCTTGCAGGTCGCACAGTTATTACCCGGGAAAAAAACCCAACGGAACTACATGGTGATTTCAGAGGATTCGTTTACCAACGAACTGTACTCACGTGGTATGGCCTTTCATATCCAAGGTTATGTCGATAAGGCTCAAAACTATTTGGAATTAGCCATAGAACAAGACAACAGTTTGTTGCTACCCAAGTATGAACTTGCCGTGGTTAAGCGCAAACAAAACAAATTGCAAGAATCCAGAAAGGAGTTTGAAGAACTGCTCCAGAACTTTGATTCATATAAAAATAACCCTTCAGATAAAATAAAACTATTTAACTCCCTAGGTATCACATTCCTTCGTTTACTGAATTATGACAAAGCCAGCGAAAATTTTTTGTCAGCCTATGAGTTAGCGGTGCAACAACAGGATTATCGTTATGTTGCCAATACAGCTATCAACATGGCGATAGTTGAACGTCGAAAAAGCAACATGACTAAAGCCAGGAAGTGGGCTACTGAAGCCTTGTCCATTGTTGATAAACAACATATATCTGATAAGGCTTCGGTCATTTACATGTTGGGTCAAATTGAAAGAGACAGTGGTAATGTGGATAAAGCATTGGCTTTGTTTGAAACAAGTTATAACGAACACCTAAAGGCCAACCGTTTAAAAGAAGCCGCTGCAGTTCTTAGCGCCACAGGTGGGCTACTACAAAAAAAAGGCCTGTTTGAACAGGCTTACGAAAAAATAAACCAGGCGCTGGTGTTGAAAACCAAAATCAATGACAAATTGGGATTAACCGACTCTTATATCTTTAAAGCTGAAATAGCCCTCGCTCAAGGTGATTTAATAAAAGCTCGACAATTGCTTGATGAATTGAAGATATTTGTGACGCAAAATGACATCACCTCTCGCAAAAATAATATCTTTACCAATGAATGTATGCTTGCTTTTTTGGAAGGTAACTTTCAACAGGTAATTGACATGATAAATAGCGATGGGGCCGACATTAATAGTCGTAACCTTGAGATGCTAAAACTCAAATCATTACAACAAACAGGTGATGGGTTTGTCATCGGAAACTGGCTCGCAGAATACCAGCATTACAAAACCGATGACAACAACATGATGCGTATGTATTGGCTGGATTTTGAAAACTATTACCTGGAAAGTTATGGTAACACCGAACAATTACTCCAATCTTACCAACAACGCCTGGATCTCAGTCGTCTGATGGGCAATGATGCCCTCACAGCACTTATACTACTGAAAGTAGGCTATTTACAACTTCGCAACGGGCACCCTGAACTTACCCAGGAAAGTGTCCATGAACTGAGGTCAATGCATTTGGATTGGTGGCAGTTTGACCTGCTTGAGGCCATGTTGCTTGATGCCTTACAGGATGTTTCGGCGAAAGAACTTGCGAACAAAGCCAAAACCCTGGCGCAGAATACCTGGCTACCCAAACACCAACAAGCGTACTTGGAAATTATCAATGAAGGAAGCTATAGCCCCCCTGAACCCAGGGTATTATTTTAAAGAGGTTTGTATTTTTTCAATCCGGTGGTTTTTCACTGCTAATTTCTTGTCGCGGCTGTAAAATAAAACCATGAGCTTAATTTCATATCCTGTTGATGACCGTCTCTTGGCTGACAGCCACGAATTGTTTGTCTGGCAGCAATACCATATTCGCCTCAATAAAAATGCCAGCATTCCCTGGTTTTTAATTATCCCTGAAACTAACCAAATTGAATATTGCGATCTGCCTATCAAACAGCAAAATGAAATCAGTTTACTGGGCAAAAACATCGGTCAATACTTGAAAACAACCATGGGAGCAGAAAAAATAAACTTCGCGGCCATTGGTAATGTGGTACAACAATTACATGTACACGTGATAGGCCGGAATCGACAAGACCCTCAATGGCCGGGCGTGGTTTGGGGGGCTTCCTTACCCTCAAAAGAATACACCTCTCAACAAATCAATGTATTGAAATCCGATTTATACAAGCTGTTAGCAGGGGAACAACCATGATTGTCTTGGCCGCACTCATTAATATATTGGTGGTATCTGTTTGTACTGTTATGCATTATGAAATTTTGTTTTTATTGTCTAAACACATCACCAAACTGGCGATCAAGCCTCGTCAGCGCATTTTGGTCGGTGTGTTTGGTGCATTGGCGGCGCACAGCATCGAGGTCTGGCTATTTGCAGTGGCCTATTACTTGAAAATTCACAGTGGTCTGTTTGGTACCTTTGCAGGGAATTTTTCTGGCTCTTTACTGGATTGTGTGTATTTTTCATTCACCGCTTTTACCACTTTGGGGTTTGGTGATATCGAACCCTTGGGTGACATACGTTTTTTGACTGGTATCGAAGCACTGACTGGACTGGTCTTAATAACCTGGTCGGCTTCCTTTCTTTTTTATGAGATGCAGAAATACTGGAAAATTAAATAGTTCAACAAACTTTTTTAGGTCGTTGACTTTAGTCAACGTGCTTCGGTAGTGATTATGTTTAAGCATAGCGTGTCGGCTAATGCCAACTAACCAACCACTAATTGACGGCTGATGAGCTAAACATTAAAACCAACGTCTGACTTTTTCACAATAACTCATAAATGCTTGTCCAAACAATTTTTCTAATGCCTTTTCCTCTGGCTTGATTTGAAACTGGTTCATATATGAGACAAACAAAGGCAAAACAATCGCGGTGATTGGGTTGGTCAATTTGAACATAAAGGCTAATAACATCAGTAAAAACCCCAAATACATGGGGTTTCTGGTGTAGGCATAAATACCCGAGATGACCACTGAGGATGCTTTTTCCGGTTGTGTTGGATCAACGGTGGTTTTTGCCAATCTGAAGCTGATTACTCCGGATAATACCAGCAACAAAGCCAATGTAGCGGACCCGATAGCGGCCCATAGGTGCCAGCTCCAAGCCTGTCTGAATTGTGGCAACAGGTAATCAACTAACCACATGAAAAATCCAAAGACCAACATCAATATGGCCGGCGGTATTTTTAACTCCAGTGCTTTCATTGGTTTTGAATTTTAGCAATCAACTTCAACAACTTTTCAGAAGGTTTTACTTTTTGTCCGTTGTTGTAATTAACCATCACAATTCGACCAGTACCGATGGTGGTGACTGCTTGTTGTTGCTGGCTGTAAATACCATATTGCATCAAAAAACCAAACTCATGATTTTCTAATACTGTGGCGCCAACCAGAACCTTGTCAGGAAATACCAGTGGTCGTTTAAAGCGACAGGAAGTTTCTGCCAAAATAGGTCCTAAACCTTCCTTTTGCATGTCTTCCATCACCCCGACCTCATTAAAATAGGCCAGTCTGGCTGTTTCAAAATATTTAAAATACACGGTGTTATTGACATGCCCAAAGGCATCCATTTCGCCCCATTGCACGGGCAGTTCTACTTGTACTGGAAAAGCTTGGTCAAAATCTTGTTGGGTTTTCATTTTTAATAATCATTTTTTTAGTGTGTGGAAATTGATTATACAATGAAAGGTGAGCCTGCAAGGAAAACTCATCCTCACGGTTTGGGTAGTCAGCAATCCAGTTAAGTAGCATGTCCAAATTTGCATCCTGCGCCGCTTTGCTTTCATATTTGTGGGGTTCCCAGGGCCGATTGCGAGCATTGCTTTGGCAAAGGCTCACTGGCAAATTCATAAATATCGCTTGATTCGCATATTCAGCTGCATAAGCCAATAAGTCTGAATAACAGCCCTCAATCACCCAGTTTTTATGGGTGTTTATAAAGACATCGATGGCTTGTTCTGACTCTTCCAATGGCTTTCTACTCGGTGGATTGGTCGGCAACCACGCCAAAGTATCTAAATCAAGGTGAGCCAAATTCAGCTCTTGTTTGAGTTCTTTTGCCCGTGTGGATTTGCCGGAACCTGAATTTCCAAAAATGATGTATCGATGAACAGACATTATAATAGAGACTTTTGTAGTCATCAATCAAAGTTGGTCTTCAATTGACTTGGTTAATTCACTTTTGACTTTTCCGGTGTGCAACGTGGTTTTTTTCTCAAACAACATGATGATACATTCTGTCTCGGCAACCGGTTTGTGCATCACCCCTTTTGGAACGACATATATTTCGCCTTTATTCAGAGTCACCGAACCTGCTTTCATTTCAATGGTTAATTGACCCTCAAGCACCATAAAAAACTCATCTTCTTCATGGTCATGCCAGGTGAACACTCCTTTGACCTTGGCAATTTTCACGTAGCTGTCATCGACTTCGCCGACCACTTTAGGCGACCAATATTCGGTGATATTTTGTGCTTTTTCTAGAAGATTAATAACTTGCTTTTTCATAACTTCACCAACACATCAAAACCACCATAAATCAACCTTTTGGCATCAAATGGCATGGGATTGTTTTCCTGGCTACAGCGCTGATCAGCCATCACTTTGGGCATCGCTTCGTCACGTACTTCCTTGGAAGGCCAAAGCACCCATGAAAAAACCACGGTTTCATCCGGCTTACATTGAACCGCCATTGGCATAGAAGTGATTTTTCCTTCGGGCACATCATTGCCCCAACACTCAATAAATTCCAAGGCACCAAACTCTTTGAACACCTCACCAGCCAATGCAGCATGTTCACAGTATTGCTCCTTGTTTTTTGTGGGCACTGCCGCCACAAAACCATCCACATAACTCATGGTTTTAACTCAGTGAATGTAAACCAATCATGTTTCCTTCGGTATCTATCACCAGACAAATGTAACCATATTCTCCGACTTGCATTTTTTCTTGATGAATGTTGCCACCGTTGGTTTTAGCCCTTTCTGCTGTTATTCCACAGTCTTCACAACTGAAATAAACCAAGGTTCCGCCACCACCAGATGGGACACCTTCAACTTTAATCAGAGCTCCCGAAGATCCGTAACTTTCCATATCTTGAGAAAAACCATACATTTCAATATTGGCATCAGGTATTTCAATGGGACTTAACTCTACCTGAAAAACTTGTTCATAAAATTTTTTGGCGCGAGGCATGTCTTGAACATACAATTCAAACCAGCCTATGGGGTTTTGAGGTTTCATGTTTTGACCTGTTTATTTTGAATCATTATGATTCTATCACAATGTTTCAAAAACACCGCCTTGTAAACCACCGGTATGTATAATTGCCGGTCTGTCCTTGGTGCTGATTTCACCGGACTTGATGCATTGGGCCAGAGCGTAAAAGGATTTGCTGTTGTATATTTTGTCTAAAGGTATACCATGTTGTTGGGTAAATCCGATACAAAAACCTTCCAGCTCAGGAGTGCTTTTGGCATAACCACCGCAATGATAGTCATGTAATATTTTCCAGTTTACCCGCGTTTTTTGGTTGCCAAGCCATTGAATAATATCGTCTTTTACACCCTGTAAACCTTTCAATACAGCCACTCCCAAAACCTGACAGTCCATATTGTGTTGTGCAACGCCTTCAATCAGTCCTGCCATTGTTCCACCAGTACCTACAGGGCAAATTAATTGGCTTGGTTGTACCCGCTGATGCACAAGTTCTGTGACCAGTTCAGCGACTCCAGCTTTGGCTAATTGATTGCTGCCACCTTCCGGAATAATGAACGGATGATTGAGTTGTCCAATGATGTGTTTGATGCTGCTCGCCTGTTCTTTTAATCGATAATCAGTTCGGCTCACAAACTCGAGTCGCATACCCAGTTGCTGACATTGGAACAAGGTTTCTGACCAAATCGCATGATTGCCCTCCAGCTCATCGCCTCTCACAAAACCAAGCGCACTGAAGCCCAACTCGTTGGCAGCATAGGCCGTGGCAATCAAATGATTGGAATAGGCACCACCAAATGTAACCAAATTTTGACTGCGCTGTTTGGCTGCAGCCAGTAAGTTATGTTTCAACTTTCTAAACTTGTTACCCTGAACCACCGGATGGTTCAGATCATCACGGACGACCCGAACCGTCACACCTAACATATTGATATCCTGACACTTCAGTTGCTGATGCTGTTGAAAAAAAGCTTCAATATGAGATGACTGGTCCATTTATTCTTGAATGGCTACCGTTTGATGTCTGGCTTGTCGGCTATTCTGGCTACCAGCCTTTTGACTCTTTTGTAGTTTTAACAATTTGCTCAACAAACCCTTTTCACCGCTGAGATCGAAATCTTTTTGTAAGGCTTCAAACAACACCGTTTTGTCAACAGCCAAGACAACTGGTAATAACTCATACAACAGCACAAATTGTCGCCGCAAAGCAATTTTCCAGGTGCTGCTTTCATGAGCGAACAAAGCATCTGAAAAAGCCAAAAATCGCTTAAATGGATCATTCCCCATCACCAATGGCGTGGTGTTTTTGAACCGGCCCTGATTACCAAATATGTCCCAATAGCGAGCAAATCGACCGACTCTTTGCAGCTCTTCAAAACTGATGTCACGAGTTTGCAAAACCGTATACGGTGGCGCCGGACTGTATTTCATTTGGTATTCAGCGGTGTGACGATTAATCGGCGCACCTCGCAAGCGTTTCAAAATACCCAACTGAATTTCCTGCGGTGCCAGGGCATGAAGTTGGTTGAAGCTCAGGGCAAAGCCTTCTAAAGTGTCACCAGGTAATCCAAAAATCAAATCAGCATGAATGTGCGCTGTGGTGTTTGCCTTGAGCCATTGTAGGTTGGCTTTGGTTTGTTCGTTGTCCTGCCGGCGGCTGATCAAAGATTGTATTTCAGGGTCAAAGGTCTGAACACCCACCTCAAACTGTAAGCTGCCTTCAGGAAACTTAACCAATAACTCTTTTAAAGCGTCGGGTAAGCGATCGGGAATGACCTCGAAATGCACCATCAAGCCTTCACTGTTTTGTTGGTCCATGCGATCCAAAAAGAATTGCAGGATGGCCGTTGAATGCGCTATTTTCAGGTTAAAGGTTCGGTCAATAAACTTAAAGTGTCGTGCACCCTTTTGATACAGTTTATCCATTTCTTCCAGAAACCGATCGAGGGTAAATGTTTTTGAGGTTTTATCCAAAGCGGACAAACAAAACTCACATTTAAAAGGACAGCCACGAGACGCTTCAACATAAATGATGCGGTTGCGTAAATCCTCTTCACTGTAAAACTCATAAGGCATGTTCAATTCTTCAAGCGCATTGGGAACGCCTTGAATGACTTTTTCCACTGGCCTTTGTTGCTGTAACAAATGACCGCATAAAGCTTTGAAACTGCTTTCACCCGGACCCTTGATAACATAATCAACCAACTCAACGATTTGGGGTTGATCAGGAATGTGACTGACTTCCGGCCCACCCAACACCAAACAAATATCCGGTCTCACGGTTTTAATCAGCTTAACCACTTCAGTGGTTTCAACCACATTCCAGATATACACACTAAAGGCAATCACCTGAGGCGATTGTGCCAATAATTTTTCGGTGATGTCTATCGCCCGATCATGAATCGTGAACTCTGTAATTTCAGCCTGGTCTTGAAGCTCACCCAAATTGGCATAGAGGTATCGCAAACTGAACGATGAATGGATGTATCGACTGTTTAATGTGGTAAGAACAATGGGCTTCATGTCAGAGAGTCCTGAGGTGTTTTTCCACAAAAGGTAAGATTTCTGCAATCACTGCCTCTGGGTTTTCCAGTGGTAACAAATGACCACAGTCTTCAAACGCTACAAACTGATGATTGGTATTTTGCTGCCATTTTTTCCAAAAATCAGCGCTGATGGTGTCACTGTACCCACCTCGCATGGCCAGTACAGGAAGTTTTGATTTCAATAATTGACCGCGAAAATAAGTGGCTGTGGCATAAACGCGAGCTTCCCATTCTCTGGGATAGGTCAGGTGATATTCGTCACCTTGTTGGGTCACCCCTGCATTGATGTAGTGCATCAAATTTTCATCCGAGATGCGTTTAAACGCCCTGGGTTTACGATGAAAATCAAAAGCCGCTTGTTTTGATTCAAAGCGATTGGGACGACCCAATGCTTTGGCAATGATGTTGACCCGTGCTTTTACAGTTTTTGGAAATACCCGAGTTAACCAACAAGCAAACCAGGATAAGGCCACTGGCTCAATCATCACCAGAGCTTTGATTAAATCAGGACGTTTTTGAGCTGCCATAAAAGCCGTCACAGCACCCATAGAATGCCCGACCGCCACTACATTTTTCATGTTGTTTTCATCAAAAAACTGAATCACGTCATCGGCAAAATCCCACCAACTATCAATACTATCCAAAGCAGGTGTTGGTTGCCACAATGGCCTTTGTAAATAAGAAACCACCTGCCTTTGTTCAGCCAATGCATCAATGATGGGCTGATAACTATCAGGTGGATAGGCATTGGCATGCGCGAAATAAATGGGTGTTTCTGATGTGGGCTTTCCCCAGGTTTTGAACGGTAATGGGCTCATTGAAAATGCGTTATAAGTTGTTGTCTATTGTATAACAGTTATTGTCTGCTTTATCTATTTGTGTAAGTAATTCCAATCAACTATAAAAAATACGCTTTTCAGTTTTTTAAGTCACACTCCTTCTGGATATTTTTCTGCCATATGGGCTAAATCAGCTTTGATGATTTCTTCAAGGACGTTTAAATCGATGTCTTTAAGGTGATTGACATACAGACATGACTTGCCTGTTTTGTACTTACCCAAACGATCCAACAAATCTTGATATTGATTGATGCCGGAAATGATATACAGCGAATGTTTGGCTTTGCGTGGTGAAAATCCAATGCGCATAAAATCACCCTCTCGACCCGAATCATATTTGTAATGATACTGCCCAAACCCTACTATACTCGGCCCCCACATTTTCGCCGAATAGCCGGACAATCGCTCCATTATTTCTAACAGCTTAAAAGCATCCTGTCTTTTTTGTTCTGGTTCTACCGCTGTAATGAACTTGATCACATTTTCATCTGTTGGTTGGGTTTTATTTTGTGACATAACAATTAATACCGTTAAATTCTCTAGATTTTAGCATGCATTTACCGATTCTATTGGTGATTTGGCACGTAAAACATCTTCATTAATTACTTATTTTCTAAAAAAAAACAACCAGAATAAATTCATAAAATGCTGAAATAAAAGACTTTTTTTGCTGGTCATAATAAAGTCACGAAATGGTCATTGCCTGGTCAAGTTTGTTTGTCTTGTTTGTCAATAATGGAAAACATCTTAACTAAACAGGAACAAACAATGGTCCAAATTCATCAAAATATACTATCAACTGTAGGCAATACCCCTATTGTTAGAATCAATAACATCGGTCCCAAAAACGTCAACCTTTATGTCAAAGTAGAGTCATTCAACCCTTTGGGTTCAGTGAAAGATCGTTTGGCGCTGGGTATCATAGAAGCTGCTGAAAAATCCGGCGAACTCAAACCAGGTCAAACAGTAGTCGAAGCAACCAGTGGTAATACCGGTATTGGTTTGGCCATGGTGTGTGCACAAAAAGGTTATCCTTTGGTGATTGTAATGGCTGAAAACTTCAGTGAAGAAAGAAGAAAGCTGTTGCGCTTTTTAGGCGCCAAGCTGATATTAACCCACCCCTATCACAAAGGATCTGGCATGACTAAAAAGGCCAAAGAGCTGGCTGACAAACATGGTTGGTTTTTAGCCCGTCAATTTGAAAACGAGGCCAATACTGAAATTCATGAAAAAACCACAGCTGTTGAAATAGCTGATGCTTTTGCAAATATTGGACTGGATTATTGGGTCAGTGGTTATGGCACTGGCGGTACTTTATCAGGTGTTGCTCGTGGTTTGAAAAAACTCAGTCCAGCAACCAAAATTGTGGCAGCAGAACCAGATAACATTCAAATTTTAGCCAGTGGTATTCCACAACCAGAAACTGAATATTCAAGCCACCCAGGGGCTCGACCTCACCCCATTCAAGGGTGGACTCCCGACTTTATTCCCAAAATCATTTCAGATGATATTTTGCGTTTGGTTGATTATTTTCAACCGGTCAACGGTAACGATGCCTTTACCTATTCAAAACTATTGGCTCGAAAAGAAGGTATCTTTGTGGGTATTTCCTCTGGCGCAACTTTTGCCGCAGCGTTGGAAGTGGCCAAACATGCGCCAGAAAACAGCAACATTCTGTGTATGTTGCCAGACACTGGAGAACGTTATTTAAGCTCACCTTTGTTCGATGATATAGAGGTGACCATGAATGATGAAGAAAAAGCCTTGGCCAAGTCTACAGAAACGGCTCGCTATGATGTACCGTTTAAAGCACCTCATATTGATTTCCCCAATCTGACTGAAATGAATCAACGTGTTGTAACTGAAGTTCATTCAATGATTAGTGACAATAAAGTGATGATGTTCTCCTTAGAATGGTGTGATTTCTGTATATCAATAAAACAGTTTTTTGAAGCAAGAGGCATCAAATACCAATATATTGATGTCGATGCTGCTTCGTTAAAACAAGGACATCGTGGTGACGCAATCAAGAAAGTAGTGATGTCATTAACTGAATCTATCAGTTTGCCACAACTTTATATCGGTGGTCAGCTTATCGGTGGGTTTAGTAACTTTTGTCAGGCCTACAACAGCAAACAATTGGAGCAGCTTCTGGTTGATTTTGGTGTTACTTTCAACAATGAAGATATAAGCCCGAATGACTTTACTCCTGCATGGGTAGGCAAAGCGTCATAAAAAGAGCAAACAAGCCAACACCTGAGGGTTGTTCCTATTCACCTCCTTGCCCTTGGGTGCTGGCTTTTTTAACTCAGTAAAACAAAGTATCACTGTTAACCACTGTAACAGAACCATTGGGTTGAATTAACTGCCTCTCATGTTCGTTTAACGCTGATTCAAAATCTGTATTGATTTCACAATTTAATGTTGGAGCCAATGTTTTGGCATTTTCGATTGTAAACACAATGTTGTATACACTTATGGTAATTGGATAAGAGTTGTCATCGCATTTATATAGATGAACCCAATAATTAAGTTTTTTTTCATAAAAGTCAAAGTCTATCAAATCAGTTATGACAATTATTTCCACATCTAAAATTTCTTCCAACACTGCTTTGATGACTTTTTGGTTAACATCAATCTTCAGGTGAAGATCAGGGTTATCAATGGTGCTCTTGTTCATTTTTTTAACGTATTTAAAACTGAATTATCATACACCATGAAGCAATGATAATTACATTCCAGTACAATGGCATTTTTGTCTGATGTTCTTATGTTTAAATCGGTCAAGATAGCCACAACTGATCAAGTCTTTTTACAGCTTGAGCTCTTTGAAGCTGACCCTGCGCTTACAGTTATCGTCAACCCGGCGATTGGGGTCAAGCGTCGAATGTACCATCATTTTGCTTCCTTTTTGTCTGAGCGCGGCATCACAGTGGTTCTTTATAATTATCGGGGTATGGAGGATGGACTAGACAACTTTTCTCTCGACACACCTCTTGATGCTGAAACCTGGGGAAGAATCGATCAATCAGCTGTTATCGATTGGGTACATCAACAAATACAACCCAAAAAACTTTACTTATTGGGGCACAGCTTAGGTGGACAAATTCCAGGATTTGCTCACAACATCAACAGCATTAATGGCTTGTTGTTGGTGGCAGCTCAAAAAGGGGACAAATGGTTGTGGCCACTTTCTGGTTATCTTAAACTTGTTCTTTTGTGGCATTTACTCATTCCATGGATGAGCAAAGGACATGCCTTTAATGCCCCTAAGTTGGGATTAGGTAGCTACCCCTGGCCGGCTTCAGCTGCCAAACAATGGGCATCCTGGGGGCAGCAAAAAGATTATTTGTTTCACCCCAAATTTAATTATGATTTACGTTCTTGGCACAACTTCAACAAACCCATTTTGAGCTTTGGTTTCACTGACGATCATATGGCACCAGAAGCTGCCATTGATGGTCTATTGGATGAATATGGACGTAACCATGACCAACGTCTTATTGAAAAACACATGGTTGACCCACACCTCTTAGGCATCAAAGCCATTGGCCATTTCGGCTTTTTTCAACCAACAGCGCAAACATTGTGGCAGGACACCATCACATGGATAACCAACAATTAAATACCCAACCAGCTGAAGAACACAAAAAAGCCTCTCTCAGTCAGTTGCGACTGATTAAACCTTTAGTTCTTCCTTATAAAAAACACATTGCTTTGGCTTTATTGCTTTTAGTGCTGGGTGCTGCTGCCAATTTGGCCATTCCTGTTACTTTCAAATTGATGATTGATTTGGGTTTTGCTGCAGAAAATCAGGACAAACTTTCCTATTATTTTTTACTGGTGTTTGTGGTGTCATCATTGATGATATTGTTCACTTCTTTGCGCTACTTTTGGGTGTCCTGGATTGGTCAAAAGGTGGTTACTGATTTACGTAAACAGGTGTATGGTAAAGTCATGAGCCAATCTCAAGAGTTCTTTGAAAAAACTAAAACCGGTGAGATTTTGTCGAGAATTAACACCGACACCACACTGGTGGAAACCGTTGTTGGCAGCACTTTTTCAATTGCCCTGCGCTCTTTTGTGACATTTATGGGAGCCATTATCATGATGGTGTTTTCCAGTCCTAAGTTATCAATGTACATGGGTTTTTTGATTCCTTTGGTGGTTATTCCTATTGTCTTTACCGGACGTAAAATTCAAAAACTGTCCAAAGCTGAACAAGATCGCATCGCCGATTCTTCCGCGCTGGCCACAGAAACCATCAATGCCATGCACACAGTTCAGGCCTATGCACAGGAGGAACGCGAAAATCACAAATTCATTGATGCAATTAACAAGGCATTCAAAGCTTCCGTAGCCTCTATTCGCATGACCACCATCATGTCTTTATTGGTTGGTTTTGTTATTTTTGGTGGTATTGTTTTCGTGTTATGGCTGGGTGCTAAAGATGTGATTAGCGGTGATATGACAGCAGGCACTCTCAGCCAATTTGTCATGTACGCCATTATGGCAGCCACTTCAGTGGGTGCGCTTTCAACCGTTTGGAGTGAATTGAAAAAAGCCGCTGGTGCTTTAGAGCGCATCATTGAATTGATGAACACCCATTCAACCATTGAAAACCCCGTTAATCCGATTGCTGTCAGACAACCTGTTTTAGGAAATATTTCCATCAAGAATTTGTCTTTTGCCTATCCAAGCAGGCCTGACTTGAATGTATTGAACAACATTTCGTTTGAGGTGGTCCCTGGTCAAACCGTAGCCCTTGTGGGCCCATCTGGTTCCGGAAAATCTACACTGTTTCAATTATTGATGCGATTTTATGAGGCTCAAAAAGGCAACATCCAATTAGATGGTGTCCAAATCAATGCTCTGAACTTAAAAACACTGCGTTCACAATTTTCTTTGGTGGCTCAGGATGTCACCATCTTTTCAACCACAGCCAGGGACAACATCGCTTATGGTCGACCGGATGCCTCTGATGATGAAATCAAAGCAGCAGCCAAACTGGCCCATGCCGATGAGTTTATTGAACAGCTTGAAAATGGTTATGACACCTACCTCGGCGAACGAGGCGTGCGTTTATCTGGGGGTCAGGCGCAGCGTTTATCAATAGCCCGGGCGGTGATAACCAATCCACCTGTCTTGTTATTGGACGAAGCCACCAGTGCTTTAGATGCTGGCAGTGAAAAGCTGGTGCAAGAGGCCTTGAACACCATCATGAGAGGTCGAACTACGCTGGTGATTGCCCATCGTCTTGCCACCATCCGAAAAGCCGACCAAATCATCGTGATGGATAAGGGTCAAATAGTGGCCACAGGTAAACATGAACAACTCATCCGCAATAATGTGTTGTATGCCGAATTGGCAAAACTTCAGTTTACCGACACAAGTTACAGTTGATGTGAACGGCCAAGTTGGTTAAAATGTTTTCTTTCTACGAAACTTGTCATATATCAATGAAAACTATTTTTTTTTTATTAATAACGGTTTTAACCATAATGACTGGTTGTCACCATCATACTCATCAAACACTAACTTACAATCCCTTGTTAGGCAGCTGGCAATTACAGTCCGTGAAATGGATTTCGGTAGCACGGACCGTACAAATAGAACAAGCTCAACCTGGTTTGTTTATTTTTGATGAAAGTTATTATTCGTTGATGTGGAGCCCAAAGCAAACGCCCAGGACCCCTTTTGTTAACCTGTCAAAACCTACTGATGAAGAGATATTAGATGGCTTTCGTTCCATTGTTTTCAATGCAGGAACTTATCAAATTTCAGGTCAGCAAATTAATACCACAGCCTTGGTAGCCAAAGTCCCTGGTTTTGAGGATGGTCAACAACATTACAACTTTTATTTTGAAAACAATCAATTGATCTTGACCATGTATGATGAAACCTATCCTGATGGCAGCAAGCCAGACTGGTCAGGTCAGTGGCAAACCGAGTTTACATTAATCCGAGCACAGTAAATCTTTACGGGTCAATAACCTCATAACTGTGGGTGATGTTTACAACACCTTGTAACATGTGCGATACCGAGCAATATTTTTCAGCTGAAAGTTTAATGGCTCTGGCTAATTGTTTTTCTGACAAGTCATTACCGGTAACTATGAAGTGTAATTTGATGTCGGTATAGATTTTGGGAATTTCTTCACGACGCTCTCCGATGACTTTAATCTGAATGTCGCTGAAATTTTGTTTGGCTTTAGTTAGCATTAATTTCACATCAATACCCGCACAAGTGCTTAAAGCCATCAACACAGCTTCCATCGGGGAAGGTGCAATTTTCGTGCCGTCTCTACTGATTGATGCATCCAGTACCACACTTTGATTACTTTCATTGGTACTGACAAATGTATAGTCTTTAACCCATTGGGTGGTGACGGTGTTTTTACTCATTGCTTTTTTTAGTCGTTTTGTTTTTTTGCTTCACTCATTGCTCACTTCATCAATGGTGACCAATTAGGTTCTCTGACATGGCCATTAGACAACACCAGGTCATTGCTGGTTTGCCCATCAGTGGTGACCGCTTTAAGCAGACCTTGGCCTGCTGCATTTTTGGTGGCATATAACACCATGGCACCATTGGGTGCAAAACTTGGAGTTTCGTCCAAGCGGCCATCACTAACAATTTGAAGGGTGTTTGAAGGTCTATGGAACAAGGCAATTTTATACACATTTTGGTTACCATGTACCATGGCTATGTATTTACCATCGGGGGAAATGCTGGGTCTGGCATTGTAATCACCTTCAAAAGTAATTCTCTTGGCTTTTTTACCTATCAAGTCAATTTCATAAATTTGTGGTTTACCACCTCGGTCTGATGTGAAAAACAATGAACCGCCATCGGGTGACCATTCGGGCTCGGTATCAATCGCCCAGTGATTGGTGATTTGGTTCAAAGATTTATTGAACACATCAATCGTGTAGATTTCAGCATTACCCGATTTGGATAATGTAATCGCCAATTTTCGACCATCTGGTGAAAACTTGGGTGCACCATTGATGCCTTGAAAGTTGGTCATTAATGTTCTTGCACCTGTACTCAAATCCTGAATATAAATCGCCGAGTTACCATTTTCAAAAGACACGTAGGCAATTTTTTTGCCATCAGGTGACCACGAAGGCGACAACAAAGGCTCTTTGGAAGTCACCAAGGCTTGTGGGCCATAACCATCTGAATCGGCAACCACCAATTGATACTTGAAATCAGCGCCATTTTTAATCGCCGTGACATAAGCCAACTTGGTAGAAAATACACCGGGAATGCGTAAAATTTCTTCATAAATCCGATCAGCGATATAGTGTGCACCAGCCCTGGCTTGCGATTTACTCAAAGGCAATGTCAACGCCAATAATTGTTTTTGTTCTGCCACTGAAGCCAATTTGAAACGCACTTCCATGCGGTCATTATCCAGGTGCGTGATGTCTCCGTACGAGACATAATCGGCTTTTAACAGTCGCCAAGTACCAAAGTTTAAATCTGCATCCGAACCTGGTTTATCCACCAACAAGGATTTGTCCAATGGCTTGAATTGACCGGATCTAGCCAGGTCATTGCGAATGATTTCTGCCATATCTGTAGCCAGAGCATCTCCTGTATTGACAAAATCAACCACCGCGATGGGTAAAGCTGAGAAATTATCACCATTGATGGTGATGCTCAACTGGGCTTGAGTAAATGGTGTAAATAAAAACAACAGAGCTAATTGCAAAGCACGTTTCATGTATCAATCTCCTTGATATTGAAAAATAAAATTAAGACGGCGTTCAAACACTTCTTCAAATCCGGTATATGGTAGGGGATCTGCCTTTTTCACCGCGTTGATGATGGAGTTTCTGACCACCGCGCTGGCATTACAGGGGGAACCGATGGATACATCTATCACACCACCTCCGGGAATTTGGTTGACTTTGATTTGACAGCTTAAACCTTTCGGGGTTCCAATAGGTTGAGCCCATTGTCGGGTAACTGCCGCTTGAATGGCTCCAATGTATTGAGTTAATAGCGTTCGGCGCGCTTTTTCAGCACCATTGGCCACCCCTACCGGTACCGCTTTTTTGTCATTCACGGGTGCTTGTTCCGTGGTTTTGCTTTCTTTGGGTGGTGCCACCTGTTGTTGTTCGGCTTGTTGACGTTGTTTACGCAACTCTTCCAGTTTTTTTAAGCGATCTGACTTTTCCTGTCTTTGGGTGTTGTCAATCTTAGGTTTGACTACTGGCTTTTCTACCGGTTTAGGCTCAGCTTGTTTCTTAACAGGTTGTAGTTTGGGTTGTGGTTTAGGCTCTATTTTCGGTTCCGGTTTTTTGACTTCTACCGGTTTTGGTTCTGGTTTCTTTTCTACCGGTTTTGGTTTTTTTTCTTCGGGTTTTTTCAGGTTTTTCATGTATTCATCCAGATCCATGACTTCTGCTTGTATGGCTATTCCTTTAGGTGGCGTGATGCTGGTTTGTTGTGTCGACATGAACAACAGCAAAACCAAAGCCAGGTGCAGGCCGATAGAATATATCAGGCCTTGTCGCTGTTCTGGTTCAATGTTCATGACTGACACGTTGCTTACACTCCAGTTATTCTGGTTTGATTGGATCGCTGATTAAACCCACTTTTTTGGCCCCCGCTTGTTGCACAATGGCCATGGCTTGATAAACCTGTCCATAGCTCACTGACTCATCAGCACCAATCATGATAGGTAACTCTTGATTGACTTTGACAAACGCGGACAGCTTTTGTTGCAATGTTTCTGCATCTAATAATTCATATTCGCCACCAATACTCAAATACAGGTCGCCATTGGCCGTTACATTGACCACCGCTGGTTCTGTTTCTATGGTTATGGTATTGGCATCAGATTCGGGTAAATTAACATCAACGCCCAAATTCATCAGTGGGGTGGTAATCATAAAAATAATCAACAACACCAAAGTCACATCAATGTATGGAACCACATTGATTTCTGCTTTGACTTTACGAGGTCGCCTCATTTTATGATCCTATTTGACGGTGCAGGATGGCAGAAAATTCATCTTTAAAAGCATCATACTGCGCATAAATACGCTCTACTTTATCGCTGTAACGGTTATAGAAAATAACCGCAGGAATGGCAGCAAACAAACCCATGGCTGTGGCAATCAAAGCTTCTGAAATACCCGGTGCCACCAGGGCAATGGTCGCTTGAGTTACATCAGACAATGCATGAAATGACAACATAATACCAATCACCGTACCAAACAAACCAATATAAGGACTGGTGGAACCAATGGTCGCCAAGGTGGGCAAATGACTTTCCAGGTCTTCAATTTCTCGGTTCAATGCCACACGCATGGCGCGGTCTGAGCCTTCAATGGAACGAATACCCCCATTACTGACCGTTTGTTTGCGTTTAAATTCTTTGAAACCAGCTTCAAAAATCTTGGCTGATCCGGTATTTTTCTTCGCAGATATGGTGTCATACAGCTTATTCAAATCCACACCTGACCAAAAATGTTCTTCAAACTTTTTGGCCTTGCTTTGCGCACTGGCCAGCACCCGTCCTTTGGAAAAAATAATTAACCAAGACCAGACCGATGCCAGTATTAAAATAATCATCACCACCTTCACCGGCATGGAAGCACTCATGATGATTTCGTAATAAAATTGTCCGCTGTCGTTCAAAACATCTCTCCTTTATTTAGTTATCCCTGAAAAAGTCCATCCAGGTCTTTTTCAGAATCGGTTGTGCCAATATTCTGATTAAAAAAATGTGAAGCGCAGTAGTGGTTTCCTATATCTGACAATAGCATATTCATTTTTATGGTTCGACTAAATTATGGCCTGTAAATATTGCTGTGGAAAACGCATGGGTTTGAATTTTTCCGCATTCAAACTAACGATTTGAACTTTGGCTTTAACCATCAGCACATCGCCAACCCAAATTTCCTGGTTGACCCACATGGAAACTTTACTGTGACTTTCCACTTCGGTTGATATGGTTAGCAAATCATCCAGTTTGGCCGGCAGTAAATAGTCAATGTCCATTTTACGTATCGCCAAAATCACATTAGACTGCTCGCGCATGAGG
>JAGRJR010000240.1 GCA_020442635.1 Lysobacterales bacterium
AATGAACCAACCATGATGCATGACGCGCCAGCAGCAATGGCTTTTGCCATATCGCCTGAATAGCGAATGCCACCATCAGCAATCAGTGGAATACTGTCTTGTAGCGCGTTTGCTACGCTATCAATCGCAGAGATTTGTGGCATACCAACACCAGCGATAATGCGCGTGGTACAGATAGATCCTGGACCGATACCTACTTTTACCGCATCCGCACCAGCATCACGTAACGCCAAAGCGGCATCACCAGTGGCAATATTACCGCCGATAACTTGAACGTTTGGAAAGTTCTTTTTAATCCAAGAAACTTTATCAATCACGCCTTTTGAATGACCATGCGCCGTATCAACAACAATGATATCGACGTCAGCTGCAATCAAGGCTTCAACACGTGCTTGGGTATCAGCACCCGTACCAACAGCCGCACCAACGCGCAGACGACCGTGCTCATCTTTACAAGCATTGGGATTGTTTTCTGCTTTGGTAAAATCATTGACCGTAATCAGGCCACGCAAACGAAAATCATCATTAATCACAATGACTTTTTCGATACGGTGCTCATGAAGGAGTTTTTTGATATTCTCATTGCTTTCACCTTCTTTGACGGTGACCAGCTGATCTTTTGGCGTCATGATATGACTGACTGGC
>JAGRJR010000241.1 GCA_020442635.1 Lysobacterales bacterium
TACCACATTCCAATCCGGCATGACAGGCCAAGATATTTGGTTTACTACTAAAAATATTTTCATACGTGTTTTCCAACACTTTCAATATTGGCGAGTTAGGATTGGGTTTCCAACCAGGGTAAGAACCTGAAAGTTTAACACTAAAACCAGCTAATTCAAACCCTGAAGTGATATTGTTTGCCAGATTCATTTTGCCAGATTCTACAGAACTTCTTGTTAAACAAAGTATTTTTATAGCTCCATCTTTTACTTCTACACGGGCTATATTGTTGGAAGTTTCAACCAAATCCTCAATATCAGGGCTCATTCTAAAAACTCCGTTATGTGTTGTATAAATAGCTCTGATCAGTGCAAGTTGATCTTCTTTTGATAGAACTTTTTCAGGAGTAGGGCACTCTTCCAATTCAATTTCTAGCTCTTTTTCTAAAGAATCAAATTCATCGATAATATTCTTTGCAATTACATAAAATTCATCTTCAAATACGGGTGAATTATCAGTTGCAATAATAGCTTCACTTTCTCTAGGGATAGCATTTCGTAACCCTCCACCATTGATCTCAGCAAGTAAAGAAATGTCTTTAAGAGCATACAAAATTCTATTCATCAATTTATTAGCATTCCCTAAACCAAGGTG
>JAGRJR010000242.1 GCA_020442635.1 Lysobacterales bacterium
TAATATCGCGATTGGTCTTGGAAACGCTAATGGTAATGAAGAAACCATGACTCAGTTACAATCAAAGTTGGGCGTACATAACGAAATGCTCGATGTACATATCAATTGGGCCATAGCGGAACAGTACGAGAAGTTAAAAAACCTCTAAATCTTAAGTTTATATTTCTCTACGCCAAAAAAATGCCTCTTATTATAGTAAGAGGCATTTTCTATTGTATTCACACATATCTCTGACAGTTCAAAACCATATTATGGCTTAGGAATGCGTAGTACTTGACCAGGATAAATCTTATCAGGGCTAGATAGCATGGGCTTGTTGGCTTCAAAGATTTTCATATAATCATCCGCTGAACCATAAACTTCTTTTGCGATCTTAGACAAGCTATCACCAGATTTCACTGTATACATCGTTGACTCAGGCGCATCTTCTTCGATATCAATATTATCGATTACCTTAGCCACGTTTTGTACATTACCAATGGCGATAATCGCTTTTTCGCGGTCTGCTTGTGTTTTAGCTTTACCGCTGATTTCTGCAGTATCTGTTGAGCCGTTATACTTGATTTTCAAATCACTAATATTCAGATTCTGCTGCTGAATACGACGAAGTAAAATATTGGCAACTGATTGCG
>JAGRJR010000243.1 GCA_020442635.1 Lysobacterales bacterium
TGTTGGTTATTATGGCTGGCGTGCAGACGATGATGTTAGCGATGCTTATTTTCACCTCATCGCCGTTTAATCGCACCTTGCCTTATCTAATGGTCGATGGTGTAGACCTAAATCCAGTACTACAAGATCCTGGATTAATCATTCACCCGCCAATGCTATACATGGGTTATGTTGGCATGGTCGTGCCTTTTGCTTTTTGTATGGCAGCATTGTGGGCAGGGAGGCTGGATGCAGTATGGGCACGCTGGTCGCGGCCTTGGACTCAAGCGGCTTGGGGTTTTTTAACGCTAGGCATCGCTCTGGGTTCTTGGTGGGCTTATTATGAGCTTGGCTGGGGTGGCTGGTGGTTTTGGGATCCAGTGGAGAATGCTTCTTTGATGCCATGGCTGGCGGGTACGGCATTATTGCATTCATTGGCTGTCACTGAGAAGCGTGGCGTCTTTAAGGCATGGACCATTATGCTGGCCATCTTTACCTTTGCGCTGAGTTTGCTAGGTACCTTCCTTGTACGCTCTGGCGTTATTACCTCTGTGCATTCATTTGCAGCTGATCCAACCCGAGGTCTCGTTATTTTAGTTATTTTAGCGATAGTCATCGGCGGTGGATTAATTATGTTTGCGCTGCGTGGCT
>JAGRJR010000244.1 GCA_020442635.1 Lysobacterales bacterium
GATCATGCTGACCACGTGCGATTCGACGCCCGGGCCAAGGAACCATACGTTGTCCGTCAGGTTGGGGGCACCCAGGGCCTGGTTGCCCTTGCCATCAGGACCGTGACATGCCGAGCACACCACGAACTTGGCCTTGCCCAGACCGGCGCGGGTGGAGTCGTTCGGTGCACCCGACAGGCTCAGCACGTAGTTGGCCAGATTGCGTACGTCGTCCGGCGTACCAATGGCCGCTGCCTGCGGGGGCATGACGCCCATGCGACCGTGGGTGATGGTTTCCTGGATCTTGTCCGGCGTACCGCCCCAGTTCCAGTCGTTGTCGGTCAGATTGGGAAAGCCCTTGCTGCCGCGCGCGTCCGAACCATGGCATTGCGAGCAGTTGTTCATGAACAGGCGGTCGCCGATGCCCATGGCCTCCGGATCCTTGGCCAGCTGCTCGGTGCTCATGCCCGAGAACTTGGCGTAGAGCGGTGCTACCTGCTCGTTACCCTGGTTCACTTCCTTGTCGAACTGCCCCGTTGCAGACCAGCCCAGGGAACCCTTGTAGGAGCCCATGCCCGGATAGAGGAACAGGTAGGCAATGGCGAACAGCACCGTGATGATGAACAGGCCCACCCA
>JAGRJR010000245.1 GCA_020442635.1 Lysobacterales bacterium
ATGCAGCCAATGGGTTGGGATGGTTTTGGTCTGCCAGCAGAAAACGCCGCAATTGCCAATCAAACGCCTCCCGCCGAATGGACGTTTGCCAATATTGACAGTATGCGCGCGCAGCTTAAATTGCTTGGCTTGTCTATTGATTGGTCACGCGAATTTGCCACTTGTAGCCCTGAGTATTATCAGTGGGAACAGTGGTTGTTTTTACAGTTATACAAAAAAGGCTTGGTTTATAAAAAGCTTGCCACCGTCAACTGGGATCCGGTCGACAACACCGTATTAGCCAATGAGCAAGTCATTGATGGTAAAGGTTGGCGTAGTGGCGCGGCGGTCGAAAAGCGCGATATCCCAATGTATTACTTTAACATCACCGACTATGCTGATGAGCTTCTTGATGATTTAGACCAGTTAGAAGGTCATTGGCCGTCTGAAGTGCTAACCATGCAGCGTAACTGGATTGGCCGTAGTGCCGGTATGGAAGTCCATTTCCCTTATGAGCTGGCTGGCGAAACCAATACCTTAGATGTGTTCACTACCCGTCCTGATACTTTGATGGGTGTGACTTATGTCGCAGTCGCGGCCGAGCATCCGTTGGCACAATACGCATCTGAACAA
>JAGRJR010000246.1 GCA_020442635.1 Lysobacterales bacterium
ATCACCAATAGCAAAAATGTGTGGAACATTGGTACGCATTTGTTTATCCACTTCAATAAATCCGCGTTCTGTGACATTCACTCCGGCATTTTCTGCACCAATTTTGTTACCATTGGGAACACGACCAACCGCAACTAAAACCTTATCGAAAGTTTGTTTGTCTTTGCCATCAAATTCAACTTCCAAACCACCTTTTTTAACAGCTACATTGGTCACGGCCGTTTTCAGCCTAATTTCTTTGTAGCGTTTCTTGCTAATCATGGTTAGTGGTCTAACCAAATCCTTATCCGCACCCGGAATGATTTGATCCATCATTTCAACGATGGTAATTTCTGTTCCCAATGCCGAATAAACCGTCGCCATTTCCAGTCCGATGATGCCACCTCCAATGATTAACATAGATTTTGGAATATCATCCATGCGTAAGGCATCGGTCGAATCCATCACTCGTTTATCATCCCACGGAATATTTGGTAGTTTGAAGACCTGTGAGCCTGCTGCAATAATACATTGAGCAAATGTGATGCTTGTACCATCAACTGACAAAGTGTGACTATCTACAAACTGACCGACTCCATTGACAACTTTGACTTTGCGTTGTTTT
>JAGRJR010000247.1 GCA_020442635.1 Lysobacterales bacterium
TGGTTCTTCTACCATGCCGCATAAAGTGAACCCGATTGATTTTGAAAACTCTGAAGGTAACTTGGGCGTTGCGAACGCGATGCTGGCTCATTTGGGTGAAAAACTACCGATTTCACGTATGCAGCGCGATTTGTCTGACTCTACCGTGTTGCGTAATATCGGTGTTGGTCTAGCACAAAGCATGATTGCTTATGATGCGTGCCTCAAAGGCGTCAGCAAACTTGAATTAAATGCCCAACGCTTAAATGATGACTTAGATAATGCACAAGAAGTGTTGGCAGAGCCGATCCAAACTGTGATGCGTCGCTACCGTGTTGAAAACCCATACGAGAAGCTTAAGGCTCTTACCCGTGGTAATGCCATGACTCGTGAAGCAATGCTTACTTTTGTTGATGGCGATGAATTATCGGCAGTCAGTGAAAGCGATAAAAACAGTTTGCGCGAAATGACGCCTGCTACTTATATTGGTAATGCGGCTGAACAAGCACGCACGATTAAAGAGTGGATTGCTAAGATTTAACTGGCAACGCACTTATCTTTATGAAATGTAAAAAAGATATAAACGAGCATTCATTTATATCTTTTTAAAAAAACCTTACT
>JAGRJR010000248.1 GCA_020442635.1 Lysobacterales bacterium
TTTGCAGAAATCATCCAGGAGTGAGGGTGATGTTTGATGTTAAAGAAGCGTTGTACTACCATTCACGTGGTAGAAAAGGTAAAATAGAAGTTAGTCCAACCAAACCTTGTCAAACCCAAAGAGACCTTTCCTTAGCATATACCCCAGGCGTCGCCGAGCCTTGCCGAAAAATTGCAGAAAATCCGGATGATGCTTATCTGTACACAGCGAAAAGCAACCTGGTCGCGGTTGTCAGTAACGGTACTGCCGTTTTGGGTCTTGGTGATATTGGGCCGGCTGCCGGCAAGCCGGTAATGGAAGGCAAAGGCGTGCTGTTCAAAAGATTTGCAGATATCGATGTGTTTGACCTTGAAATTGATTCACACGATCCGGAAGAGATCATTAAGCTCGTTAAGTTGCTGGAACCCACCTTTGGCGGTATTAATCTCGAAGATATCAAGGCGCCGGACTGTTTCCGCATCGAAGAAGAATTGAAAAAACAGATGAACATTCCTGTCTTTCACGATGACCAACATGGCACGGCCATCATTTCTGGCGCAGGATTGCTGAATGCAGTCGAGCTCACCAACAAGCGTATGGACGCAATCA
>JAGRJR010000249.1 GCA_020442635.1 Lysobacterales bacterium
TCGAGCAGGTCGACGGCCGCCTTCACCTGGGCCGGCCGAACCTTCAGTTCGGCCGCGATCNGGAGCAGGATCTTGTCCACGGAAACCGGGGTGCGCAGCGGAAAGCGCGGGAGTGTAAGCGCCGGGCCCCGGCACCCGACCCAAGGGCATGCGCACCACCATCCTCCTGGTCACCACGCTGGTCACGACCCTGCAGGCCACGGCCGCCGAGCCCGTCTGCGAACGGCATTCCGGTGCCCGACCGCCCCTGGTGGTGGAGCTCTACACCTCCGAAGGCTGCAGTTCCTGCCCTCCGGCCGACCGCTGGCTGTCCACCCTGAAGGGCCGCGACGACCTGCTGCCGCTGGCCTTCCACGTCGGCTACTGGAACCGGCTGGGCTGGGTGGACCGCTTCGCCACGCGCGAGACCACCGACCGCCAGTACCAGCTGGCACGCGCCATGGGTGCGCCCAACGTCTACACGCCACAGGTGGTTGCCCAAGGTCACGACTGGCGGTCGTGGCCCGCCCTGCCCGATCGTCCGGCACCCGCGCCGATGACGCTGAGCCTGCGCCGGGATGGCAGCCAGGTGACGGCCGATGTCGGCC
>JAGRJR010000024.1 GCA_020442635.1 Lysobacterales bacterium
TAACAACTGTTCACTTAAACCCATTCCAAGCCAAATTTGGTATTGAACTGGTTGTTTAATGGTTAATAATTTTCCATAAAAATCACTGTTCTTGGTAGTATGAACATCGATAGCTGAGCCATTTTCCTGGCTGAGTTGCTCCCAATAAGTTAAACGCTCATATTGCCACTGTTTCAGATTATTGAAAGGATAAAGTGGACCACATGACAATACATCTCTAAAAACCAGTATATCTTGTCGCTTATCAGGAAAGGCTTGTAAAAAACCACCTGCAGCAGAATCACCGTTTACTATGTTGATACATCGATTCATTGTTTCAATTCCTTCTCTACAAGTTCGTTTTCATGTTGACCAATGGCATTGAGCAATTCGGCCAAGGTTGGTAAAATTATTCTACCACCGAATTATAGAACCCTTTGTTTACCAATAGAGCTAAGTGATTCTACTTCATTCACTTCAACAAATTAACAGGGCTTTCAATAAAACAGTCAAACCAGCGTTTCATGCGGTGGGTTTTGTTGTTGATGCGCCAGGGTGGATTCTTGCGATTAGCACCCGCTGTGTATATCTTCAGGTGATGGCCGTCTGGATCTTTCATCTCGGACTCACGCCATAACCAGCGTTGGTCTTTTGGCGTTTTGACCTCACTTAAACCCTGTTGTTTCAATTGAGCAATGGTTTTGGCTACATCGTCCACTTCAAAATACAAAGTAGTTGTACCACTACTGGCCTGGTCATTGTGAGACACTGAAAATGTACTGTCTCCGTCGGGACAAGCAAAACGCACATACCTGGGTCTGGAATCGACAATCAGTTGTAAACCCAGTTTCAGATAAAATTGTACTGAACGATTGACGTCAGCAGATTCAATGGTTACTTGATTGAGGTTCATGTTGGGCACCTAAGCATTTCGTTGTTCTGGAATATCAGTTAGGTATTCAGTGAATTCCACCTCAAAACCATCCGGGTCGAGGAAGTAGATGTTGTTTCTGTATGGTGAATCTGAACCTTCTTTGAAGATGGGATAGCCGGCTTGATTAAGCCGTGTGATCAGTGCTTCGAGATTTTCAACAGCAAAAGCAAAATGTGCCAGACCAACACTGTGGCCGGTCAAATCACGGTTTTCACCTTCTCCAAAATCACTGATGGCCAAGTATTGATAATCGTCACCGAAATGCACCCAGCGGCGCGGCTTGCCATACCATTCACCACCACCTTCTGCACGAATGTACCAATGAGGGAAAGCGGCCCGATAAAAAGCCAAACTGTTTTCAATGCTTTTGCCCACTAAATTCACATGTTCTAAACGAACCATAATTAACTCCGATTAATTGAAAAATGATTAATTGGCGAGCATAATAAAACCTCAGCTTAACTTGAGGTCAAGAATAGAAATGTCAAAACTTAAAAAATCCGACTTGTCAGTAGGAGATGTCGCTAAACGCAGTGGCGTTTCTGTTTCGACTTTACACTTTTATGAGGAAAAACAGCTGATACATTCAGTCAGGAATGCCGGAAACCAAAGACGCTATAACCGCGATGTGCTACGCCGTATCAGTGTCATCAAAGCTGCACAAAAAGTCGGTATCAGCCTCAACAACATCAAACAAGCCATGGCTTTTCTGCCCACCAACCGTGCACCGAATAAAAATGACTGGCAACGGCTCTCCAAACAATGGAATACCGAGCTTGATCAAAAAATTAAAGAACTTCATGCCCTTCGTGACAACCTCACGAACTGCATCGGCTGTGGCTGCCTTTCACTGAGAAAATGTCCTTTGTATAATCCTGAAGATCAATTGGGTAGCAGACAATCAGGTGCGGTTATTCTAAACAGGAAATCTTCAACATGAGTGGGAAGAATATACTCCATATTCACTGTGTTATTTTCACTAAGTAACCTATTTCCCTGGCATGCTAAGTTTCCTAAGGTTTGGGTGCAAGAAGCATAACAGGGTTTATAACTTTCTCCCATCACGAATATTCATCCCCATCAGCGTTAAATTAATGGCGCCAGCCAGCAATTCACAGCCCTGCACGATATAAAACTTTGCATTAAATAAGCCTGCAGATGCCCATTGATCTAAAAAAATAGCTGCTGGTACTAGTATCAACAGACCATTCATAGCAATCACTTTCATTCGCCGCTTCTTTTTTTCGACCCGTTTTCCTGTACGATGTTTAGAAAGAGCAAAACCAGTTCCGCCAGTTGTAGCCATAGCGGGAACAAGAACAAATAAACCTGGAATAACAATCAAACTTTTGAGCTGTGCTATTTGTTCATGGGTTCCAAATAACTCGACAATAATTGACGAAGTAAAAAAAAGCGCGATACATAACGTGGCGACCATAGAAACAACAACGTGAATTTTTCGCTCTGCTTGATAACTAATCATACTTATTACCCCAAGGATACATTTTTGGAATGAAAACAGTGAAAAGTATAGCCACAACTATGGCCAATACACTTCCAATTGTAAAGGCCGTCCAATCATTTGGCTTAAGCACCCCCAACGCTATGATCAAAAAAAGCATCGGTAAATCAAGATAATGTGTAAATGAAGGTATCAGCTTACTGCGCTCTTTTTCTAATTCTGGTGTAATTTTATTTCTTTCAATTGCATCACTGGTTAAACGACGTAACTTCATAAAGTAGAGGCGCGTTACGGTATTTCCTTCGATAAACTCAAATAAGAAAAGACCTATCATTCCTGCCAACCAAGGGATACTCAAAAAGGCCCAACCCCCAAAGTATTTTACAGTGAACCAAGTGCCAGAAAATAGCAGTATCAAAGCTCCAGGAACAACCAAACCGTCATAAAAAACAGCGATATACCTTATTGATTCTGAGAACCTGATTAAATCTCGGTGTTGCCTTGATCTCAGGTCAGCCAACCAAACCCCAATCAATCCCGCCCCCATAAGTACAGCACCCAGCACATGAAAGTATTTTAAAATTGAATATTCCATATCAATCTCCTAAAATGACAATATGTTGTCATTATAAATTGTATTTTTATTTTTGACAACATGTTGTCATAATTTGGAGGTTTTATGGATCATTCAACTGAAGGCGCATTATTAACAGAAATAGTTTTAGATATATTCAAACTCAATGGTTTGCTCATACTTGAAGGTGATCAGCTATCCAAAGAACATGGCTTAACCAGCGCTCGCTGGAAAGTTCTGGGTGCTTTGGCACCTTCGGATACACCCCTCACTGTATCTGATGTAGCTAAACTAATGGGACTAACAAGACAAGCTATACAGCGTCTGGTTAACGAAATGGAAACCCTTGGTTTGTTAGAACTTAAAGCCAACCCAAAACATAAACGTGCCAAATTACTGTCTTTAACACAAAAGGGGATGAATTCTTATGAACTGATGACACAGAAACAAATTCCTTGGGTAAATGAAATAGCAGCAAAGTTTGATAATGGCGATCTCCAACAAATGCAGCACACTTTAGTGAAATTGATAGGCCTTTTGGACATCAAAAGTTAAGGTTAGCTTATGACTATCTCCAATCAGACCATCAAGCATGAACATAACCACCTGGAAGGTTCTGACCTTCTGGTAATGGCTTTATAAATACAAGCTGATTGGGTAGGGTTTGGCTGTGTTTTTTTATAGCTGCTTCGACTCGTTGATAACGTTTGGTTTTGCGCATCAAAACGTAGGGAAGCCAACTAAATGTTACAAGCATCATTCCATAATGCCAATATTCCCGGAATGTAGGAAAAAACAACCCAAACATGAAGCCGAGGATTGGTAACCAAGCCCAAAGTCCCAGCTTATCAACAAACTCCCAATGCGCCACCTCTTTGGATCCTACAAGCTGAACCAATTGCTCTCGATAGTCCTCATATTCAAAATCAAAGGTTTTGATTTCTGCCATGTATTCACCCGGAGTTACTGTTAAAAATTCAGTGGTATCTTTTCCCCCCCAGTGCTCAGAAGAGGTGATACATAATTGTCCGCTCGGTATTGAAACTCCAAAATATCCACCTATGGATTGATAATTTTTATAGGTCTCAAAAAGATTTTCAGTATCAAGTTCTATCCCAACATCATAAGTAATTTCGTCTTCGGTGGTGATACAAAGAAACCGACTGTTCTTTGCTTGAACTCGTGCTTGTTTGGTCGATACGGGCGATTGTTTGGAGTCGCATATGATGACATCACCCAGGTCTGATTTAAATTTGATGCGGTGCATAACGCGTGTACTATTGCTTAAACCGCTGCCACTGGCCAGCTTGGTTAACATAGCCATAGGGTGAGATCGAATAACCTAATTCACTGTAGGCTTTTTGCGCTAAAACTGAGGCCAAACGTGTGGCTTTACTGTCTTTCGAACCGGTGATGAGCACAAAATTTCTCGCTGGAAGAAACAAGACAGGCTCACCTTCAACCGTTATGTTGGCATGTTTGAGGAAGTTGTTCGTAATCAGAACTGAAGCTTCATAATTTTCATCTACGGCAAACATATAAATCCGACCGTTGCCCCTGGTATCTATTTCATCAAACCTGGTTCCGATTTTTTCAAAGTACAATTCCATGTTTCTTTTTGCAATACCTTCTATAGAGCTTTTTATATCAAGTTTTTCCACATCTTCAGGAGAAACAAATCTCATGCTTTCAGTGGTATCAAATACATACATCAAAAATAAATCTTCATTCAGTTTTTCATAATACAGCGGCAGTTCGTCTTCTTGATAACCCGCCTCAGCCATTTGTGCTCTCGCGTTTAGAATGTATTCTTTGGGTTTAATTACTGGCATGATCGCTTTTACATCTTCCGTTGCAAAAGTTTTGGCATGATTTTTTATTGAATTAAGTTGAGACTGAAATACTTCATTGATGGTTTGGCTTTCGGATACATACACATCAAACGCATTGTCCAGAAAGACATTAAGCTCATAATCATTTACACTGCCATAAAGTCTTAAGTCTGAAACCACACTGAACTGTGTTTCAGGCAATTCTTTGCTCAAATATTGTACAAAAGCCATGGTAAACTCAGTTTGAGTCATCACTTTAGCTGTATATGCTCCTGTAGCAAAGAGTGAAATAATTGCGAGCAAAATCATTTTTTTCATTAAATTCTCCTGTCTTGATTGTGAGTCATTTGGCTTCTGAGTAATTTGTTATTTGATCGTGTCTTACTTTTGGTTATCCGATTGCATTTCCTGCATGGCCCGACCCACTTCTTGCTGAATCAAAGGCATTAAATTAGCTATATAATATTTCATTTTTTCCATGCCTGATTTACCTTCTGGACGGCTCATAAATTCAACCAGCAACTCAAGTTCTTTTAACGTTAAATGCTTTACAAGGCTTTTTTTAGCTGCATCTTCTAAGTATTGAATTCGTACTCGTTTAATTATTTGTTAGCCGCTTTCGCGAAATTATTTAATAGCCTTTTAAAATCTTCCCAGTCTGAATCCTGATAGAAGTTTATTTCTATTGGATAGCGTGGGTGACCAATCAAAGCTTTGTTAAAAGCTTCCAAGAATTTTTCTTGGTCGTTTATATAATAAACAAGTTCTTTCAGATTATTGCCGGTTCGGCTATATACATGACGAAGAACCTGATCATTTTCAATGTGATCTTCGATAGCATCTTCTAGCGTGATCATTCTTTGATTTTCGTCGCTTAACGGCATCCCGTTATTTAATGAACCTTCGTACTTCCATGATATGACAGTTAACCATGACAAGTTTGATCTGATCGTATTCTGTGGTAGTTTGTTAACAAACTTGTAGATTACAGGCAACCCGTTTTCGTGTACACGGCCAATTATTCCTTTTTCTTCTTCGGCATTCGCTGATATTGTAAATACTATTCCTATAAGTGTGATGACTAATCTATTCATACGGTTAAACTGTCCCTGCCTTGACCGGTTTGTTAAATGAATTTTTGCAATAATAGATTTTCCGGCTCCATACAAAAGCTATTGCTTTGATAATTTTCTTCAGTACTAATTGATACCTTCTCAACCCATGCGTAACCATACTCGTCAATTTCTGTTATTTCCATGTTAGCACCTTCGCAACTTTTTACAATCTTCGCTGATTCGGTATCAAGGTCATGAATTAGCCACTCTGGAATTTTTAATATTTTTACAACGTTACCAACTTTAATCTCATTCCCTTCAAAATCAAACGGCTCTAATGGAAAGTCTTCTGGAGGTCTACTCATATTCATTTAACGCCCCGTATCAGCCGCAAATTTGCAAGCGAAGCGCGGCAAATTTGTCGGGCTGCATGCGCTTGTTATAAGTCATTTTCTCCACTCTCAAACTTCGGCTCCGAGAGACTTAAAACGTCTACACATTGATTGCAACTCATAAAGCAATAATGCTGAATGGCAGAACCGTCTCTTATGCCCTTGGACTGGCGCACAAACTCGTTTATGAGTTCCGATTCGTCGACCTTCCAGAACAGGTGAGGAAACTCATCCCAAATGTCATTCTTTGCACCGCTCAAACGATCTCCTTCGTCCGAACTTGCGTAAAATAACTCGTCCTCGAATCTGGCAATAAGCATCGGTTTGGTTTGATTGTGAGGGCGAAACCAAATACGAAAGCCCTCCCAATCATCATGTACAGCCTCCACGTCAAATCGCATTCCGGCGTAAACGGGGATCGGATCCCACTTAAAGTATGTACCTATCCACATGACTTATAACAATTTATTAAACATGCATTTTAGCATTTTAATCTGAGCAAAAACGCCAAAAATCAGCTGTTTTGTGTTGTTTTTTGTGAAAAATTGATGCCTTTTACTGATTGTTTGCACTATTATTGGATTATATCTTATTTAAAACGCACTAATCCGCTATTATCGATTACATTCGAGATAAAAGCGCAATTATGAAGCTATTAGACCAGGTCAGGGTTAAGATAAAATTCCTCAGGTACAGCGATGAAACAGCAAAAATATATGTTTACTGGATCAGACAGTTCATACTGTTTCATCAAAAAAAACATCCTGTTGATATGGGGAAAATCGAGATTGAACAATTTCTGACTTATTTAGCCACCCACAGAAAAGTTTCAGCCACTACACAAAATCAGGCCTTTAATGCCATTCTTTTTCTTTATCATAAGGTTCTTGGTATTTCACTTGAAAACCAAAACATCAATGCACTGAGGGCTAAACAAAGAATTCATCTACCGACTGTTCTGAGTGCAAAAGAAATCAAGCATCTAATTAGTCAATTCAATGACAATATTTATAAACTGATTACCCAGACTATGTATGGCTGTGGTTTAAGAATTTCTGAGGTTTTGAATCTGAGAGTCAAAGATTTGGACTTTGATTACAATCGAATCATTATTTGGGACAGTAAATCTCTCACTGACAGATCTCTGCCTATGCCCAAGCAGTTATTTGTACCCTTTGAAAAATTAATCGCAGAAAATAAAATTACACACAAAAATGATTTATCCGATGGTTATGGTTCTGTTGAACTGCCCGATGCGTTAAAAAGAAAGTATCCTCATGCGGATAAGGAATTTAAGTGGCAATACTTATTTCAAATGAACAAGGTTTCCAAAGACCCCAAATCAGGTGTTATCAGGCGACACCATGTTTTACCGAGTACATATAACCGAAACTTGAACAAGGCGGTTAGAAAATCAGGGATTAACAAGAAAATCACTGCACACACATTACGCCACTCTTATGCTACGCATTTATTACAAGCAGGCATTGACATCAGAACCATTCAGGAACTACTGGGGCATAAAAGTTTGGAAACGACGATGATTTATACCCATGTGGTTAAAGAACTCAGTGAGAAAAATCGCTTCAGTCCGCTGGACTATTTATAGTGACTTCGGCTTGATGCTAATTTTTTTTGTCATTTGTGCCAATAGGTCGCCTACAAGAGGACGTTCCATGATGTTGTTTTGATATTCGATTACGGGTAATTTGGCTGACACAGTATCGCCAGATAACCAACCTAATTTGATCCACATTTCCAGTTCGATAAAGCCTTTATCAATATTGGCGTAAGTGTAATCAATTTCGGCATCATCCAACAATGATCTTAATAAGCTGGTATGGCCACAGCTGTCACGACCATATACCACCAGATGTTCTGGCGCAGGCATGAGCCGCTGTTTGTTCATGGCGATATAGGCAACTATCAAAACAATGAAAAAGAACACTATCAGAAACAAGGTTTTCAGATAGATTCTTAGAAATGATGGTTTTGTATTTGCGCTATCCATTGATGAATTTGAGCAATAAAAGAAACTTTCAGTTTATACCATGTCTTGGTTAGAACACAAAAAGAAGCACTTCATCAATTTTATATTGCATATTCGCATAAACGAATATACAATTTCACCATGATTAATGTGACAGATTTTTTTAAAACCTTGAGCGATGCGACGCGCTTGCGTTGTTTGTTTTTGTTGTCCCGTTGTGAAAGTTTATGTGTGTGTGATTTTATGGAGATTTTACAAGCACCACAGTCGCGGATTTCTCGACATTTTAAGTACCTGCGTGATGCGGGCTTGGTGGTCGATGAGCGTAAGGATCAATGGGTGCATTATCGTTTGAACCCGGATTTAACTTCCAAATGGCGGGATATGCTGTTGCAGAACATGAATCATGTCGCGGAGCAGCTGCCTTTTGTGGATGATTTGAAGCGCTTGAAGTCTTATCAGGAAAATGGGTGTTGTTGATTTGAGGGTGGCAATTTGGGAACTATTTACCATTTTTAATAATGGACTGATGAAAGGTAAACTCTTTTTGAGCCAAGAAAGTTTACTCATATTATTTTTCGAGCTTTGCTCGAATTCGCTTCGCTATAGATCCCCGGGTCAAGCCCGAGGATGACGGACTGTATGAAGAAGAATATATTGTTTTTATGTACGGGGAATGCTTGTCGGTCGCAGATGGCTGAGGGTTGGTTGCGGCATTTAAAAGCTGATCAGTTCAATGTGTTTTCGGCAGGTATTGAGACCCATGGATTGAATCCCAATGCGGTTAAGGTGATGGCTGAAGTGGGTGTCGATATTTCTGGCCATAAGTCGCAATTGCTCTCTGAATTTGATGATCAGTCTTTGGATTATGTGATCACGGTTTGTGGTCATGCCAATGAAAGTTGCCCGGTATTCCCGGGAAATGCTCAGGTTATTCATGTGGGGTTTGATGACCCGCCCAAGATGGCTTTGGCTTTTGATGACGAAGAACAGCAGTTGGATTGTTATCGTAAAGTACGTGACGAGATTAAGGGGTTTATTGAACAAATAGAAAGGGTGTTAAGTTGATTTGGAGATTCCCGCCTGCGCGGGAATGACTGTTTTTTTGGAAATGACAGGATATAAGATATGGGATTATTTGAAAGGTATTTATCGGTTTGGGTGGGTTTGTGTATTGTTGCTGGGGTGGTGCTGGGCAATTTTTTTCCAGCTATTTTTCAGCAGATTGCAGCGATTGAGTATGCCCATGTGAATCTGGTGGTGGCGGTGCTGATTTGGGTGATGATTTATCCGATGATGGTGCAGGTTGATTTTGCTGCGGTTAAGGATTCGGGCAAAAATCCTCGGGGTTTGGTATTAACACTGATTATTAACTGGCTGATTAAACCGTTTACCATGGCGGCTTTGGGGTATTTATTCTTCAAAGTGTTTTTCGCAGGCTGGGTTGATCCGCAAACTGCCAATGAGTACATTGCCGGAATGATTTTGTTGGGTGTGGCACCTTGTACGGCGATGGTGTTTGTTTGGTCGCAGCTGACCAAAGGCAATCCCAATTACACCCTGGTGCAAGTTTCGGTCAATGATGTGATCATGATTTTTGCCTTTGCGCCCATTGCAGCGTTTCTGTTGGGTATCAATGACATTGAAATTCCGTGGGAAACATTGGTGTTGTCAGTGGTTTTGTATGTTTTACTACCTTTGGTTGCTGGTGCTTTGACCCGTAAATTGATGCACAACCGCATTGAAGGTTTGTTGACAGTATTGAAGCCGTGGTCAATCATAGGATTATTGGCGACCGTGGTTTTGTTGTTTGGTTTTCAGGCAGAAAAAATCATCAATCAGCCTACCGCCATTGTGTTGATCGCTATTCCTTTGTTGATTCAGACTTATGGCATTTTCTTTATCGCTTATTTCATCGCCAAACGCATGCGGTTAAAACATGAGATCGCTGCGCCAGCTTGTATGATTGGTACTTCAAACTTCTTTGAACTGGCGGTTGCGGTGGCCATTTCTTTGTTTGGCTTGAACTCTGGTGCTGCTTTGGCAACGGTGGTAGGTGTGTTGGTAGAAGTCCCCGTGATGTTGTCTTTGGTGGCTTTTGCCAATCGAACCAGGCATTGGTTTGAGTGATTTTGATTTTTTGAGAAGATTCCCGCCTACGCGGGAATGACGAATTTAGTATGGAACATTCATTACCCAATATCGATACAGAGATTATCAAGCCGATCAATAAAGATATGTTGTTTGATAATCAATTGTCCAATCATGCGCCGAAGATTTTGTTGTTGTATGGCTCATTGCGAGAACGCTCATTCAGTCGATTAGCCACAGAGGAAGCGGCGCGCATCTTGCAGTACTTTGGCGCAGAGACCAAAACCTTTGACCCCAGAGGTTTGCCGCAACCTGATGGTGATGATGGCAGTCATCCAAAAGTGCAGGAATTGCATGAATTGGTTCAATGGAGTGAGGGTATGGTGTGGTGTTCGCCAGAGCGACATGGTGCCATGACTGGCATCATGAAGTCACAGATTGATTGGATTCCGCTATCGGTGGGTTCAGTCAGGCCCACCCAAGGAAAAACCTTGGCAGTCATGCAGGTCAATGGTGGTTCGCAATCGTTCAATACGGTGAATCAACTGCGAGTTTTGGGTCGTTGGATGCGTCTGTTAACCATTCCTAATCAATCATCTGTACCCAAAGCCTGGCTGGAATTTGATGATAACAATCGCATGAAACCATCCTCTTTGTATGATCGGATTGTGGATGTGATGGAAGAATTGGTGAAATTCACCCTGCTAACCCGTGACATTAAAGACCATCTGGTTGATCGCTATTCGGAAAGAAAAGAAGATCTGGCAGCCTTTAAAAAACGAATTGCTACCAGATCTTCCGATGACTAATCAGTACTGATTGATCGGTGGAAATGGGCAGGTTTACTGCCACCATATTGTGCCAACAATCCTTCTGCCGCACCTGCGTTGGTGTATTTTTGAAAAGACATAGAGATCACTGGCAAGCCTGTATAAACGTGTTGGTTCTCAGAGGTGCTTTGTTGTAAAAAACTCAAGTGTAGTTTACCCGAATTAAAAGATCGCACGTCACGATAGTCAAAAAATCTGGAACCTAAAATCGATGTGGGCTGTTCATTACTCTCAGCCGATAATTCAACATGTTGAAAGGTATGAATATTGTTACAAAGTTGGTAATTCGGCGGTGGTGGCGGGGGAGTCAGTTTTTGTTGTTTGGCAAAACATATTCCCCAGATATCATCACAGGATGACTCAGAATTTCGATCATAAGAAACTTTTTCAAAAGTAACACAACCGGCTTGGTTATTCGCAGGATCCACCAAACCAAAGGGTGCTACTTCGTCGTGATAGAATCTTTTGGTCGGGAAAGACAAGACCACTTCAGTTTTTCCTGTAACAATTGGCTCAAGGTCATAGAATGTTTCTAACTGATGCTTATTTAACAAAGCACTTATGGACTCATAACCGTTTTGCCATTCAGAAGAGATCATTTCGCCATTGTGTAAAATCAAAGAAACAGTGTCAGCTTCTGCCAATGAAGGTACACGCGTTTCACCAGGTTGCGTATGATAAATACTTTCTTCAGGATAGAAATGTTCAAAAGCGACACCCTCAACGGTGAATAACACACCTTCAGCCACATCAATCAATACAGCCTCTGCAGACAAGCCCCCAGATGGGTGCTGTATGTGTGCATTGTGTAATTGACTTCCATCACCCGACCAATCACCACTGGAAAAGGCTGTATCTAAAGCTGCGCAATTGCTTGGGCTTCCTGCTCCAATTGGAATAGTTGCAGCTTGTCCCAGCTCTGAATTGATATCAACAACACCCATTTCAATGATTTCTATGAAACCTTCTCTGCTGCGTTCCAAATCAGTGTCATCTGATTCAGCCTCAATCTCATAGGGTAAAAATTGCTGACCCGCTGGGTTTAAAAACGGCGTGCAGGATGTGTCAACACTGATAAATAATGCGGATGCTTCACCTGAATGACCGGGTATGGTAGAAATGGTTGGAACTATACCGGCCGTCCAAATATCTTGTGGCGCTAAATACAAATTAAAGCTCAACACCGCCTTGCCTTCTTTTCCTTCACGAAAATGAAGCTTCAGTGCTTTTACATCATCAGTTGAATTATTGACTGTAATTAACGTATTTAAATTATTGTTAACAGTATAAAAAGGTAAAATAATTGATTCGCCATAACCATTGGTGCTGATGTTCACTCCTAATACGTTGATACCATATATTAAAAAGATAAAAGTCAGAATTCCCTTACGCATACTATTCCCCAGATTTATCAATAGAATGGATCAAATATTACATGAGAGTACCGTAAATTCTTGTTAATTGATTAAGTCCAACTTTGTCCTTTTCGATAGATAACAGTAGTAAAGCCATATTCCTATGGCCGCAGCTATATGCTTCAGGCTGTGACCGCTTATAAGAACGATTGCCCGGAAGATTTCACCATCAAAATGTTCCAATAGCTTGGCCAGTACATACATCCCAAGAAACAACCACAGCAATTTTGTCTGTGAATAAGGGCGTGGATACAACATGAATATCAGCGGAATTAAAATCAATGGCAGGAACTGGACCAAGGCGTACCAACGCAAGTCACCTGCGCCAATAGACTCACTGTATTGCCAATAAACAATACTCATCAAACCAGCCAACAATAATGGCCAAAACAGGCTTTTGCCCATCTTTTCATCCACATGCTCAGCCACAATGACTGCAAAAAATGCCATAAAAGCAATGGTCATAGGTAAACGATCCCACACCAGGGTCTGGTTATTGGGTTCGAGGTGATACCAGGCCGAACCTAAGCCCACCAGGATGATGCCCACAAAAAATACCCAGTAATACAGTTTGAAACTTGCAGAAACGTTGAGTTTATTTTTTTGCAAGGCAGTCACACCCATAAAACCAACAATCAAGAATGGTACATTGGACATCACATTCCAGAAGTTGCTTACACCCAATTTGGTTTCACCATCGGCGAACAGGTGGTAATTCAAGTCCTGTGGAATCGGATCAACCCAAATCATCACAGCCGTGACCAGCGAAACCAGTACAGCTGCAAAAAATTTTGGGCTGATGTTCATTCTGACGATTTATCCTCAAGCACGCTGATGGACTGGTTAGGGTTCAACGAAGCCTTGTAATGTTCCAAAGCCTGAATGCCCTGATTTTGCTCATGGTAAATCAATCCCAGCATTTGGTGTACTTCTGCACTTGGCGAGATTTTTAACAATTCCAATAACAGGCTTTCGGCTTTGTCCCAGTTCCTTTTGGCCAGCTGTAGTTTGGCATTGCATAATAATACGGAAGCTTTTCTTGGGTGTTGTACCAACCATTTTTCTGCCACTTTAAGGCGGTGATTGATGTTATAGGGTAGTTGTGACCAATAGATCACCAATTGCTCATCGAACTTATATTTCTGCGATTTCTCAATATAACTGGTGATGTCCTGAAAAGCCCCTACCCGTAATCCTGCTTCACAATAAGTGTGACTGTATTTGACCTGTTGTTTTTTATTTAAACCTTGCCAGATTTCAATGAGTTCTTCGGGCGAGTCAACTTCTGCAAAGCGTTCCAAAGTGACCTGTTGTTTCAAGGCATTGCTTTGCTGGTGATTGATTAATTGTAATTTTTCAGCTTTTGGAATGATATTTTGTAGTAATTTCCAATCTTTTAATTGTTGGCTGGCCTGGGTTAACAGGTGAATCGCCCTCGGATTATTGGGATAAGTTTTCAAAATACCTTCGAGTAATGGCATCGCCTTCTCAGCCTGTGCGCTTTTGATCCAGATTTCACAACGTGTTAAGTCAACCGTCAGTGGATTATCAATCACTTTTTCAGCTTCGTCCAAATGGGCTTCGGCACGTTCCAATTGATGCTGTGCTACTGCTGCACGGGCTGCTGCCATATAACTCAACTCAGGTGTAGGACTTTTGTGTGCTGAGGCCAACAACAGTTTTTCCGCTTGAGACCATTTGCCTTCGCTTAACGCCAATAAGCCACGGGCAAATTTCTTGCGGCTTTGATTGGCAGTGATGTGCTTGATGGCTTTTTTTGGGGCTTTGAGCAGACCATAAATCAACCAGATGACCAGTATCAATGCCAATAACAATAAACCAGCAGCAATCACCGTCATTTGAATTTGATAACCCAATACTTCAATTTGTATCATACCGGGATTTTTAATCAAACTCGGCGTCAACCAGGCTGCCAGTAACAGCAGCAAAATCAGCAAAGTTATTTTAATTGATCTCAACATCAGAACGACCTCTTCAATTCATCGACCAATGCCATTAACCCCAGATTTTTAGGTACTTTCGCGTTGATGGATTCAGCCGCCAATTGCTGTAAATTTGCAGCCAGATTCAATTGTTGTGGTAGCTTTTCCTTGATCAGATCTGCTGCTTGTAACAGGCTTTGCTGCCAGCCGGTTTGGTCTTTGAGGTTCAATAGCAACTCTGCAGTTTGTAACTGGTGGCTTAACTGCGCTTTGATGGCCAATAAATCAAAAGTCGAGTCCACACCGCTGGTTTCTTCTATTTTTTTCACACTGATAAAGCGCTCATACCATTTTGACTCAGAGGTTTCACTGTCTGTTGTGGTTGGCAGTTGAATGTCAGAAAGGTATTTTTTCGCGGCTTCCAGCCGGCTTTTCAAACTTGCAATATCGGGGTGCTTAAGTTGTTCAAGCTGTTTAATGATGTTTTGCAGTTCAAATCGGTAATCAAAACTGACACCTGTGCTTTGTTGCAGATTGTTCAGTGTTGCCAGCGCCGTTTCGGGTTGAGAGGCATCCAGCAAGGTTTGTGCGACGGTTAAACTTTGAATGATTCGGGTTTTTTCCAGGGCATCGAAACCATTGTTAGGCAAAGTGCCAACAGTTTGAATATCGGGTTGATTTGATAACTGGGATTGTAAAGACTCAATTAATTTGTCTTGGCTGTTAAGCTGTGTTTGAAGTCTTTGCAAGGCCACTTCGTTGTCGATGTTGTCGAACGCCGAAACTTGCTGGTCGCTGGATGATTGTTCAGTTAAATGATTCTTCACCTCATTCAAAGAGGCATTCAGTTTGGCATGGGTCTGTTTAAGTTCTGCAATTTGTCGTTCCAGCTTATTGATGTTTTGAGTGGCTTTCAGGGTTTCGTCGCGTAACTGCTGTAACGATTCTGCCCCGTTATCTTGCAGGTTTAGTCCGCCGTTTTTTCGCCAGTCTTGGTAAAACAGATACCCAGAAAGACCCAAAGCAAGCAAAGCAATCAACAGTGTAAAACCACCACCGGACTTTTTGACCACTATTTTTTCTGGGGCAGTTTCAGTCACTTCTTCAGTTTCGATTTCGGTGACCACAACTTCGTTGTTGTCCAATTCTTCTTGTTTTTTGTCCATGGTATAAACACGTGTTCAATCTGCTGATTTTACCCCAGATGTGACGAAATCGTTAGCACCAGAGGCCCAAAATTTTGTTAATATGATTGATCCATCAATCAGAGGTGAGCAAATGTCAAAAAAAATCAAAGGCGGTTGTTTTTGCGGCGCTATCAACTTCGAATTTATTTCAGGAGATTATCTGGTGGCCAATTGTCATTGTCAGATGTGCCGAAAAACCAGTGCAGCACCTTTTGTCACCTGGGTGGTGGTTCCCAAAGCCAACTTCAATTACACCCAAGGGCAACCATCCATTTTAAAATCGTCTGAAAAAGGTCAACGGGAGTTTTGTCATCAATGTGGCACGCCGATGGTGTTTCGTACCAGCGAAAGACCTGATGTGGTGGATATCACCACTGGTTGTTTGGAGAATCCCAATGATTTTGTGCCCTCGGTGGCTGTCCATGATGAATCAAAGTTGAAATGGTTGTCACATACTGAAGTCTCAAAATAGTTGAGAACACAGTATAATAAATGTCAAGGTTTTGGCATCATGCTCGAAGAGGTTGTTTACTTGTTACAGTCCAATACTCTTCAATCTTCCAGAATGGCTCGTCACTGATGACCTCTCTAAGAGCACTAACAAGAACAAAATATTCGCTTTGGATGAGTTGTGTCCAATTTGACGACTTAAATAGTTTTTTATTTTCTAGGCTAACTTCATTCTTATTCGATAGATTTTGTAACAAAATCCTATCTATAGGAGGATGAATAATCCTTGCCAGATCGCTTGATAAATCTTCGATCACAACCATACCTTTAAGATATACAGCTACAAGTTTGGCGGCTCTTCCATAACTTACGTTTTGAACGCCTTTTCCAATTAGATAATCACAAATACTATTACACCACAATTTATGACTGGTATCAAAATCGTTTACTAATTGCTTAGATTCTGTAAACTCCTCTATGTCAGACTCCTCAAGCGCATCTTGAAGGTTTTTCACACTTGTAAAGCCCCTTTGAGCCGCACGTGCAGCAGCCCAGGCAAAGAAATTGTGTTTGTGCTTATGTTCTGAATAGACCATAATTTCAACCCTAATAGTTTATTAAAAAAACACATCCTAATTTAACAAAAAAACAAATTGGTTTTTTTGACAAAACCAATGCTTTCACAGGCACTGCTGAACCATTGGTGTCAGATTAAATATTACCTGTTTTATCGTCATCCTCTAACTTAATTCGGGGATCCACTTTTATATGGTTGATACGTGAGACTAATAATTTTACTGAAAATACATGTCCGTTTCTCTGTTAATTCCTTTTTAGTCAATATTCAGACTGGTACTTTTACCTTTTTAAAGACTTTTTACAATGGATCCCCGTGTCAAGCACGGGGATGACGGTAAGAGGGTTATTTTAGTCGAACCCCAATACTGGTCAGCTACCAAGGATCACGAATTTTGTTGTTTCTATATGATCAAACACCCACAATCCCACAGCCATGTCGGCGAAAATCACCGACAGCAGTGGTGGTTTGGCCGGTTTGGACGGCGTTGACGCCGCCGAAGTACAGGTTGTGATTGTGCCATTCGGTGTGGATGGGGTTGGTTTTTTTTAGGGTTGCCAATTCATCTTTACTGAAGCCGGGTTCAATGTCGAGGTGGCCGTTTTCATAATGCATGCGAGGCGCTTCTATGGCGTGTTTGAGGGTTTTATTGTGGTTCAATAGGTGATTGATTACTTGAAATAAGGTGGTTTTGATGCGGTTGGAACCACCGGTTCCCAGGGCGTATTGATGTTGGTCGCCCAGAATTAAAGTGGGTGACATCATCGATTTCATGCGTTCACGTTGTGTCCATCTGAAAAAACCGCCTGCATTGATGTCTTCCTCACCCAGAAAATTATTCAGCATAAAACCGCAGTCGGGAACGATTTGGCCATTGCCTTCACCATTGGATAAAGTCAAACTGGCCAGATTTCCGGCACTGTCAGCGACCGACATATGGGTGGTGCCGCGGGTCACTTCGGTCATGGGTGTTCTTTTCAAATCATCCGCGTGCTGCATGGCTTCCAAAACCGCGGCCACATCATGACGGTTTTTCAAGCGTTTAAGTTGTTCTACAATCAAGTAACCACCGGTGCTGGGTGGTGGATTGGTTAACACCTGATGTGTATCGAGTTTAAGAGTTAAAGGCTCTCGCACGGCACATTGGTAATCAGTAAAATCCTCAGGACACAATAAACTGTCCCCCTGTTCTGCCAGTTTTTTAGCTATTTCGCCTTGGTAGAACCAGTTATGATCTGCTGTTGACAGGGTGTCAAGAAATCTTGCCAGCTGTTGGTTTTGCCATACTTGTCCAGACTGGTAGTTATTAAACAGAGTTTTTGCTTCAGTGGTTGACGCCAGAATGGGCTTGAGTATCATGCCGACATAGGCTTGTTGGTGATTGACTTGCAAACCTTTGTTCGCCGCTTCAATCGCAGGTTTGGCAATAGCAGTTAACGGCAAGGAACAAAGGGTTTGATGTGCTTTGAAAATGCCTGCGGGAACACCTGGAACAGCCGCTGCCGCATGACCAATATGAAATTCCTGCTGACGGGTGCCAAAATCTCCCATAATCGGATAAAAATCAACTTGTTCAGGATCAATTTGACTTGCTTGAATACTTGGTGTGTCAGAAAAAAAATCCAATAATTTTGGTGCTTGATTTGGCCCGGAAACCAGCAAAAAACCACCGCCACCTGGAGATGATAACAACGGTTCCGCGACAAACGACATCATCATGGCCGCCAATATGGCATCAAAGGCATTGCCACCTTGTTGCAGTATTTCAGCTGCTGCTTGTGCTGTTTTTTCATGACCTGCGGCGATGGCGTAGGGTTTGGCTGTGCTGCGCATGATTTGGGGGTAGGTAAATTTACAAATGGACATTGTATGTCATGCAAAACCCAAGTTAAACCCATATAATATCAACATCGTTTTAAATTGAATTCTTATGGACAACAACCACAATTTATTTACCAAAGCACAACAATTCATCCCTGGAGGGGTTAATTCTCCTGTTCGCGCCTTTAAAGGTGTGGGTGGTGAGCCTTTGTTTATTGCCACAGCCAAAGGGGCACATATGATTGATGTCAATGGCAAATCTTACATTGACTATATTGGTAGCTGGGGTCCGATGATTGCGGGTCACAGCAATGAACAGGTACTGGCGGCGGTTCATACAGCTGTCGATCGCGGTTTAAGTTTTGGTGCGCCTGCGGAAGCAGAAGTCACTTTGGCCGAACAAATTTGCCAAATGATCCCTTCGATTGATTTGGTACGTATGGTCAATTCTGGTACTGAAGCCACCATGAGTGCGATTCGTTTGGCCCGTGGTTTCACAGGTCGCAATAAAATCATTAAATTTGAAGGTTGTTACCACGGTCATGCTGACTCTTTTCTGGTCAAGGCTGGCAGTGGTGTATTGACTTTGGGTATTCCTGGTTCGCCCGGCGTACCTGATGCGGTGGCTGATTTGACTTTAACAGCCCCATTTAATGATTTGGAAAAACTCACTGATTTGATGAATCAAGTCGGTGACGATGTGGCAGCCATTATCGTTGAGCCCATTGCCGGTAATATGAACATGATTGAACCATTACCCGGTTTTCTTGAAGGTATGAGAGCACTTTGTGACCAGCATGGTTCGGTATTGATTTTTGATGAAGTCATGACTGGATTTCGGGTGGCCAAAGGCGGTGCACAGGAACTGTATGGCATCACTCCTGATTTGACTACTTTCGGTAAAGTGATTGGTGGAGGCTTGCCAGTTGGGGCGTTTGGTGGGCGCAAAGACATCATGAGCCACATTGCGCCCAGTGGTCCGGTTTATCAGGCGGGCACTTTGTCTGGTAACCCTTTGGCCATGGCGGCAGGTTCTGCGATGATGAACATCATTTGTGAACCAGGTTTTTATGAATATCTCGGCGCACAAACCCAGAAGTTGGTTGATGGTTTGCAAAGGGTTGCCGATGATGCCAGCGTACCTTTCAAAACCCGCAACCAGGGTGGTATGTTTGGTATTTTCTTCAGCAAAACTGTGGTCGATCGTTTTGATGATTTAAAACATTGTGACGAAGATAAATTCAGACGCTTTTTCCATGCCATGTTAGAACAAGGGGTGTATCTGGCACCTTCAGCCTATGAGGCTGGTTTTGTCAGCAGCAAACATGATGATGATATCATCAACCAAACCCTGATCGCTGCCAAAAACGCCATCAACGCATAAACCATGGAACCCACTGGTTGGATCAAAGACGTTTATGACTGGATTCAGGCCAATCCCAACTGGACTGGTATCCTGATTTTATTGTTTGCGTTTACTGAATCGATTCTACTGGTAGGCATTATTTTTCCTGGTGCGGCTTTCCTGGTTAGTTTAGGTGCGTTAATAGGGCTGGGTGTACTGGATTTTTACAGTGCCTGGATTTGGGCTTCCATTGGCGCCTTTCTTGGCGATGGTATCAGTTTTTGGATTGGCTACAAATACAAACAAAACCTGTTAAAAATGTGGCCGATGTATAAATTCCCGGATTTAATCGCCAAAGGCCAGTCATTTTTCGCCAAATATGGTGGTATCAGTGTTTTCATTGGCCGGTTTGTAGGTCCGGTCAGACCGATTATTCCTGCCCTGGCTGGCACCATGGATATGCCCGTCAAGCGCTATGTCATCATCAGCGCATTGGCCTCTATCCTCTGGTCACCGTTTTATTTGTTACCAGGGATGTTGTTTGGTTCTGCCATGGACACCATGGCCAAAGTAGCGGTCAAGCTGTCCATTTTGGTGGTGGTATTGGTGGCTTCCATCTGGATTGTTTACTGGCTGATTAATCTGCTGTATCAATTACTGGTCCCCAAGACCTATCACTGGCTCAGTGCGTTGTTACGTTGGACGCAAAGGCATCCAAAATTGGGACGATTGACTTCTGGGCTGGTTGACCCCAGACAACCGGAAAAAGGTTCATTGGCCATGCTGGCCGTTTTATTGTTTATTTTCCTGGTAGCTGCTATCTGGTTTTTTGCTATCAATGCCACACTGCTGCGCTGGAATCAATCAGCGGAATCATTCTTTTACACCTTCCACAATCCCTGGACGGTATTGCCGATGAAGTGGTTGTTGTTCTTGGGTCATGACTTGAGCCTGTTGGTACTGACTCTGGCGGTTTCATTGTGGTTTATTTATCGACGCATGAATATTGTGTTGAATCATTGGTTGCTGGTGTCAATCACTGCTTATGCTTTTTCGGTTTTAATGTGTCGAGTTGGTCATGATCAATGGCATTTCTTTGCTGACCACCATGTGTTCTGGTTTGTATCCCTGGCTTGTTTTTGGGCGATTTTGGTGGCTGGTGCATTCCCGATTAAATTCCGCAGTTGGCCCTATGTGTTGGCCGGCATCATTATTTTGTTGTTTTCCTTTGCAACGCTATTTTTCTTCAAAATGAATCTGGCGATGATTTCGTTGTCAATTTTAATTGGCAGCATTTGGGCCATGGTAATTGGTATAGCCTATCGCACCCGCAGTCGCAAACAATTTTTAGGTTTGCCAGTCAAAATAACTTACATTACTACCCTACTGCTGATGCCGTTCATGACTTGGTTTTTGTTTTCAAGCACCACTTTGGTTGACAAACCCGAATGGCTAAACCAACAAAACACGGCCAAAACCACTGGTTGGGCTAACAATGGCGAGCAAACTCTTGATATCACCATACACTCAGACTTAAACACCCTGGAACAGCAGCTACTGACTCATGGGTGGGTAAAGCATCAACCACGTACCTGGGGGAATGTTTATTTGGCCATGAAAACTGATCCTGAATCGGATGATTTACCTCTGTTTTCATATGTACATCGAGGAGAAGTAGAAACCCTGCTAATGACAAAACAACAAGGGGATAAACTGGTGGCATTACGGGTATGGAGAGATGGTGTTGCAGATGGCAGTATCATCTGGCGAGGTACGTTAACCATCCATAAGAAAGACACGGATCTGTATTTATTCAACCATTGGGGTTACAAAGATAATTTGATAGACAAGTCCATTTTAATTAGCTCATTAAACGATTCAATTTTTAATATTGACCAATTATCGGATGGCACTTTATCCATTGCGAGTAAAAAACCATGAAAATCTTTGCTTATTTTATGGTTTTTTTATCATTAACCGTTGCTGGTATTTTGTCTTTCAGAGATCCTGCTCCGGAAGTGTTTCATGCAGATTTTATCGGTAGCCAAGTTTGTGGAGAATGCCATTGGGTCAATTACGATGCCTGGAAAATTTCACCGCACCATAATATTGCTCGCCAACCAAGTAAGGAAAGTGTGGTCGGAGATTTTTCTGAAGGCCATTATTATTTCCCACAGCAGGATTTGGAAGATAAGCAACAGCAACCGCCCGCTAAAATGTATGAGCGTGATGGTGCGTATTTTATGGCTTTGCAAAATCAAGATGAAGACAATTATACTGAGTTTAAAATCGACAAGGTCATTGGCTATCAATACCGTCAAACCTATCTCACCCAAGAAGAAGGTGGTGTCTTACGTCGATTACCTATTCAATGGTCGGTTCCCCGCCAGTCGTTCTTCGCCTATTGGAATGAACAAGAACAATCTCCCCAAAGTGTTGATGACTTGTGGGCACAAATGAAGCCCCAAAATTCAGCATGGAATTTGTATTGTGCAAGATGCCACACCACCAATTTGCAAGAGCACAGCAAGGATTCTGCTCACACGGTGGCAAATGTTGAATGGACTGAAATCGGTGTCGGTTGCGAAGTCTGTCACGGACCAGGTAACAAGCATGTTGATTACATGAAAGGTCATCCGGTTAATCGCTTGGCTTCCTGGTTTGACCAACAATTGTTCGGTAAAACGGCCCCATATATCATCAATGCAGCCAACCAGCAACAAGGCTTTGCTTTGAGTGTTTGTGCCCGATGTCATGGTGCTGATATTTATCGCAAAAGGCAACCCTTATATCGAAATTATCAGCCTGGGTTCGACCAATCGGGCAAGCTCAATGATTTATCACCTTACTTTGCTGAAGCACCTTTGACACCTGGTAGAACACATCCCACCATCGAGGTTTGGCCAGATGGTCGGCCCAAAGGATTGGGAACATTATTCAGGTCTTTTGCTGATTCCCAGCATTATCAGGAAACTGATATGAGATGTTATACTTGCCATGACCCGCACAACAACAAAAAACCTGCCAGCACTGGTCTGCTAAGACCTACTGAACAAAGCAATCAGTTTTGTTTGAACTGTCATCAGGAATTGGCACAAAAACCCGAACAGCACACCCATCACACGACAGGCAAAAAAGGCTCTTATTGTTATGACTGCCATATGCCAAAAAACCTGTTAAATCAAGTGGCTGGTGTACCTCATTTTGTACGTAGTCACAATATGGGTTCTATTCCCAATCCATTGTTATCTAAAAAATTAGGGATTGAAAATTCGCCCAACGCCTGTCAGGAATGTCATCAAAATCAATCCGTGGATTGGAGCATCGAACAATTAAAGGCATGGGACATGGATAAACATTTGATTGACACAGATTTACACCTGCAAAGAAACGCTCAATCGGATTCGGTTCATCAGTGATTGGCAATAAACTTTAAAGTCAATTTTTTTTCAAACACTGTCTGGTATTGATCATAGGGTAGAAATTCTACAGCAGCAAGAACATGCTGTATTTCAGAGGCCAAACCACTGTTCTCAAAACAATCTTCCTGTAATTTACTGGTAAAAGGAACACCGCCGGGAATTTGCTGCAACTCAACTGTGCACTGGCCTTCTGTACCCTGGTATTTCCAGGCATTCTTGAACGTCATCACCAATTGATTCAAGTAGCGAGTCAGCGTTGGATTTTCATTGTTCAGATATTGTTTATCAGCTTCATTGGTAAAAGTGGCATAAAACAGGCTTCGATACACTTGATCTGCAAACATTTGCGTGCTGAGTTTCAGCTGATCTGGATTCAGAATCACTGAACTGAAGGTGGGTTGAAGACCTAATGTGTCGGAAATAGTTAGTTTCAACCACAGTAGGGATTTTTCCTCGATAATTTCACCTTGCAAAACATAACGAACCCCCGACAATTGCCAAGCCATCATGTTGTTGATGTCAATGGGCTGATCATAACGATAAGGCATGCTGAACAAACCAGTGCTGGATAGTGCCTGTGTCATGTAATTTTCAACGGTAACTGCAGGACTCAATCCTTGACCTTGATATTTAAAAGGCAAGGCTACAAACTGAACTGGTTGATTGGCGCCGCCTATAATCAACAATTCAATTTCTGCCTTTAAAGGCGTGGTGAAGACTAATAACAACCAATAAAATCTCATGATTTACAGTTTATCACATGCTTATAGATTGGCAGAATTAAACCTATACATGATGTTACAATGTGGTTTTTTTACCATGACGATAAATCATGATTAGACTACGCATTGGTGGTGTTCCTGAGCACTACAATTTACCCTGGCACATGGCTCGGAAATCAGGTGTCTTACAGGACCAAGGCATCAAACCCGAATGGACTGATTATTATGAAGGCACTGGCGGCATGATTCAGGCCATCAAAAACGATGAGTTGGACATGGCTGTGTTATTGACTGAAGGAGCCATTTCAGGTATTTCCAGAAGTGCTAACTACAAAATTGTGTCGTTCTACACGGACTCACCCATCATCTGGGGGATACATGTTCCTGCTGATTCAGATATCTATGATGTCAATGAAATCTATCACCATCGATATGCCATCAGCCGCTATGGTTCAGGCTCGCACTTGATGCCTTATGTGCATGCCAGACAAAAAAACTGGCCGGTTCACAAATTACAATTTCGTGTCATCAACAATTTGGATGGCGCCCGCATGGCCTTCAGAGAAGATAAAGCGGATGTGTTTTTCTGGGAAAAGTTCACCACCAAACCATATGTAGATAATGGCGAATTCAGACGCATAGGCGAATGCCCTACGCCGTGGTCCTGTTTTGTGGTGGTGGCAAGTCACCAAACGCTGGCTTTGCATGCAGACAAAGTAAAAGTCCTGTTGAATGAAGTGTTTAAACAAGCTCAGATACTGTTCAATGATCCTGATCGGGTGCAAATCATTTCGGAACAATTTCAACTGAAACCCGAAGATGTAGAATCTTGGTTTTCTTACACCAAATGGTGCAAAAACATTGAACTCAATAAAGATGTGCTTGCCGAAACCACTGACACGTTGAAAGATTTGGGTTTGGTTCATCAAAAATTCAACGTGCAAGAAACCTATCACGAGCTTTAACCTTTTATGAGAAGCAAACACTGGATTGTATTGACATTGATTTTTATGATGGTTTTGCTGTACTTGTGGCAGCAACAACCACCTCAATTTAAAAACCAAAAGGTCAATACTGTCATTTTCCAAAGTAAAGATGAAACGCAGCAAGCTGTAACAAAAGATGCTCAAAAAGTGGATACAAAAGCCACTGAACCAGTGATAGAAATCACGGAAACACCCAACCCCAAAGGAAACAACAATGACCAGGAACGCACCTATTTACAGGTTTATCGGGACTTGCAGTTGGCAGGTGAGTGTAATAAATTTTATTTCAACAACCATCAATACAAGGGCAATTATGACTACACAGCGGAGTTGACTCAAGCCTATCGATCCTTGAACAAAACCGACGACTTGCCACCTGCGACACAACTTGATGCCCTGGAGCAGTTTGTTCAAAGTTGTTTGGACTTGAAACGTGCTGTCTTTGCCAGAGCTGACATCCCAGAATTGTTTCCAGACTATCAATTTGCCTATCCTGTCACATTTGAACTTCGCAAGGAATTGAATAAAACTAAACCTGAAACACCAGAGGGGAAACACCTGGCTGGAGCCATTAAACACAGCGGTCAATGGGTGCAACTGTTCAATCAAATGATTGATGCTGCCACAGGAAAGAAGAAACACTCATCATCAATAATCAAAATGATGCGTGAAGAAGCTCAAGTCATCAGGGACGAAATCAGCATTTTGTATCAAGCCAATCCAGTTGATGGTGAACAAATCGCCCTGTTGCAACAACAAATCAATGATCTGTATTTAAAAATGGAAGAACGACAGCCCGCATCCAAAGAAGCAGTACAACAAGCCAAAGAAGCTTTTCTTCCCACCAATGCCCTGATGGAAAAAAACCTGAGAGCACCCTATCCAGATAGTTTTACTGAAATCATCAAAAATTTACAGTTAAAAAGTCAATATGATTTGCGAATAGGCGCCATATCAAGTCCTGATTATTGGGCAATTTATTTAAAAAAATACATCCCTTGGCACCTGCCTCCCAGCCATCATATCATGCAACAATCGCCTACCACCGATACCGATCATTTTAATTTATTGATTGAATCAGCCAGTATGCTGTATTTGTGCTACTTAGGTGCAGATTGTGGGCCAAACTCAGTTCTTGTCAGGAAATACTGTTTAAACCCACAAGCTAACTTTCAAAACAACTACCCCAATGCCTGTGGCAAAACTTTGATTGATTTTTATACCGAGAATTATTTGACCCCCAACCAGTGGAAAGACGTCAGTAGCTTGTTCGATATCATGGTAAATATGTATGGATCGTAAAATCAAATGGTTGTTGGTAATTCTGGCTGGGGCTTTTGTGTTCTGGTTTCTTTATGGCCAGGATAAAGCCAAAAAAACCACAACCGTCAACAATAATGACTCTCTAAAAACATCTAAGCAACCACAAGTTACACCTAAACCAGATACCCTTTCTCAATCGGAAAGAGTCAGTTCATCTCAGCCGGATTCTGAAGTTCAGTCGCAATCTGTGGATGAAAAGCTTGAGCAATGGTTGGTTCAAATACAGGACCGCCGATACAGCGAGGACCCGACAGTTGAAGTCTCTTCGCTGGCGATGGAGTTTGAAAGTTGTGGCAATAACAACAACGATTGGCTATTTACTGACAAAGAACCAAACGAAAAACAGCTACAAATAAAAAACCTTATGGATAAACACTGTAAACAGTTGTCAGCAGATTATCCACTATTGGGAAACAAAGAAAACCATCCAGGTTTGCAAATTATTCTTCACCAATTTTCCACAAGTACAGCTTTGGGTGATTATTTACAGGCCAATCAATTTGCAACCGGTGGACGCTTACATACCCTTGAATTCAGTAAGGGTTTGCTACCTCTGGCGCTAAAAGAAAAAAACGCGCAAATGATTAATATGGCCGAATGGATAAGCAGTTTCCACATAAAAAACCGCTTATTTGAAGAACAACTGATCAAAGGTGAGCATTATGAATATTTGCGCTCCATACAGTCGATTGCATTGACCGGTTTATCCTGTGAATTCCAGGATGGCATCACCTGTTCTCCCAGCAGCCGCTTTATGCAAGACAAATGCTTTGACGAAGAGAAATTTTGTGGTTTGGATTTTAAGCAATGGTACCAACAAGCAGTCTCTCCAGGTATGGATGCGGACATTCAGATTCTTAAAACCTATTTTCAAGGGCTGGTTCAACCATGAAAAAAGGTTTGGTTATGCTGTTAGTAGTCGCTATTCTGTTCTGGTGGTGGTTTTACCAACCCTCAGCGACCAAAAAAGTTAAACATACAGCACCACCCAATGTGGTTTCTTTTGAAACAACAGAACCCCAAGTCAAAAAACCTGAAATCCAGAAAAAACCAGCTCGCTCAAAACAATCCGAATCCTCTTCAGAAATAGCTACAACCATTCACATTTCAGATAAGACCATTGCAGATTCAGTACTGTCTTACCTTGATGTTTATCGAATGACACGGCAGTTTGAGTCCTGCCAAAATATCATTTATCGCCTGATGGAAGATGAAAACTTTGACCCGGTTGTTTCCTTTAAAAGCAGAACCCAGCACCTGCAGGCACTCTATCCGGACTTGCCCACACCCCCGCAAATTTCAGCGATTAAACGACATGCCAGTCAATGTGAACAATTGCTCAATGCCGTGCAATTACTGGATTTACCTGATTTGGATACCAGTAATGGCAAAACCTATGCGCCCATGTATCAACTCAAACTGCGTCTAAAACAGTACCTATTGTTACTTAAACCGAAAACTCAAAAAGAACAGGCCATTGAGGAAGTTTTGAATTTAATTGAGTTGTGGCAAGTTTATTATGAACAGGTATTGACCGTTTCGAAAGGTGAAGAAGAAAGCCACAAAGCCGAAATCACAGTACTCAAAGAACAGCTGAGTTTATTAAGAAAGGAACAACTTGAAATCAGCCGACAATATCATGAAAATCCGGATTCGGTTGAGCGAGACAGCTTGGGCGAGATATTAAAAGAAATAGAAAAACTGGAAAAGCAAGTAATTGAACTCAAACGGGTTGATCCAGAAATCAGAGAGCAAGCCATCGAAGCCTTTGAGCCCGTTAATGACTTGTTGTTTGCGCAATTAAAATCCCGTGATCCAGATGTGTTTTATGAAGCACAAAAAACACTGGAGTTGAACAAGCAAATCTATCGTGATTTTGGTCACTTTCCTTATAAAGATCATGGTGGTAAAAAGTTCAAAGTTCCTTTTGTTGAGTATGTATCACCCGGTGATGTGATTAAGGACATCTTTGGTATTGATGATAATGAAACATTTGGTTTGGTTATAAACTATGCCACTCAGCTATATCATTGTGAACTCGGCGCTGATTGTGGCCCAGAGGGAAACTGGACACCTTTTTACTGCCACCTAGGATATGATAATCTGGTAGAAGCGGCTTGCCAGCATGATTTGCCCACATTTTACCGAGATTATTTTCTGAATCAGAACCAATGGCAAGATGTACAAATGGTGTTAGACATCATCAGGGAGCTGTATGCGAATTAAATGGTTATTGTTGCTTATCCTGGCAGCCTTGATTGTTGGGCTCCTGGTCAACCAAAAAAATCAAAACAAGGTGTTGGAAAACAATGAATCAACAGCAATAAAAACCCCTGTTAGCTCAACAACGGCACATGACCTAGATAATGCTATCGAACATAATCTTGCCACCGATCCTATAGCGAAAAAAACCAAGCAAAAACCTACTGACGTACAGTTAATTCTTGAGGAAATCGAAACCCGCATGTTCAGCAATGACCCTTATGTTGAAATCTATTCACTACAGAGTTCGATGAGCTTATGTAAAGATGCTGATGAACTGGACAGCTTATTCACTTTCTATCAAAACTATACCCACCCCAAACAGCAACAAAGTATCGATGTATTTAAAGAAAAGTGCCAGCAACAACAATCGTTATATCCCAATTTAATCAGCCAGGATATAAAGCAACCATTCAAAACCATCAAACCCGAAAGCAGACTCGGCTTACTGTTAGAAAAAATGCACAAGAAATTCAATCGCTTGACTGAACTTGAGCGTAATGAACTGGGAACAGAGTTGTTGATAGAGGGAATTAAAGCACAAAACAGCACGGTATTGATCAGTAGTTCATTCACTTACAGGTATAACAGGCCAATGATGTCCCAACTTACCCATGTCCTCAACAGTCAGGACTTGAATTATGTGGGCCAAATCAGCCAATTAGCAATCGCCAAACTGGCCTGTCAGTTTCAACATGGCATGGCATGTGAACCCACCAGTGAATTGATGCTTTTAATCTGCGCGCAACAACCCAATTCTTGTGGCTTGACTTTCAACCAATGGTATCAGCAGAACACGTTGCCAGGGATGAAAAATGATGTTGAGATTATGTTGGCACATTTTCAAGACAACATTCATTAAGCCCCAAAAAAAACTTCACTTCAAGCAAAATAATTGCTTGCTTTTCCTTCTGTTCCTGTGAATAATGCGCGAACTTTTTCTGTTCGACTCGTTGGGCAGTTTTTTCTTGCGAGGCCTTGAGCTAACAACTCCTGTGCCGCTTTTTTTATTGTGGCTTGTGGTCACAATGTTTTTTATCAGTGGAAAAAATCATGTTAAAAAACCCTTATACTCAGCGCCATGAAGCTGATACCCCTGAATCATGGACTCCAGCCCCAACGGTTGAAAACAACATTGTTTGGCCTTCATTTCAACAAGGTCCAGAAGATGATCGTTTGGATCATTTTATTCACCGTGATGGCAAAATATTTGCAGGTACGCATTTAATCATTGACTTGTGGGGCGCTCAACGCTTGGATGAGTTGGCACATATGGAAGCGGCCATGCGTTTGGCAGTTGAAAAAGCCAAAGCCACTTTGTTACACATTCACCTGCATCATTTCACCCCTAATGGTGGTATTTCTGGTGTGGCTGTTTTGGCAGAATCTCATATCAGTGTTCATACCTGGCCTGAAAAGAATTATGCGGCTTTTGATGTGTTCATGTGCGGTGACGCAGAACCTGAAAAGGCAGTCGAAGTTTTCAAAGAATTTTTCACACCTGATTCTTGTCAGGTAGATAACATCTCACGCGGCCAAATCCTATGACCAAATTGTTGGTAGAAAGCCTGTACCCAAGCTGGGGCCAGGCTTATCAACCAGAAGAAGTGTTGTTTGAAAGTCAAACAGGTCATCAACACCTGGTGATTTTTAATAATCAGCAATGGGGCACGGTGATGATGCTTGACGGGGTGATTCAAACCACCGAAAAGGATGAGTTCATCTACCACGAAATGATGACCCATGTGCCATTGTTGAGCCACGGGAATGCCAAGCGTGTGTTGATTATAGGCGGTGGTGATGGTGGTATCTTACGCGAAGTCACCAAACATGCTTCTATCGAGTACATCACTCAGGTTGAAATCGATCAGGCTGTGATAGATATGTGTGTGCAGTATTTGCCGAAACATTCCAATGGTGCCTTTGAAGACTCCAGAGTCAACATCATTATTGATGACGGTGTGAACTTCGTCAGCGAATGTGACCAGCAGTTTGATGTGATTATTTCTGATTCAACCGATCCGATTGGTCCGGGTGAATCATTATTCACCTCAAAGTTCTATCAAGGCGTACAATCCTGTTTGGCCGAAGACGGTATTTTCGTGGCTCAAAATGGTGTCAGCTTCATGCAATTGGATGAAGTGACTACCACGCAAAAAAGGTTATCACCTTACTTTGAAGACGTGACTTTTTACTCAGCCGCTGTGCCTACTTATGTGGGTGGTATCATGACTTTTGCCTGGGCCAGTCAAAACCCAAATATCAGGGCCTTTGATGTTGCTGCTTTGGCTGAAAAAGCCCAACAAGCTGGGTTAACAACACGCTATTACAACGCCGCCATTCATCAAGCCAGTTTTGCTCTGCCGCAATACATCATTGATGCTGCAGGCCTGTAATCATGAGCGTTGTACATGAGTTAAAGGCGCATTTTGCCGAACAGGTTTATCCTGACCAGCTAGGCAATTATTCACGCCGAAAATTGGCACAAATTGCTGAGCAACATGGCACGCCAACTGTAATCATCGATCAAGACGTGATAACAGCGCAGTACCAAGGTCTGGTCAATGCTTTGCCTGGTGTCAAAATGCGTTATGCCATTAAGGCTCTGCCGCAGGCTGATGTGATTCAACATCTGAATCAGCTGGGTTGTGGCTTTGATTTGGCTACATCGGGTGAAATTGAGTTATTGAAAGGCTTGTCTATCAGCGCGGAAAATACCATCCACACCCATCCCATCAAAAAAGATGCGGAAATCCGTCATGCCATTGATTATGGCTGTCGCTATTTTGTGGTGGACAACAGCCACGAAGTGGATAAATTCATTGCGTATAAAGACCAGGTTGAGCTTTTAATTCGAGTAAATTTCCGCAATCAGGATGCGGTGGTCGATTTGTCCAGAAAATTTGGTTGTGAACTGATTAAAGTACCTGCTTTGGTTGAACAGGCTCGCAAAGCGGGCATTAGTATTGCTGGTTTGTCTTTCCATGTGGGGTCTCAAGTGCCATCGCCCTATGCGCACATTGAAGCCATTGAACAGTGTGTGGATGTGTTCAAAACCATGGATGACATTAATTGGAAAATCCTTGATATCGGTGGTGGTTTTCCGATTGAATACACCGGTCCAGGCCCCACTATTGATGAATTTTGTGCCCCCATCAATGCGGCGCTTGAGGCGGTGGATACACACATTGAGATATTGGCAGAACCAGGTCGCTTTATAGCCGGCCCAAGCGCCATTCAACTGCTCAGTGTGGTTGGCATCGCGCAACGTGGTGCTCGCACCTGGTATTATCTCGACGATGGTGTTTATGGTGTACTCAGCGGTCAGATATATGACCATGCCAAATACCCCATTACACCGCTTAAAACCTACGATTTAACCCGTGGACTTAAACCCAGTGTGTTGGCAGGACCAACCTGTGACAGTATTGATGTAATTGATGATGACATTGTTTTGCCAGAACTGGAAATCGGTGATATATTTGTGGCAACTCAGGTGGGTGCCTATACCATGGCATCAGCCACCGAGTTTAATTTGTACCCTAAAGCCAACAACCTTTGGTTAAGTGGGCAAGTGCATTTAATGGCTGGAAGTTAACATGAACAAGAACGAAAAAATCGTGTTGCAGTGTGCTGATTGTGATTTCAAATACAAAAAAACAATCAAATGGCTGGAAAACACACATTCATTCGTGTGTTGTCGCTGTGATGCAGAGCTGGATATTGATGAAGTGATTAATGACATCATGTCCAGTGATGAGCCACAAGAAGTCTACACAATTTATCAGAAGTAATACGCCGAGTTTTCACAAACTTCCCATTTTAGTCATTCCCGCGCAGGCGGGAATCTCCAAAGGGTAGATCCTCTCATAAGGGCTAAGAATACAGTTACTCTTCAGGAGACTCCCGCCTACGCGGGAGTGACTGTTTATTTTTAAGAAGGAACTGTTGTTTTTAAGGTATAATTTTTGCCCATCGCGGGTGCTATCACCCTTATCACAACTAAATTGGGAGTCCTATATGTCTGATCAGCAGGTTTCTGCAACAGGCCCGATTACACGTGGAGCGTATCCAGAACTGACACCGCATGCGGTTATTGTGGGTTATTTTCTGGGAGTGGTATTGGCCATTTCTATTGGCTATGCTTCGCTCAAACTCGGGTTTTCTATCGAAGGGTCTGAACTGGCCGCTATCTTAGGTTTTGGTATTTTGCGTGGTTTACTGCGACGCCGATCCATTATCGAAAACAATGTCACACAAACCGTGGCCTCAGCCGTAAACGGTGCCTCATCGGGTATGATGTTTTCTGTACCGGCCATCTTTATTCTTGGCTACGGTACTGACTTTAATCCTTATGTTTTGACCTTCGGCGCGATCGCCGGTGCCTTTTTGGGTATTGCTTTCATTATTCCATTGCGCAAACAAATGATTGATTATGAGCGCCTGACCTACCCTGGCGGTGTGGCAGTGGCCTCTATTTTGAAGTCTCCGGGTGCAGGTATCAGTAAAGCGATGTTATTGATTGGTGCGATGTTGGTTTCTGGCATTGTGCACTTTATTTCGATCTACTACGGGGTTGAGAATTGGCATTTGTTTAAACAATTAGGTTTACCTGAGTATTTAAACGGAACGTGGTCACTCTCACTCATGACCATTGGTGTAGCCTTTATTGCTGGACGCGGTGGCATAGCATTTATCATTGGAGGATTTGTTTGTTACTGGATGATTGCACCTTTGTTAGACTTGACAGGTAATTTTCTTGTTGATCCTGTAACAAATGCCGAAATCACAAAACCATCCCAACTAAAAAATCTATTATTCCGCCCAACTGGAATTGGTATGTTGATTGGTGGCGCGATTGTGGGCGTAATCTATGCGTTACCATTAATTAAAACAGCGGTAAAATCCATGCAATCTTCAGCCAAAACTGAAAGTGCCATGAGCAAAGATGAAATGCCAATCAAACTGCTCTATATTGCCATTATAGGTGCTGCTATATTGCTTGGCGTGATGGCCATTACTTCGGCTCAGGAAACTGGCATCATTCGTGGCTTATTAATGGCTGTTTTAGGTACTTTATGGATTTGGATGGCAGGTATTATTCTCTCTGAAGCCATTGGTCGAACCAATTGGTCGCCGCTTTCAGGCATGACTTTGATTGCCGTGACTTTACTGATCATGATCACCCAAACTTTTGGCGGCATGAGTACACCACAAGCAATCGTGGCAGCTGTGACCGTTGGCGCTGCCACCTGTGTGGCCATGAGTCAAGCCACAGATCTGATGTTGGATTTAAAAACTGGTTACCTCGTTGGAGCAACGCCAAGGCAACAACAACTCGGTCAATTTATGGGAGCCTGGTTAGGACCCATTGTGATTATTATTCTTATTTTTGTTCTAAATGATGCCTATAAATTTGGTAGTGAACAATTGCCAGCTCCACAAGGAACTACACTTGCAGCAATGGTTGAAGGGGTTACTGGTGGTGATGTTCCAACACAGAAATACATTGCAGGCGCACTTCTGGGAGGCTTGTTATCAATCTTACAGGCGGGACTAGGTATCACTGTTGGCCTTGGCTTTTATCTTGGGTTTGAAACTGTGCTCACTTATGCCATCGGCACTTTATTAAGGGAAATCATGGATCGAACCAAGGGCAAAAGCTGGTCTGAGTCTAAGGGTATTCCAATTGCTGCAGGCCTGATTGTCGGTGAAGCGTTGGTAGGCGTAGGTAAAGCTGTGTATATCATCTCAACAGGAGCAGGAGGTTAGTATGAAATATTTAGTATTTTTATTTGTTGCTCTGGCTTTTTTTGGTGGCGCTTTTCTGACATCTTTAGACAAAGAACTTGTTAACTGGATGTATTTTCTACCCCTGATGTTACTTGGATTTGGTGCTGCTTTTATGTTCCGGAAACTATCTCATGCGGAAAACAAGCAAGGTCATGTGCTTCAAAACAACAAAAAAGTGTTGATTGAATCCTTAGGCAATATTCTGACTAACCTCGAAGCTCTGGACGGTAACAAAGAAAACATCCCTACTTATGAGATGCGCTTCGAAATTGACAAATTATTCCGAGAGGATTTGTTGAACTTTGCTGACGCCAGAGAAAGCATGAAACATATTTTTGGATTGCAGCATTACGCTGACATCATGTCGAGCTTTGCCGCTGGAGAACGTTACATCAATCGGGTGTGGTCAGCATCGACCGATGGTTATATAGACGAAGTGATGATGTATGTGGAAAAATCTTTGTCACAATTCCAACACGCTAAGGAAGAATTTGACAAGGCTTTAGCCGAAGCCAGTTAATTCACAATTTTATGACTCGCCAAAGGGGCAATTCTGCCCCTTTTTTGTTCTTTCTATCTATTTCACAAGTGTCTCAGCAGCTCATCAAACACGCGTATTTCATGGTGGTGGTCGGTGTAGTCGTGGTCCTGTTGTCGGATGTTGAACCAGCAGGTTTGCATGCCAAATTGGGCTGCGCCTTGGATGTCTGCGCGGTAGTTATCACCCACCATTAAAACTTCTTTGGGGTTTGACCATTGCATCAAGTCACAGGCATGGGCAAAGATTTCTGGATCAGGCTTGCTCATGCCAACTTCCTCGGAGATGACCATCACTTTAAAATGGTGTTTGATGCTTGAGAGTGCAAAGCGGGTGTTTTGTACTTGAGAAAGTCCATTGGTGATGATGGCCATTTCACAATGAGGTGCAAGTTCTTCCAAGGTGGGTTCAACGGTTGGTAACAACACCGGTTGATTGGCCAGCTCATTGAGGTATTGATGACTGAATGCATTAAAGTCAGCACGTTTACCTATAAATTCAAATAACTGTTCAGCGCGTTTTTGTTTGAGCTCCTTGATGGTAATAAGCTTGGCATCCAGTTGTTCCCATAGTGGCACATTGATGCTGCGATAAAAATCAACCAAACCTTCAGGCACCGGCATTTTAAAGTGCTGCAACGTTTGGATCAGTGCATACTCCTCTGCGCGATCAAAGTCGAACAAAGTATTGTCCGCATCAAAAATCAACTTGGTGTATTTATACATTCAAAATGCCACGCACTATCAAGTTTTGTTTAATGTCTTCCAAAGTGTCTTCAAACGGTCTGATTTGATAACCCAATTGATCTTGCGCTTTGAGGCTGGTGGTCTTGTATTGATGAGAGATCAGTTGTAAAGACTCTGCGGTTAAATCAGGTTCTTTGCCAGTCAGACTGGCCACCATTGATTTCACTTTGGCTGCGATTTTAATCAACAACATGGGTTTGTTTCGTAAGGTGACTTTTAAGTCAAAAGCATCACTGACTTGTTCAATAAATTCTGAGAACGACAGGTTGTGTCCACCCAAAATATAATTCTCACCCACATGGCCTTTTTCAGCCGCCAGGATACAACCTCGAGCCACATCACGCACATCCACAAATGAACCCGCGCCGACCGGGACGGTGGGTAAATTATCATTGATCATCATCTTGAACAGACGAATCCAATTGTGCTGGTCATCTGGGCCAATGATGTGTGTCGGGTTGACCACCACCGCCTGTAATTGCTGTGCTTTGGCTTTGACCATGGCTTCTGCCTGACTTTTGGTTTTCACGTAATTGACCCAACTTTTTAAACCTTCTTGCTCCACACCTTCGTTTAAATTCATCATACCATGGTGATCAACACCGAAGGTGGCAATAGAAGAAACATGTAGCCAGGCCTTGGCCTGGTTCGCAATAGCGGCATTTATCAGATTTTCAGTTCCCTGAATATTGGTGCGGGTTTGCCTGGGGTTGTTTTTGTGCCAGGTGTTGGTATCAGCAGCCACATGAAAGATTTGATCGGTATTTTGAGGAATGGCATCGAGCAAGGATTGCTGATTCAATAAATCTGCTTGAACGTAGTTGACCCTTTCAAGGGCTTTTTCTGGTATGCTTCGGCACATGGCGGTGACATGCCAGCCGGCTTGAACCAACTGCTGACACAAGTGTCTTCCCAAAAACCCCGTTGCGCCGGTTACAAATGCGGTTTGTGTCATTTTTTCATATTAATTTCAAACATAATGACAGTTTAATCGATAATAGAGACTAAGTACGCTAAATTCTGGAGAAAGCATGGAAACAATGCCGAGCAAACGGCACATCACCCAAACCATCAAACTTTCATTACCCTTGATCATCAGTCAAATTGCTGTAGTGGCGATGACTTTTGTGGATACCGTGATGGCTGGTCGTTTGGGTTCGGTCACGCTGGCTGCGGTGGCTGTGGGTAGCTCGTTATGGGCCACCGCCATCTTATTCCTGTTCGGCATATTGATGGCGATTCCACCCGTGATTTCGGAAATGCATGGTGCGGAAAAACACCATAAGATTGCGCCGTTTTTTAGACAAGCCTTGTGGTTGGCCTTTATTCTCGGTGTCATATTCACCGGTGTGCTATTGTTGCTTGAACCCTTATTTCAATTATTCAATACCCAGGCTGAGGTTATTCCAGAAGCCACGGGGTATTTGCGCGCTTTGGCCTGGGGTGTTTTGCCTTTATCTTTGTTTGTGACTTTTCGTTATTTAGCGGATGGCTTGTCCATCACCAAGACCACCATGTATGTGAGTTTCTTGGGTCTGGCTTTGAACATTCCATTGAACTATATTTTGATGTTTGGCAAATTGGGATTGCCAGCACTGGGAGCAAGGGGTTGTGGTTATGCCACTGCTATTGTGTTAATGGTACAGATGTTGAGTTACATTGTGATTGTGTTCAAGCACAAAATCATTCGGCGCTATGAAGTACTGAAACACTTTGAACGGCCTGATTGGACAGAGATTATTCGCTTTTTCAAGTTAGGTTTCCCAATTGGAGTATCCATGTTTGCTGAAGTGGGGTTTTTCTCTGTTATCACTTTATTGGCTTCATCATTGGCCACCGAAACCGTGGCAGCTCATCAGATTGCTTTAAATTTTTCTTCCTTATTGTTTATGGTGCCTCTTGGTCTTTCCATGGGTATCACCATTCGAGTGGGAAATGCCGTAGGAAGAGCCAATCCAATAGACATCAAAAATGCCGGATTTATTGGCATTGGTATGGTGTTGTTCACCCAGCTGTTTTCAGGAACCATCACCATTTTGTTTGCATCCCTGATTGTGTCTTTGTATACCAATGATGTCGCGGTTGGTGCGATTGCGGTTAGCCTGCTTTTTTATGCAGCCGTGTTTCAATTGTCCGATGGCATTCAGGTGGCTTCAGCCGGTGCTTTACGCGGTATCAAGGACATGAATTTCATCATGTTCAGTAATATTTTTTCTTTTTGGCTTTTGGGTTTTGTGGCGTCCTGGTATTTGTGTTTTGAGCTTGATATGGGTGCTGAGGGATTGTGGATTGGAATTATTGTTGGTTTGACTGCAGCGGCCATTTTAAACACCAGTCGTTTTTATCTGAAAACCAAAGCCACATCAATCAGCTAATCAAGCATATTTGCGCTTTTTATCACAAAAATGTCATCTATTTATGCTTCAATTTAGGGTCGAACTTGCGGCAAAAAATGAGGAGAATTTGCTAAGTCATTGATATTTGGTTCCACAGAAAATTTAACAAATTTTATCCTTGCCCCTACCTGTTTTTGTGCGATATTATCAACCTGAAGAGAGAGTATTTTTTGGGTTAATCAGAGTTGAACTCAAGTCAGCCGAGCGCCCTTAATTTTTGCCAACTACAACTATCGACGAGTCATATGCAACATTCAGATCAGCAAGAAAGCCAATCGCGCGAAGTTCAGGGAACTGAACCTAAACTACCCAACAAAGAAAAAGCCCAAGCCAACAGCCAAAGCCGTTTCAAAGTCATCAGGCGTAATGGCAAAGTCACCGATTTCGATCAGTCAAAAATCCAAGTGGCCATGACCAAGGCATTTCTGGCTGTAGAAGGTGGGCAAGCAGCAGCCTCTCGCCGGGTCAGGGAAACCGTCGAGAAACTGGGCGATCAGGTTTATATGGCCTTGTTCCGTCACATGCCTGAAGGTGGTACTGTCCACATTGAAGATATTCAGGATCAGGTTGAGTTGGCCATGATGCGAGCGGGTGAACACAAAGCCGCCAGAAATTACGTGCTGTATCGTGAAAAACAAAATGAAAAAAGAGCGCGTGCCAAAGCCCGAGCAGACAAACATGAGGCCGTTGACACATCGCCCTCTGAAGTGCTCCATGTTATTGACGAACTTGGTAACCGCAAACCGCTTGACCTCAATCGCATTGAAACCATCATTACTGAAGCGACCCGTGGCCTCAAAGGCGTGACCAAAGAGCTGATTATCAAAGATGTCCGCCGTAATTTGTTTGATGGCATGGCCGAAAAAGATGTCACCGCCTCTATCACCATGTCAGCGCGCGTGTTGATCGAAAAAGACCCGAATTACTCTCACGTGACGGCTCGTTTATTGATGGATGGCATCCGCAATGAAGCCTTAAGTTTCATCTACGGTGAAAACAGGCAAGCCACCCAAAAAGACATGACCGAAATCTATCCGGATTATTTCGGCAAATACATCCAGCGTGGTGTTGAACTGAACCTGCTGGATTCTGAGCTATCTCGTTACGACCTGCCCAAGTTGGCAGCCGCCATCAAGCCAGAGCGTGACAAGAAGTTCACCTACCTCGGTTTACAAACTTTATACGACCGCTACTTCATTCACATGGGTAAAACCCGCATTGAATTACCACAAGCCTTCTTCATGCGTGTCTCCATGGGCTTGGCCATCAATGAAATCGATCGCGAAACGCGTGCCATTGAGTTTTATGAATTGTTGAGTTCATTTGACTTCATGAGTTCAACGCCTACCTTGTTCAACTCAGGTACTTTACGTCCACAATTGTCTTCATGTTACTTAACTACTGTGCCTGATGATTTGGATGGCATTTTCAGTGCGATTAAAGACGATGCCTTATTGTCTAAATATGCCGGCGGTTTGGGTAATGACTGGACCCGTGTACGTGGTCTGGGTTCTCACATCAAAGGCACCAATGGTGAATCACAAGGCGTGGTTCCATTTTTGAAAGTGGCCAATGACACCGCTGTTGCCGTTAACCAAGGTGGTAAACGCAAAGGCGCGATGTGTGCTTACTTAGAAACCTGGCACGTAGATATCGAAGAATTTTTAGAGCTGCGCAAAAATACTGGTGATGATCGTCGCCGTACCCATGACATGAACACCGCGAATTGGATTCCTGACTTGTTCATGGAGCGCGTGGCTCAGGAACAAACCTGGACCTTGTTCTCACCAGAAGAAGTGCCAGAATTGCATGAATTATACGGACAAGCCTTTAAGGAAAAATACGAGCAGTACGAGCAAATGGCTGCAGAAGGCAAAATCAAAAACAGCAAAGTGGTGAAAGCCAACGACCTGTGGAAGAAGATGTTGGGCATGTTATTTGAAACCGGTCATCCCTGGATTACCTTCAAAGACCCATGTAACATCCGTTCTCCACAAAGACATGCTGGTGTGGTCCACTCATCTAACCTGTGTACCGAAATCACCCTGAATACTTCAGACGATGAAATCGCAGTATGTAACCTCGGTTCGGTGAATCTGCCACATCACATCAATGAAAACGGTATTGATCACAAGAAATTGGAAAAAACCATCACCACGGCGATGCGCATGTTGGATAACGTGATTGATTACAATTTCTACTCAGTGCCACAAGCCAGACGTTCAAACCTGAAACACCGTCCGGTTGGTTTGGGTCTGATGGGTTTTCAGGATGCTTTGTACACCCAGAACTTGGCTTATGCCAGTGAAGCGGCTGTGCAGTTTGCTGATGAAACCATGGAAGCGGTTTCCTATTATGCGATTCAAGCCTCCAGTGATTTGGCTGATGAGCGTGGTACTTATCCATCTTACGAAGGTTCATTGTGGTCACAAGGCATCTTGCCGATTGATTCAGTCGAAATGCTGAAGCAGGAACGTGGTCAATTCATTGATCAGGACCAAAGCAGCACCCTTGATTGGGATGCGTTGCGTGCCAAAGTCAAAGAGCAGGGCATGCGTAACTCAAACACCATGGCGATTGCGCCAACGGCGACCATTTCTAACATCTCTGGCGTGTCACAATCGGTTGAGCCGGTTTACCAGAACCTGTTTGTGAAATCGAACCTGTCTGGCGAATTCACCATCATCAATCCATACCTGGTTGAAGACTTAAAAGCTTTGGACTTGTGGGATGATGTGATGGTTAACGACCTGAAATATTTCGATGGCAGCGTACAACCCATTGACCGTGTGCCCGATCATTTGAAAGCCAAGTATGCGACCGCATTTGAAGTGGATTCCAGGTGGTTGGTTGAAGCAGCCTCAAGAAG
>JAGRJR010000250.1 GCA_020442635.1 Lysobacterales bacterium
AACTGAAAAACAGCTAAATTCGTTATTAAATAATCATATCATTTTAAACATTTTCCTTATGAGATTTCCTATCGCCATTTTATTATTTAGTTGTTTATCGATTAATTTTTTATCGGCTCAAGACCGAATTACAGGAGCAACCTTTGCTACCAGATCTGAAGTATTGGCACAAAATGGAATGGTTGCTACAAGTCATCCGTTAGCTACACAAATAGGGCTTGACGTACTTAAAAAAGGAGGTAATGCCATTGATGCAGCAATTGCAGCTAATGCGGCTTTAGGTTTGATGGAACCAACAGGGTCTGGAATAGGTGGTGATTTGTTTGCCATTGTTTGGGATGCAAAAACTAAAAAATTATATGGACTTAACGCCAGTGGAAGATCGCCAAAGAATTTAACGTTAGCATATTTTGAAGAAAAGAAAATGTCTAAAATTCCTTCTTATGGGCCTCTGCCGGTAAGTGTACCCGGTGCTGTTGACGGATGGTTTGAGCTGCATAAGAAATTTGGCTCCATGAAAATGGATGAAATATTAGCTCCTGCTATATCGTATGCTGAGTCTG
>JAGRJR010000251.1 GCA_020442635.1 Lysobacterales bacterium
TAAAACAAAAGCTTGAAAATCGGTATCATAGTTGGATCTGGTTGGTTGTATCGGTGCACTCGAAGTCGCGGAGTCGGATGCAGCAGACAGACGCGTTGCTGATTCGCATTGGCGCAAGCGATTGGTACTGATGTTTCCAAAATAGGGGCGTGGTCCTGCCGGACTTTTGCCGGAGTCAGTCCGGCACTGTTGTGCTGAGTACTGCGGAATGCAACGAGCGTTCCTGCCACATATCAATTAAAAACAATGACTTATGGTGCTTTCGGGTGACTACGAACCAGGTGGTCGGAGGTTCGAATCCTTCCGGGCGCGCCATACCAAGAAAGGCTCGACATCGATCGAGCCTTTCGCCGTTTTCGATTTCGAATACCGGATTCGAACCTCCGACTCAAAGTCCTGTTCGACAAGCGCCGGAGGCACGCAGAATGGCCGCAGGCCGTTAATCCCTCCGGGCGCGCCATATTTCCCCAAGGGAATCAAACGGCTGCCGCAGTTACGCGGTGGCCGTTTTGCTTTTCAGCACTACCAGTGCCGGACTATTGGCGGACTTTCCGTT
>JAGRJR010000252.1 GCA_020442635.1 Lysobacterales bacterium
GTCGCAGTTACGGTTACCAACCTTGTGTCGATGACCTTGCAAGCACAGTTAGAACTGGATCAACAATTTAACTGGTCAGTTCCCCAAGTTAATTTAGATATCAGAGACAGCCATCATTTTAATCAACAAATTCTTAACAGTATTTTGGGTATCTATGGTTTTGGAAATACTGAGATGTCAGGCGGCTTTGTTGTTGATGTAAATTCTGCGAATGGAAAGTTTGACCAGTGGCAAATTCGATTTGAGGATTTTTATGCCTTAAATAAGAAAAGAAAATTACAGGTTGATGGTCTCAGTGGAGCTGTCAATTGGTTATTGAATGATGCTTCAAATGACTCATATTTAACGTGGCAGTCCTTGTTATTTGCAGGAATGCCAGTAAACCAGTCAGAGGTCAATTTCAACTTGTCAAAAGATAGATTTGAACTATTGGGGCGGCATGAATTTCCGGTGTTTGACGGTGCAATCGTCATAAGGGAATTAATGGCTGATAACTTGTTCTCAGAGTCTATTGGTATGTCATTAAATGCCGCGGTTTTACCCATGTCTTTGAAAC
>JAGRJR010000253.1 GCA_020442635.1 Lysobacterales bacterium
TTCTACGGTAATCACGCCATTTTTCCCTACTTTTTCCATAGCGTCAGCAATGAGCTCGCCAATTTCCGCATCGCTATTGGCAGAGACTGTGGCAACTTGGGCGATTTCTTTGCGGCTTTCGACTTTTTTGGACAGGGTTTTGAGGTGATCAACAACAGCTTTTACAGCTTTTTCGATGCCTCGTTTGAGATCCATAGGGTTGGCACCAGCAGTGACGTTGCGCAAGCCCTCTGTATAAATGGCCTCAGCTAAGATGGTGGCAGTAGTTGTGCCATCACCGGCTTTGTCAGAAGTCTTGCTGGCGACTTCTTTAACCATTTGTGCACCCATATTTTCGTGCTTATCTTCCAGCTCAACCTCTTTAGCAACGCTAACACCATCTTTCGTGATGTGAGGGGCGCCAAAAGATTTATCGAGGATGACATTGCGGCCTTTAGGGCCAAGGGTGACTTTGACAGCTTGAGCCAAAGTTTTCACCCCTTTCAGAATTTTTTGTCGTGCTTCTTGGTCGTACTTAATATCTTTAGCGGCCATAAGTAAATCTCCTATAACTT
>JAGRJR010000254.1 GCA_020442635.1 Lysobacterales bacterium
TAAGAAGCATAGCAAACTCAGCAACAGCAGAAGAAAACTTTAAGTTGTTTGATGAATTATCAATCGAATTTTTATCATCATTTAGAACACTTACAATTTCTTTGCTTTTATTTCCATCAGGGGCCTTATATCTAATTTTAACCGTTAATATTTCATCAAAATTGTAAGCATTATTTTTTATTTGAGTCTGCTGATATTTTAAATCGTTTGTTTGTGAGCTTGCGCTGTTTGTTGGAACTATTTCATAAAGGGCAGTTACTGTGTGACCAGCACCAATCTCTCCGGCATCTTTTGTGTCATCAGTAAAATCTTTATCATCTAATTTTCTGTTTTCATAACCAATCAATCTGTAAGATTCAACTTTTTCCGGATTAAACTCAACTTGAATTTTTACATCTTTTGCAATTGTAAATAATGTCGAGGTAATTTCATTAACCAAAACTTTTTTGGCTTCCATTATGTTGTCAATGTAAGCGTGATTTCCATTTCCTCGGTCAGCTAATTCCTGTAGTCTGTTATCTTTATAATTTCCCATTCCAAATCCTAAAACAGT
>JAGRJR010000255.1 GCA_020442635.1 Lysobacterales bacterium
TCTTCTAGTTTCTTTTCAATTCCAATACCAGCAGTTACTGCAAATCCACCGATATAATCTTCTTTTTGAGATTCAATTGGAGCGATATAATCTGTCAAACAGAAATTTGGCAAACCAGCTGCTTTTTTATTTTGTTGTCTTAGATGATGTAAGATTTTAATTTTATTGTTAGCAACAATTTCAATATCATCATCATTGATAGAATTCGCTTTAAAAAATCCAATTACAGCCTTTGCAGTAAGCCATTTTTCTGTAATGATTTTATCCAACATGGCATTTGCATCTGCAAATAATTTTTTGGCCTCATCTCCTACAATTTTATCTTCTAGTATTGTAGGATATTTACCGTGTAACTCCCACACTTGAAAAAATGGCGTCCAATCAATATAATTTCTCAATTCAGCTAAATCATAATCGACAAAAGTTCTTGTACCGATAAATGTTGGTTTTGGTGGCGTGTAATTTGCCCAATCTATTTGAGTTTTATTCTTTCTTGCGTTTTCAATCGTAAGATATTCCTTAGTTTCCTTCTTGCTATTATGTCTGTA
>JAGRJR010000256.1 GCA_020442635.1 Lysobacterales bacterium
GGCCATGATATAAACCGTAGAATCTTCTTCCCTGATAGCTGCCAATTGTTCCATTCCGAGCGCCTTCATTTCCGATGCTGTGCTATTGATAAACCCCTTGATTTGGTTCAAATCCCCTTTGAAACCTTCCTCTTCAAGGTCATAGACCCTGACAGTGATTTCAGTCAAGTTTTTCATCACACTGGACACGTCCTTTTCCTCACTGGTCATGCCACTAAGCAATCCCAACATGGCAGGGCCCAGGTTGATTTCAACAGACGGCTCTGTATTCATCAGGCTTTGTAACTTATCCATGATATTTTGGGCATTGAGTTGCCAACTCAGCATAACCGCAATGATTATAAATATTTTCTTCATTTTCTTCTCCACTAAATCTGTGCCATGGATTTAGAAACAGGAACAATAATACCTGGCTTGATACCCAAAGTATTGGTATCTTCCAGTGCTTTTTCACTGATCTTTTGCATGTAATGCATGGCAATTTGCATGTCCTTTTCGGCTTGTTCCAACTGCAATTGTTGACGTTCATGGTGCCAGACCAGACCAAC
>JAGRJR010000257.1 GCA_020442635.1 Lysobacterales bacterium
CGTAGCGACGCTAAAACCCCGCAACAAGAAAAAAACCGTATCGATAATATTGATATGCTCTACACTAGTATTCAATCGCTGATTAATCGCGCCGAAGAAGACGAAGATCGCACCATTGATACTATCATTCGTAAGCTGGTGTTGCTGGATATGCTCGAGCAACAGCAAGAAGAAGAAAACACCAACAAGGTTAACTTGATGACCTTGCATGCAGCAAAAGGTTTGGAATTTGATTTTGTGTATATCATGGGGCTTGAGGAAGAAATGCTACCGCACCGCAATTCTATCCTAAGCGAGACGGTCGAAGAAGAACGGCGCTTGATGTATGTCGGCATTACTCGTGCGCGTCGAGAGCTGACATTGACGCTCGCCACCCAGCGCCGCGCCGGTGGTCAGATGCGTGTCACTTCTGAGTCAAGATTTTTAGATGAGTTACCAGAAGAGCATATCGACTGGCCAGCCAAGGCAAAAAAGAAAAAAGCGACTAAAGACCCTGAAGCCGTTGCTGATGAATACTTGGCTAATATTCGCGCTTTATTGGGTAATC
>JAGRJR010000258.1 GCA_020442635.1 Lysobacterales bacterium
AGATATTACTTACATCAAGACAGCTGAGGGCTGGTTGTATCTTTGTGTTGTTATTGATTTGTACTCAAAAGTTGTTATTGGTTGGTCAATGAGTCAAAACCAAACAACACATCTGGTGATTCAGGCAGTATTGATGGCTTTGTGGCAAAAGGAGCAATCAAAAACAGTGATTTTACATTCTGACAGAGGCAGTCAATTTACCAGTGATGACTATCAGAAATTTTTATTTGATAACAATGTTATTAGTTCAATGAGTGCTGTTGGCAGTTGTGCTGACAATGCAGCATGTGAAGGATTCTTTGGTGTTATGAAAAGAGAAAGAGTAAATCGTAGAAACTACAAAACCAGATCACAAGCAAGAGCTGATATTTTTGATTATATTGAACGCTTCCATAATCCGGTAAAAAAGCGTAAACTAGAGAAAAAATTAAATTATGAAAAACACTTTTCTAAAATGTCCGTAAAATCGGGGTAGAACCCAATTTAGTCAAAAAATCATTTATGGTATAATTTCAACAAAATCATCCGTACACATCTGCGGAC
>JAGRJR010000259.1 GCA_020442635.1 Lysobacterales bacterium
GCAATTACACCGCCGCCGCCACGATTTTGGGTATTGAACTCATCGATAAAGGTACGTTTACCAAAGCCGTTTTCACAAGCAATAAGGATTTCGCGGACATCATCTTCGACCACAACCAATGATTTTATCGACTCATTAGCCGCCAAACGCATACCACGGACACCTTTAGCCGTACGACCCATCACACGCGCATCATTTTCATCAAAACGAATGGCTTTACCACTGGATGCAAACAACATCACTTCTTGGCTACCATTAGTGATACGAGCACTGACCAGCTTATCGCCCTCTTCTAGTCCAACCGCAATCAAGCCATTCGAGCGAATATTGGCAAACTGCTTAAGCTCTACCCGCTTCACCGTACCATTGGCAGTTGCAAAGAACACAAAAGGTGGCTCTGCTTGCGTGCTAGCGTCTAATAGATCATCACCCCCATCTATTAGAGCATCTGTTGACGCCTCACCTTTTACCGATAATTCTTCCACTATTTTTGGAATCGGTAGTATCGTAGTGACGGTTTCATCAGGATTTAGGCCAAT
>JAGRJR010000025.1 GCA_020442635.1 Lysobacterales bacterium
TGCATAACTGACACTGATGTTGGTGGTGGCTGTATAAGGCCCCAAAGCACCAGCCGCTGGTGGATCATTGATTGGATTGATGGTGATGGTTAAAGGCACACTGGGTGAAGTGTCAATACCACCATTGGCTGTACCGCCATCATCCATCAAACTGACATTGTAGCTAACTGAGCCATAAGCATTGGCGGCTGCCGTATAGCTTAAAATGCCGGTGGCTGAAATACTTGGAACAGCTGTAAACGATAAGGTACTATCGATATTAGTTTGATTAAGAATAAATGTCAGATTTTGGCCATTTTCATCTGGTGGACCAGCGCTGATTGCAGTCGCCCAAGCGATATTTTGAGCACCGGAATCTTCATCTGCTGTTTGTGGTGTTGCCCCTGCTGTGAAAGATGGGGCGTCATTGACTGCTGTTATCGTGATGTTGAAGTTTTGAATCGCTGAAGTATCAACACCACCATTGGCTGTGCCACCATCATCTGCTGCGGTTACACTCACAATTGCTGTTCCGCTGGTATTGGCAGCGGGGGTGTAGGTGAGGTTACCTGAATTATCTACGGCGGGTTGTACACTGAACAAGGCATTGTTGTTATTGGTTACGTTGAAACTGACTGTTTGTCCGGATTCATCTGCAGGTCCTGCAAAGATGGCTGTTGCCCAGCCATTCACTGACTGTGCGCTGGATTCTTCAAGTACGGATTGATCACCTCCGACAGTGAAACTTGGCGCATCATTGACGGCAGTGACTGTAATCATAAAGCTTTGAGGTGGTGAAGTGTCGTCGCCACCATTGGCTGTGCCACCATCATCCATCAATTCCAGAGTGATATTGGCCACACCGTTGGCATCAGCTGCCGGCGTATAGGTCAAAGTGCCATCTGCCGCAACAGCAGGACCTGCGCTGAACAGAGGTGCGTTATCATTGGCTGTGATGTTGAACGTTAAATTTTGGCCTGCTTCATCGGGAGGACCGGCGAGGATGTTGGTTGCCCAGGCTGCAACCGTAATTGGACCGTTGTCTTCATTGATAGTTTGATCAGCGCCAACCGTGAATGAAGGCTCATCATTGACAGCGGTAATGCTGATAATGAAATTTTGTACCGCTGATGTATCAATGCCGCCATTGGCAGTTCCACCATCATCGCTTAATGAAACACTGACAGTAGCACTGCCCAAAGCAGCTGCATTTGGTGTGAAAGTTAATGTGCCGGTTGAACTGATATTTGGTTGAACATCGAACAATGCATTATTGTCATTGGAAACATTGAAACTTAAGGATTGTCCTGCTTCATCGGCAGGTCCAGCTGCAATGGCAGTAGCCCAGCCATTCACAGTTTGAGCACCTGCGCCCTCAAGCAGGCTTTGACCTGGTCCTGCGGTAAAACTTGGCGCATCGTTTATGGCTGTTACGGTGATGCTGAAATTTTGTGGTGGTGAGGTATCATCGCCACCATTGGCTGTTCCGCCATCATCCATCAATTCAATACTGATATTTGCCACTCCATTGGCATCAGCTGCTGTTGTATAAGATAAGGTTCCATCTGACGCTACAGCAGGGCCAGCACTGAACAGCCCGGGATTGTCATTGGCGATGATGTTGAATGTCAGGGTTTGGCCGACTTCATCTGGTGGTCCTGCCAATACATTGGTTGCCCATGATGGCACTGTGATGGCTCCTGCATCTTCAAGAACTGACTGGTTTGATCCAACAGTAAAAGAAGGTTCATCATTAACGCTTTGCAAAATAATGGCAAAAGTGACATTTGCGGATGTATCAATTCCGCCATTGGCTGTCCCTCCATCATCGGAAAGATTCACGGTGATGTTGGCAGTTCCTGAAACATCGGGAGTGCCGGTAAAGCTCAATACGCCAGAGGAATCAATGACAGGTAAAACATCAAATATACCCGTGTTGTCATTATTTATGATATTAAATGTCAGGTTTTGTGATGTTTCATCGCTAGGTCCAGCGACTACGTTGGTTGCCCAGCTGGCACTGTAGGGGCCAGCAGTCTTCAAAACATTGACATTACCACCGGAAGTGAATGAAGGGGCATCGTTTACAGCAGTGACGTTAACCTCAACATTGGCCGGTGCAGAATTAACCTGGCCATCATTGGCAACAACTGTGAAGTTGTCTGTGCCATTAAAATCGGCGTTGGGTGTATAAAGAACGGTTGATGTTGTGTTGTTTATTACGCTGAAATTGCTCAGCGCACCATTGGCTGGTGCTGTATCAGTCGAGAAAGTAACCGGTGAGCCTTCTGCATCTGATCCGGTTAATGTGATGGTTACTGATGTGTCTTCCAGAGTCGCGTCACTGTTTATATTAGCAACCGGTGCTTGGTTTTCCACGTCAACCACATCCATCCTGACAAATATGGTTTCATTGGATTTGGTTACAAAAACTGCAGTCAAGTCAGCATAGCTGCCGCTGTTGGAGGTGTCACCTACGGGGTCGATACTGTCTGGGGCGATGGTGTTCCAGTCGTTTGTTTGTCCATCAATGATGATGTTCATTGCCCAAACAGATGAAACCAAACAAATACACACCATACTTACGGTAATTCTCTTGGACAGTTGCTTTCGACTGGTAAATAACAAGAGTACGAGCAGCAAACATAAGGTGATCAAGCCCAATGCCGGAACGGGAAAAGTAAAGCCCAAAACGATGGGGTCTCCATTGCCATTACCCAGCACTATGTCAGAAGCGTTATCTGACTGAGTGTGAAAATACAATAAAACAGCACCTGAACGATTAATGCCGAGCTGAGTTTGACTAACACTTGCTTCAAAGACATCAGCACCATTGATGCCAGTGTTTAATCCGAGGGCTGCCATTGATACACCATTGCCTGAATCAAAAACACCACCAGCGCATTGGTGTAACTGTGTTGCAGTGATGGTGGGAGGCAATGCACTGTCGGTTGTTATAGTTAGTCTTCTGTCTACACCTGTAATTGAGGTGGCGAAATCAGGTAAATTGACCGAGCAACCTGTAGTTGCGGAATTATCAGTATCAAAATAAACATGATAAAACCTGTTTTGTGCTTGTGCAGTAGATAAGAAAAAACAAAGCAGCAAAAACAAAGTGCCTGCAAAACGGTAAGCCATAAATACCCCTTGTGAAAAAAATGATATTAAGTTTTCGAGAATATAATTTATCAAGCGGCGTTCGCTTTGTGATATCCCCTTTACGTAACAAATTACCCTTTCTGTATATGTTTGTCAAACGAATCTCAATCAATCGTGTTGCAAATCCATTGTCATTAATTTAGCTTCAATTCAGCTTTATTGAGTACAATGAAGCCTTGTTTATCTTTTTTTTTATCACATGACAAGAATCATCCAATTTTTATTGCTAAATTTGATCTGGGTATACCAACTGCACGCAAGTCAACTGGAAACTAAAGATCCAAAAGAAATACTGACGCAAGTTCGATCTGGATTAAATGCTTTAAGTGCTGAATTTGTACAATATGAACTGACCAATGAAGATCAACAATTAGACAGAAATACTGGTCTGGTTTGGATGCAAGCTCCCAATCTGTTTCGCTGGGAATATCAGCAGCCTATTGAGCAACTGATTGTGGCTGATGGACAGCAAGTATGGGTGTATGATGAAGATTTGGATCAAGTGACCGTTAAAACCCAGGATAATCACCTCAACCCCATTTATGTCATTATCAACGAGGCACTGACGCAACAACATTATGACATTGCTTTTGAAAAAGTTGAAGGTGATTTGCAATGGATCAGTTTAACTCCGAAACTTAAATCAGATGAAGTCAAATATGTCTGGTTAGGCATTCAGGAAACCACAGTTCAACAAATCCGGGTCTTCAATCACTTTGATCAGACCATGGTGTTTGAATTCAAAGACATCAAGAAAAATCCGGAGCTGAATCAAGATTTATTTCAATTTACACCACCAGAAGGCGTTGACGTAATTCAAGCGCTGGGTGAAAACTCTATTAATTAGTTTCATGCAACTCAATGCCCAACGCCCACTTGCAGACCAATTGCGACCAACTCACTTCTCACAAGTTGTTGGACAGCAACATCTGGTGGGTGAGAAGCAACCTTTATGGTTGATGTTACGAAATAAAACCATCCATTCGATGGTTTTTTGGGGGCCGCCAGGGACTGGGAAAACCACTTTAGCCAAAATCATAAGTGAAGACATTCATGCACAGTTGATTAATTTATCGGCTGTGCTTTCCGGTGTTAAAGACATCAGAGATGCCATCAAACAAGCTGAACAGGCTTTGCCGCAACGAACTGTGCTATTTGTTGATGAAATTCATCGATTCAATAAGTCGCAACAAGATGCGTTTTTGCCACATCTGGAAAGTGGTTTAATTACCTTGATTGGTGCGACCACCGAAAATCCTTCGTTTGCATTGAACAATGCTTTATTGTCAAGACTCAAGGTCTACATCCTGAAAAGTCTCAATGAACAGGAATTGTTACAGTTACTGGCACAAAGTTTACAAGCCATTGAAAAATCGCTCATCTTAAACGAAAAACAGCAAATGGCATTGGTTAGGGCGGCTGATGGTGATGGGCGTAAATTATTGGGTTTATTGGAAATTTTATTGGATTATGCCACCGAAGATGTGGTGAAAGATGCTGATATTGCATTGGTGACATCGGGTCAAACAAGGCGCTTTGACAAAGGTGGTGATGAATTTTATGAGCAAATTTCGGCTTTACACAAATGTGTGCGCTCATCAAACCCAGATGCTGCATTATATTGGCTGGCACGCATGTTAGATGGTGGTTGCGACCCAAACTATATTGCCCGCAGGATTTTGCGGATGGCCACTGAGGATATTGGTAATGCTGATCCGAGGGCTTTGGGTATTTGTTTGGATGCTTGGCATGGATACCAACGTTTGGGTTCACCCGAAGGTGATTTGCTTTTGGCTCAAGCAGTCAGTTATCTGGCTTGTTGTGCCAAAAGCAATGCGGTGTATGCCGCTTTTAAACTGGCACAAGCTGATGTACAGCAAATGGGCAGCTTACCGGTGCCTAACCATTTACGCAATGCGCCGACTCAATTGATGAAACAGGTGGGATTTGGCCAAGGTTACCAGTACGATCATCATGTGGAGGGCGGGATTGCCTTTGACCAAACAGGTTTTCCAGATAGAATGGGCGAAAGATTGTATTATCAACCAACGAATAATGGTTTGGAACAAAAAATTTCACAAAAACTTGAATATATCAGGTCACAAAGATTGAAACTTAATAGCAACAATAAGGGAAACAGATGATAGGATCATTGTTGGCAGTGGCACTCGGTGGCGCGATTGGTGCAAGTATTCGATTTGGTGTCAATCAATTGATGTTGAATGTATTTCATGCGCCTTTGTTTTTTGGCACTTTATTGGTCAATGTGGTGGGGTGTTTTGTGATGGGCCTTTCATACCATTATTTACTCAATCACGGCGGCATAAGCGATGCCAGTAAATTATTTGTAACGGTTGGTTTGTTGGGAGCCCTAACAACCTGGTCCACTTTTTCCATGGAAACCGTTTTAATGATCCAGAATGATCAGCTGTTAAGAGCGGTTTTGTATACCTTAATTACCACCGTTTGTTGTTTTACGGCCTTTTGGTTCGGAGTTAAATCATGAAAAAAACGTTAGTTTTCTTGTTGTTTGGCTGGCAGGCACATGCTGAAGAAACAGTACAAACACCATCTGCACCTCCTGGCAGTGAAATATTGTTGTTTGATATTCATGAAAGTGATGATGGTGAGTTATCCTTGGGTAAAGCGCATAATATCTCAAATTCCAAAGGCTACGACTCGCAACCCAGATTCTCAAAAGATGGACAATTCATCTATTACACCCACTTTGAGAATGGACAAATGGACATTCACCAATACAATTTGACCCATAATGTTTCTACACCTTATATGGTGACAGCAGAGAGTGAATATTCTCCCACACCCATGCCAGAAAAAGAGGGTTTGAGTGTGGTGCAAGTGGATGTAGAAGGTGATCAATATCTGGTATTGCTGAATAATCAATTAGTCAAAGAAAAACAAACTGGCAGATACAGTGATTTGAAACAAGTCGGCTATTTCAACTGGACACAAGATGGTTATTTGTGGAGTTTTGTTTTGAATGATAACAATGGTGGTGATTTATATGTGCAAAATAGCGATAAGAAAGCCACAAAAGTCACAGAAAACATTGGCCGTTCTTTTATTACTGATGCCAGATCTGAACAATTGTACTTTGTGGATAAGAAAACCACACCTTGGCGTATTCAAAAAATCAATCATAAATCCTTGACGCCTAAACCTGTAATGGTTCTGCCTATGGGAGTTGAAGATTTTACTCTGGACAGTAAAGGTCGTTTTTGGGCAGGTCGCGACAATACCCTATTCGTAAGTTTAGGCCAACAAAGATGGTATATTGCTCATGAGTTTAGTGACCCTCATTATCATCAAATCACGAGAGTGACAACCAACCCTCAGGCCAATAAGATTGCCATAGTGTTTGCAGAAAAAGACAACTCTGAATAGAATAAGCACCCACGCGCCCGTAGCTCAGTGGATAGAGCAACCGCCTCCTAAGCGGTAGGTCGCAGGTTCGACTCCTGCTGGGCGCGCCATGTTTTTTATATTGAAATCAACTGTTTAGCTTTTTGTTTTTTTTCGCGTTGTCGCTCAGGTGTAAAATTAGCATTAAGTCTAAGCATAATAGTCGCTGAAATCGTGAATAAAAAATAACCCAAATGAACAATATTCAGCTTGTTAAAACACTTATTCCCCAAAAGCATTTGATTTGTCTGGTCGTGTTGGTTGTCCTTTATGCTTGGGGTTTTTGGTATTCGGCTTTGTTGTTAGATAGTTCACGTGATTTAACTAAAGCGTATCAAATCATTGAGTATCATGACTGGCCAGCTTTGGGCCCAGATATTGGTGGTTTTTTTCATGTAGGCCCACTGTGGTTTTACTTGCTGACAGTACCTGCTTTTTTTGGGTCACTCAAGTTAGTTGCATTATTTGTTGGCGTTTTGGCTGGTTTAAAATTTGTTATGGCCTATCAGTTAGGTAAGGATTGGGTGAATGCTCAGTTTGGTTTGCTTTGGGCTTTTGTTTTGTAATTACCAGGTTGGCATGCTATCAATCAAGCATTTATCAATCATATCAACCTTTTGGAATTTTTATCTTTATGGTTCGTTTGGTTATTGTTCCGCTATGAACGAACTCATGATTTAAAACACTTTTTATGGTCTACTTTTGTTTTTGGTTTGGGATTTAATGCGCACCCCATATTTTTAGTTCTTATTGTTGGATATTTCTGGGTGTTTGTAAGAACAAAAAGACTTCCTGACTGGAAATAAATGGTGATTAGATTGATGCTGGTATCATTACTTTTTTTACCGTATTTAGTGAATCAATTCATCAATGATTTTCCTGATTATCATCGATTATTAGAACGTAGCATTACAGCCGATCAAATCAGAGCCAGTGGCCATGCCATTGAACCGGCCCAATGGTTTTATCAATGGATAAACCTGGTTAAATCTTTGCTTTTTGATGGGCCGATGCGTGTTGTAGATTTTGTCTCTCATACGTATCCAGTTGTTGGCGCGGCTTATTCGGTGTTTTATATTTTTTTGCTGATACTTGCTGTGGTTGGACTGATTGGTAGTGTTGTGGTTAAGAAGCATAAAACAGTCGTGTATTTAATTGTTTTTTTGCTGGGTGCAATTGGGTTGATTGTGATGCTCAGAAGTTTCACTCCTTTTTATTTTTGTTTAAGTGTTTCTGCATTACTTTTAGGCTTGTTTAGTTATGGTCTCTTTGTGATTTTGCAAACTCGTTCGGTTCTGTACAAAGTTGTTATTATGAGTCTGTTTGCGTTTGGAATGTTGCCGACATTGGTTTTGAGAAGTCAGGGAATACATCAGCAAATCAATTATGGACCAATCATGAATGTTACTGCAAAAGTGGATGAAAACTGGACAAAGAACAATACAGCATTAGATGCATTAATTATCAATCAAAGTGAACATGTAGCAGATTATTTTTGTGATAAATCAACTGTTATCAACGGTCCAATGGCTCCATTAATTGACATCAGTGGTTCGCTTCCAATGAATTTTTACTGTGATGAATATGAATTGATTTTAGGTGGTCCAAGCCAACCTGGATTTGATTCTGTACTTGTTTTGTCAAAATATTTTTTGGATAAAATTGACACAAAACCTTCATTTTGGCTTTCAGATTCATGGGGCGTGTTACATCAGTATAAAAATCACCAGCCTGTTTCAGGCTTGCTCCCCAGTGTTTTCGACGACTACGTTCATCCTCCGCGTTCGTACCATAAGTTACAAAAAATTCAACCCCAGCTCTTTGAAATAAATGAAGAAAGAGCACCGCATCTTCTTATCAGTAATCTGTTACCTTTTAATGTTCAATATAAAGTTGAAAAAATATTAGCAAACGGTAAAAGCCCAGAATTAAAAGTAGTAAATGCAGCCAATCATTTGTATTATTGTGACGATTGTCAAAGTGGTAAGACCAACTGGCAATTGACACTAATTTCTAACGACTTTAATGCCATTGATATAAATACCTTTTAACAATGACTGTTGCCGAACAAACAACCAGTATTTCAAAAGCTGACCTCAGTAAGGCAGTTGTTGTATATCTATTGATGGTTTTGTGTTTTTGTTACCCTGTACTCCAGGGTAAATTAATTGCTCAAACTGATTACCTTAATTTTATCCCGCCTTGGGATTCTGTCAAAAGTGAACAGCTAGAAAAGCCAGGGAACCCATATTTACAAGATCAGTCTAATGAGTTTCTACCTTTTTTTACAGAAGCCAAAAGACAGTTCTCACAAGGAATTTTTCCTCTTTGGAACCCATATATATTTGCGGGGAACCCATTATGGGCGAATACACAGTCAGCCTTGATGTTTCCACTGAATTGGTTCCATTATGTTTTGCCCCCACCGGCTGGTTTTACCATCAGTGTTTTGTTCAAATTGTTTTTAAGTAGTTTCTTAACTTATCTGTTTGTAAGAAAAATCAAAGTTGAACATGTGCCAGCTTTGTTCGCTGGGGCTGCTTTCGGTTTTTCTGCCTTTTCAGTTTTCTGGCTTAACCACCCTCATACCAATGTTGTTTGCTTAATTCCGTTATGTTTTTATGCTACTGAACGATTATTGGATTATAAGAATAAAAGTGTATTTTACTGGTATGCAATGCTGGTGGCTCTTACTTTATTTGCTGGACATGTGGAAATTGCTTTTTTAACAGCGACTGCATGTGGTCTTTATTATCTGATTCGTCTGCTTCAAGAAGGGCATTTTGCATTAGATAAAATACTGCGATTTTTGTTTGTTTATGTTTTTGCTTTGTTTTTAGCGGCTGTTTTGATTTTTCCATTTGTTGAATTTTTGTTCAATACAGCCATTTGGGCTGAAAGAAGTGCCACAAAGCAATTGCATATACCTCCACCAGGCTTGCTCAGTATTTTTTTGGGTGACTTATTTATTTTAGATGGGTGGCCAAAAAACCAAATAGGGTTTCATGCTTTTAGTCCATATGTTGGCATGCTGACAGTTTTTTTTGCATTGATGGCTGTGTGGAAGAGGGGGCGGTTTGTTTGGGTTTTTATGCTTTTAAGTCTACTGTCTCTAGCTGTGGCTTTCGGTGTCAATCCGTTATTTTTTTTGGTAAAAAACACGCCTCTGTTTAGTCATCTGCCCTTATTCTATTTTTCAATTTTAGCGGCATTTTCATTGTCAGTACTGGCTGCATTTGGCATGCGGATTTGTTTACAAAAAATGTTCAAGCTAAAGAATAAATTGATGGTAGTTTTAATTGTAATGATTTCTCTGGGCTTGCTGCATTCATTTTGGATGCCCAATGAACTGGAACCATTTTTAGAAGATAAAAACCTGTTATTAGAGTCGGTCAGGTTTGAGTTGATTTTAGCCATGTTAGCTATGATGGTGTTGATTGTACTTTTGTGCTTCAGTGCTAAATACCCCCATTTCATTGGTTATATATTCGTGATCTGGGTGTTTGCAGACTTATGGAGTAAGGGACATACATGGAATCCTGCCATTGATTTTGAAAATGCATATCCTCGTGAAATGCCTGAGTCCATTGAATTTTTACATGAACAAAAAAAACCGTTCAGGACGGTTGGTTATGACCAAATACTCATACCCAGCACTAATCTGTTGGTACAAATACATGACATCAGGGGATATGATGTTCCTGTGATTAATCGTTACCATCAATTTTTTAATCAAGTTTTAAAGGGTAATAATTTATTTTGGTATTATTACTTTGCTAAATTTGATGTAAACATTCTTCCTTATCTCGACATACTTAACGTCAAATACATTCTTTCGAAAAAAGATTTATCAACAAAAATACCTCCGCACCTAGAGCAAGTTTATGACCATGAAATCAAAATTTATCAAAACCACAATGCCAAAGGGCTTGCATATTTTGTTGATGAAGTAATTTGGGTGGAGTCTGCTGAAGACGCTTTGGAAAAAACCCAAGAAGTTAAACATAAGCTCGGTCATACAGTTGTTCTTGAAAAACAAAAAGGAATGACCAAAGACGCAATGGATGAGCATTTGGCAAAAAAAACGCCTTCGATCGAGTTTCATTCTACTGAAGCTAACCACATACAAATTTACGCCAATACTGAAAAACCAGCATGGATGGTGTTGTCACAAAGTTATTATCCTGGTTGGGTGGCTCGTGTCGATGGTGTAAAAACAAACATATTTGCTGCCAATTATGTGCTTCAAGCCATTAAAATACCAGCCGGGAGTCATCAAGTTTCTTTCAAGTATCAGCCCCTAAGTTTTACATTGGGTTGGTTGGTTAGTGTTTGTAGTTTTATTTTTGCCCTATGGAAAATCACAAGAAAAACAAAATAGTTATCATCATGCCAGCATACAATGCTGAAAAAACATTGCAAGACACCATGGATACCATTCCAGCGGATTGTTATGATGAAATAATATTGGTGGATGATTGTTCAGCAGATGATACTGTTAAAGTGGCAAAATCTTTAGGTCTCACTGTTTTTGAGCATGAAACGAATAAAGGATATGGCGGTAATCAAAAACTTTGCTACCAAGAAGCTTTAAATGCTGGTGCTGATATTATTGTGATGCTCCATCCTGACAATCAGTACGATGCAAGTCTTATCCCCTTTTTTACTGGCTTTATTGATCATGGTGTGTGTGACTTTATGCTTGGTGCGCGAATAAGAACCAGAAAAGAAGCCTTACATGGCGGGATGCCTTTTTACAAATATTTTAGCAATAGGGTGCTAACATTACTGATGAATGTTGTTTTAGGCCAAAATTTGGCTGAAGGGCATTCAGGTTTCAGGGTTTATCATCGTCGGGTGTTAGAAACGATTCCATTTCAAGACAATTCAGATGATTTTTCATTCGATGCCGAACTGATTTCTCAGGCTGTTTATCACGGATTCAAGTTAGGTGATGCACCAATGCCAGTACGTTATTTCACCGAAGCCTCTAGTATCAGTTTTAAAGACAGCAGTATTTATGGTTTAAAAATCCTGAATGTTTTGTTCAAGTACACTGTATCCAAGCTAAAGATAAAAAAATCGAAACTTTTTAAGTCTAAAAGGTAAAAAGAGGCTGGTATTGTCAAGATTAGAACCTGAAGTAAAGCAAAGCCTGTTGATTTGAACAGGCTTTCACTTCTGAGTTTAGTTTGGTTTTTATTTGTAAATCATAAATTCTGCATAGCAGTTATTTTTGACATACAATTCGCCATGTTGGTTAACACCCCAATTACCCTCGCAAGGGTATTTTCCTTTACTGATTTCACGTGTGAATTCAACATCTGAGAATGGTCCTCTGGTGTCACAAATTTTCAGCTTGTTGTTTCGAGACTTACATTTTATTTCAAACTTTTCCCGAACAGGTGGTTGGTTACCATAACCCGAACCAGCTGGATAGGTCATGAAGCGGGCACGGCAGCCATCTTTGACCCAAATGCCATTAGCATCATAACCCCAGCGTTGATCACAGCTGGTGCTTGACAGGTTTTGTATGAACTCTACTTGGCCTGAAGTATCAGCTTGGCACGTTCTAACCTGACCATAATTAGACTCACATATCACTTCATAGCCCTGGTTATTGGGTGGATTGTTATGGCCATAGCCCGGGTTACTGTGTTGTTGATATTCAACCACTCGGAATTGTGCATGGCAGCCATTTCTGACCCAAAGTCCGTGGCTTGAATAACCCCAGTTTCCGCGACAATTGTTGCCGTAGCGACCCATCTCTTGTACCAACTCAATACTTTGCAAATCTGGCACCTGGCAATGATTGATGTTGGTGCCCTCTGAACGACATTCAACCAGACCGTTGCTGTAACCCGGATTGTAAGGACTACCACCTTGATTTTGATGTGAAATCAAAAAATCAGCTTTACAGCCATTGGCGACCCAAATTTCATTGTAGTTAAATCCCCAATTTCCTTGGCAGCTTCTGTGACTCAATTGATGTAATAACGCAACTTCAGCACCTCTTAAATCAGTGGCGCAGGTTTGTCGGCGGTTGCTGTAAGATTCGCAGCGAATCACATTATCGGTTTGTCCGTAATGATTTTGATAGCGGTCAATTTGAAACTCTCCACGACAACCATTAGTCACCCAGACACCATAATAATCATAACCCCAATTCCCCTGACATGAGTTATAACCGATTTGTCGGACCAGCCTAACACCACCTGCTGTATCTGCCTGACAATGCTGTCTTTGTCCTCGGTAGGATTCACAAATAAATCGATCACCATTGCCATAACGGTTCTGGCCATAATTTTTTTGGCTTTTATTGAGTTCAAACTGTTCTTCAGTTGAGTTATTTTCCGAAGAAAGTTTTTCCAATTCTTTATCACCATCGGCAGCTATAGCAAAGCCTGACAACAATAAAGAAACCCAAATTAAATACTTTTTCATACCTTTACTCCTCGATGTGATGTATTGATTTTAACCGCTGAAATATGAATGTGTGGTTTAATTTGTAAACAATTTTTTCTTTTGACTGACTTTAAATTAACTTTTGTTAAGGATTTCTGTCATTTTTTCTTGAATTTTTTCTATGGCTTTGACGGGTCTGATCATCACTTTAAAGTCAGTAATTTGTCCATCAGGGGAGCATTCAATCATATCAACTCCATTGATAATGATGTCGTCGATTTTTGCTTCGAATTCCAGCACCGCAAGATTGCCTTCTTGAACTTCTCGTAAATACCTAAAACCGTTGGGAAGTAAAACATAAAAGGCAGCTCTTAGATACATCTTGGTGATGGTTTTGCCTTGTTGGGGCGTGTGAACCACTGGAGAGTGAAACACCACATCATCATGCAATAATTGGTCGAGTGCTTCCAGATCTTTGCTTGCTAACAGCTTATGCCATTGATCAATGACTGACTCAATAGTTGAGGATTGAGAACTCATGCCAAATAGCCACCATCTACGGGTAAGCTGACACCTGTGATGTATTTAGCTTCATCAGAGGCAAGGAACAGGTAGGCAGGGGCGATTTCTTCAGGTTGGGCCATTCTGCCCAATGGTATTTGTGGCAGTATCATTTTTAGCATGGCTTCATTTTGAGTCAAAGCTGAGGCAAATTTGGTGTCGGTTAAGCCTGGTAAAACAGCATTGACTCGAATGCCAAACGGCGCGCATTCTTTGGCAAAGCTTTCTGTCATTGAAATAATGGCCGCTTTGGATGCCGAGTAGAGTGATTGGTTATACCCGGTGATGCGACCATTGACTGATGAGGTGTTGATGATAACACCTGAGCCTTGTTTGCGCATTTGTTGACCAGCCAGTTGGCTCATATGGAAATAGCCTTCGATATTGACTTCAATGGTTTTTTGAATGGCGGCAAAGCCCATATCCAATACGTTGCCAAAATAGGGATTGGCTGCTGCATTGTTAATCATTACATCAATGCGCCCCAATTCTGAAACTGTTTGCTCAACCAATTGTTCACGGGAAGCTTTGTCACCATTGTGGCAGGTAATGGCTGAAGCTTTACCGCCTTGTTCACGGATGGCTGCGGCTACTGCATCAATACCTTCCTGTGAACGTGAACTGACCACCACGTGGGCATTTTGAGCGGCAAATTGATGGGCAATGGCTTCACCGATGCCACGGCTGGCTCCAGTGATTAAAACGACTTTGTTGTTGAATTGACTCATAATTATTTCAATTGTTGCAGGGCTTGTTGCAAGACCAGGTCTCGAACCAATCCCAATGGTTTAAAAGTAGGGTTGTCTGTTTGGCCTTTTTCATACCGATAAAAAATCTGTTGTACGATGACTGCCAGCCGGAACAAACCATAAACATAATAATAGTGGTAGTTATCTATTTCTGTACCGCTGAGTAGGGCGTATTGATGTACCAATTCATCTCGGGTTAACATGCCATCCAGATAAGTAGGCATCATACTGATTTTCTTCAGGTGTTCATTGTCTCCGCCTTCAAACCAATAGGCGAGTGAACAACCCAGGTCCATCAAAGGATCACCAATTGTTGTTAGCTCCCAGTCAAGCACACCAATAATCTTGGTGGTGTTTTGTTGGTCAAAAACCACATTGTCAAATTTGTAATCGTTATGGATGAGGGCATAATCTCTATTGTCGTCAGGCATATGCTGAGTCAGCCACTTCATCACTTCTGGGGCTAAATCCTGTTCTGGAGCAACGCGTTGATAGCGGTGAATCCAGCCGGAAATTTGTCTTTCAATGTAGCCAGGACCTTTGTTAAATTGTTGGAGGTTGTCAATTGGCGCTTGATGTAATTGATGATGTATTTTAATCAATTCACAGCATAATAAACTTAAATCAGTGTTTTCATAGATGGTTGGTAATTGTTGTCGAATAATAATGCCATGAATGGGGTTCATTAAATAAAAGTCTCGCTCGAATACCTCATGTTCCTGACACAACAGCACCACTTCTGGGCACAATGGAAAGACTGGGAAAATGTTTTGCAACAAAGTGTATTCACGTTGCATATTGTGCGCGCCTTTGGCTTTGGTTCCGGGAGGAGATGTGCGCATGATCCATTCCTGGCGTTCATCCTTGACCGAATAGGTGAGATTGGATGCGCCTCCTTTGAATGCTTTGAAATGTAATTCGCCTTCGACAGGTAAATGTGTGCTTATATAATCTGATATGCGATGTCTTTGTTCAGGTGTCATTATTTCACCTGTGTCAAGTGGTAAACTGATAACAGCAAATTAGCGACATATTGGTCGGCATTGATGTCCTTTTCGATGTATTTCCATGATTTAAGATACCATTCTTGCAACATCACTTTAAGCATCGCTGCAACAAAATCTGGGTTATGACATTGACTTAAATTTTGTGCATTGGCATCTAGAATGCGCTCCAAAATGGCGGTCTCCATAAACTGTTCGGATGCGATGATGTCTGCTATCAACTCTCTTTCTAGGCTGCGACACTCCATGAATACGAAATAAAACCATTTTTTCAAACGTTCACTGAGGAAAATGTGTCGAGCCAGCAGTTCGTTCAGTTCGAATACCGGATCTTTATGTCGGTATTCTTTGATTTTTAAACAGGCTTCTGCCATGTGTACCATTCCCGCATGTATCATTTCGGCAATTTGGTCTTTGTTGCTGAAGTAATTGTACAAGCCGCCCATGCTGATTTCGGTTTCCTGACTCAAATCACGCATGGTCATGGCCTGAAAGCCTTTTTGATGTGACAGTTTAAAAACACCTTCAATGATGGTTTTGAATTTTTTTGTGGCTATGTTGCGATTTTTCAGGTTTAACTTCTGGTGGTACATGTCAAACAGGCATTGCCATTCGTCACCAACCCACTGTTCAAATTCCTGTAAAAAGGTTTCGTATGTTAGATTCATTTATATTGTTTCAGCAAACTTTTGGCCAGCGAAATTTTGTGCACTTCATCAGGGCCATCGTAAATCCTCGCTGCACGTTCTTCCCGATAAAAGAATGAGACAATGGTATCATCGGTCATGCCCAGTGCGCCCATGGTTTGCAAGGTGTTATCCATCAGCAATTGTAGCATATTTGCACATTCAAATTTAATCATTGAAATATGGTGTTTTGCAGCGGCAAACCCTTGTTCGTCTATGATTTTTGCGGTTTCCATCACCAGGCACCGTGAAGCATTCATCGCGGCATAAGATTCGGCAACTTTGGCCTGGACAATGGCTTGGTCGGCTAATGTGGCGTGTTGTGTGATTTGTCTTTGATTGACATGCTGGCACATCAACTTAAAACAACGGTTGGCTATACCAATCCAACGCATACAATGTTGAATACGACCAGGTCCCAGTCTTTGTTGTGCCATTTTAAAACCTTGTCCTCTGTCGCCAATTAAATGGTTTGCTGGTACTTTACAATCAATAAATTCGACTTCACTGTGAGAGTAATAACCTGACCCTTCTTGTCCCATCACTGAGATGTTACGCAGATTTTTATAGCCCGGTGTATCAAGCGGCACAATAATCATACTGGCTCGAGCATGCTTGGGCGCATCGGGTTCAGTTACGGCCATCACAATCGTAAAGTTGGCGCCATCAGCGGCAGTGGTGAACCATTTTCTACCATTGATTACCCAATGATCACCAACCAGCTTTGCGGTGGTGTCTAATAAGGTGGGGTTGGAGCCAGCTGTGTGTGGTTCGGTCATGGCAAAGCAACTGCGGAAATCTCCCTTTGCCAAGGGCAGCAGGTAATTTTTTTTGATAAAATCATTGGCATAAAGGTGTAGAAGTTCAGCATTGCCAGCATCAGGTGCCTGACAACCAAAGCAGTAATGTCCCAAAGGGGATTGGCCAGTTACTTCTGAAATTTCCCCCAACTGTGTAACTGTCAGAGACAAACCACCCACGGATTCGGGTAAATTGGGAGCCCATAGGCCTTGGGCTTTGATGGTTGCTCTGATTTGATCCAATGCCGGGAAGAGTGAATCCCATTGATGTGTAAGCAACAAGGGTTCCAAGGGAATGATTTCATGTTTGATGATTGTGTTAATGGCTTGCAGGGTTTCACTGAATTTTTCTGTTGGCATTGAATAAACAAATTGATTGGGGGAATCTGATTATAACAAAAAACGAGCAAATGTTCGTTTTATTTGATAACATGCGTTATATGAATAAGAAAATAATGGTAATAACTGGTGCAGCCAGTGGTTTAGGTAAAGCCATTGCCCTGGCAGCAGCCAAACAAGGGTATGACATTGCGGTGGCTGACGTACAGCAACAAGCAGGTGAGCAGACCGTTGCAGACATTAAAGAATCAAGCCGGGAAGCTGCTTTTTTTTATTGTGACGTGAGTAAAACTGATGATCTGTTGGCACTGAAAAATGCGGTTATTGAACGATTTGGTCAAGTGGATGTGTTGATTAATAATGCTGGCGTGGGTGCTCAAGGAACTGTCTGTGAAGCCAGTGAAGAACAATGGGATCGCCAATGGCAAATCAACTTGATGGGGGTGGTCAGGGGCTGTCAGGCCTTTATTCCACAACTCAAAAAAAGTCCACAGGCAGCGATCGTTAATGTGGCTTCTTTTGCCGCCATTGCCCTGGCTCCTGGTGTGGCATCATATAATGTGGTTAAGGCTGGCGTAGTGGCATTGAGTGAAACATTACGTTGTGAATTGGCTGAAGCGAATATTCATGTTTCGGTGCTTTGCCCGGCTTTTTTCAAGACCAACTTGACCGAGTCGATGCATGATGCCGATGAAAAAATTAAAAATCAAATTAACCGTTGGATGGATAAATCCAAATACGGCGCAGATGATGTGGCTGAGATGGTGTTATCAGGTATAGAACGCAAAAAATTTATGATTTTGTGTGACAGTACCACACGCTGGCAATCTCGGATTGCCCGTTGGTTCCCTAACTATTTTTATAAACAGAAAGTCAAAATGATGAAGAGGATGTTTAAATGATGTCAAGTGAAAATAACTGGATGATTTACGGTGCCACGGGCTATTCAGGTCAATTGATTGTTGAGCGCGCTGTTAATGCTGGAATGAATCCCGTTGTTGCAGGAAGGAGTAAGGATAAAGTTGAAGCTTTGGCCAAGAAGTATGATTTGGAATGCCGTGTTTTTAGCATTGATATGTTGGAAAACTCTGATGCGCTGATTGGACAAATGGCATTGGTGCTCAATTGTGCTGGTCCATTTTCGCAGACTGCTCAAGTGGTGATACAAGCCTGTTTAAAACAGCGAGCCCATTATATTGACATCACTGGTGAAATTGATGTTTTTGAATATGCTGCCAGTCTGGACCAATCGGCCAAAGAACGGGGGGTGGTGTTGTGCCCTGGGGTGGGTTTTGATGTCATTCCAACTGACTGTGTGGCTGCTAAGCTGAAAAAGATGATGCCTGATGCCACACACCTGACTTTGGGTTTTGATTCGAGATCAGGATTCAGTCCAGGCACAGCCAAGACTTCTGTAGAAGCCTTGCCCAACGGTGGTAAACTCAGAAAAGATGGTAAAATTGTGACGGTGCCACTGGCTGCCAAAACCCGTAAGATTGATTTTGGTGGTGGTGAGAAATTGGCCATGACCATTCCTTGGGGAGACGTTTCAACAGCTTATCACAATACCAAAATTCCTAACATAGAAGTCTATATTCCCAGTTCGCCAGCCATGGTTAAACAATTAAAACGCATGAATTGGATCAAACCATTGTTGCGTTTGGGCTTTGTACAAAACTTGTTAAAAAAACGCATTGATAAGAAAGTCAAGGGCCCTGATGAAGCCACGCGTGAGAAATTGAAAACCTATGTATGGGGAGAAGTCAAAAATGCCACCGGTGAAACTAAGGAATACCGGATTCAAGTGGCCAATGGCTACGAAGTGACTGCCGATGGTGCCGTGTTAGTGGCTCAGGCCCTGTTGTCATCTCATGCACATTCCAACGGTTATCAAACTCCAAGTATGCTGCTTGGCGATGCTTTGGTCGAGCAACTACCTGGAACACAAATGGCTAGATAGCAAATTTTTAACAAGGATGTGCTAAAATAGTTGGTTATCGATTTACTGGGGAGTATTTATGAAAAAAATTATTTTGGCTTTTACGCTCTTTTCCAGCTTGGTAACTGCGCAAATCATCCCGGCCGATGGTTTCTGGCGCACCACTGATGATCCGGAAATTGGCAGTGGCTTGTTGATCACAACTCAAGGCGATACAACTCTGGTCAGTGTTTTTAGCTATGATGAACAGGGGAAAAACAGTTGGTACATTGCTTCTGGACAAGTTGATCAAAATGGTTTGTTTGAAGCTGATTTGTATCAAACTCAAAATGGCTCTAATATTGTTGCCAGTAATCCTCAGTCAGCCTCAGCGGTCAATACTGGCGAACGTATTAAAATTCAATTTTCGGGTAATCAAATGGGTGAATTGACAGTAGGTGACAGTGTCAATAAGTCAATTCAGACCTTTCACTTTGGTTTGGAAAGCTGGCAAACCGAGCACCAAACCTTGCCTGATGGTACTTTTTATACCTTGCCTGTACTTGATGGAATTTGGGTGTTGGGTTCGCCAGGACATTCAGGTTCAGCGGTTCTGGATTTACAATACGACCCCATTCTTTCTGGTGGCCGGTTGACTGCTCCTTATCAAGGCAAGGTCTACCTAAGCCAACATCCAAGCACGTATAATTGGGCAGTGACTTGTCCATGGAAAGTTAACAGCTCGACTGATCCTGTCTTAACGCCATTTTGTACGGTCTATAGCGAAAATTTTGAAGAGGAATTGTTCACGATCAATTATGCGGAATTAGGTGCGGAAAAAATGCTGCTCAAGGGTAATCCCAATCTGCCTACAGTTAACTTTGAGGCTTTCAGGGTCAACAGTCAGTCACAAGTTCACAGTGGCCACTGGCGAACCCATGATGATCCAGCAGTGGGTAGTGGTTTGTATTTAATCACTCAAGGCAACATCACTTTAGCATTGCTCTATAGTTATCATCAAGATGGTACGCCTGAGTGGGGTATAGCAGCCGGAAGTATTGATGATAACGGTGTTTTTCAAGCTGAATTGTTAATGCCAACTGATGGCAAGCCATTTTATTTCGGAACACCCACTGCAGCCACTTTAATGGAAGAGCGAAAATCATTGACCTTGACTTTTCAAGGTGCTGAAGTCGGCTCCATCAGTATCGATGGTTCAGAACCTAGAACCATGCAACACTATAATTATGGTGTCGAATTGTTTGAAACTGAACAGCTTACCTTTAATGAACAGGCGTTTAAATATCCTGGTCAAGCAGGACAGTGGATTGCTTATGATGAAAATTTAAAACGTGCGAATGCCCTGAAATTGGAAGCCTATTGTGCGACTTGTTTGGCAGATCCGCCCCCTCCATTGTGGTTTAATGCCAATGCATACATAACTGATGAGAACGATTTTATTAATGAAATATACATGAATTTTATTTGTCCGAAAGTCTTGCCAATCATAAATAGTGTCCCTCTTGAGCAGGCTTTTTGCAGTGGTGTAATTCAGCAATCTGGCAATTATCTACCCATTAAATTGTATTTCGAAGACATAGGTGCTAACCATTTCAAACTTTATGTTAGTGAAACCTCAACAGAAGTAGCTGATATTGACCGCAGTTATCCAGTGATTCATTTTTATAAAGTAACTGATGACTGAATAACTTTTTCAAGAAAAAAGATGTTTGGATAACTCATCAAAAATATTTTCAGAATGACATTGGGTGCTTAAAATATCAATTGTTGGGTAAGTAATTGATAAAGTCACTAACTGTTTAATTAAGGAATGCGTATGAAAGTTTTTGGCTTGCTGTTTTTGTTGTTATCAGTCAATGGTGCAAAGGCTATTGTCAAACCTGCAGATGGATTATGGCATACGGCTGATGATCCAGCCATCGGTAGTGGATTGGTGTTAACCACACAGAATGACCTTACACTAATCAGTTTGTTTACCTATTCAGAAAATGGCGAAAATATTTGGTATGTGGGTTCGGGTCAGATAGATGAAGAAGGTATACTGGAAGTTAATTTATACCAAACACAAGATGGACAAAATCTGTTGATCGAGCATCCACAATCAGCCACTCACATTGATGAAACTGATTTATTAAAGATTGAGTTTTTGGGGAGTAATCGAGCAACTTTACAAATCAATGGCTCAGAGGTCAAAATCATCACTCCATTACATTTTGGTCATGATATTAGCTATGGTTTTCCTGATTTGTCGGGGCAGTGGGCTGTAGCTAATTTAGCAACCAATCAGTCTTATGTTTTGGATTTGTCCTTGGAATTTGAGGGGCAATTAGGATCTCAGATACAGTATTGCTATGTTACTGCTAATTCAAATATATCAGGTTGCATTGTAAGTTGTCATATTAACCTGGCATATCCGAACACAAACAAGTGTGTATTTTCTGACCCACATGATGAAGGTGGGTTGGTTACATTTGTTGGCTTTGAAAATTTAGGTAATAAAAAACTTCAAGGTAAAACCCAAGCAACAAATACTGACTTTGATTTTCAGCTATTCAGGATCAACCAAGCCCCCAATATACTACCTAATGACGGACATTGGCGAACTGTTGATGATCCTGATGTGGGTAGTGGTTTGGTGATGCGTACTCAAGGAGGATACACTGTGGTGCTGATTTACAGCTATGATGAAGCGGGCAAGCCTGAGTGGAAAATCGCCAGTGGGCAATTTGATGAAAACGGTTTGTTCAGTGCAGAACTTTTTACACCTTTTGGTGGTTCAAGTATTCAAAATATGGAGCCATTTGTTGCTCAGATTGAGCCACAATCACAAACCATAGAGGTTCAGCTGGATGGGCTTGAATTGGCCCGTTTAAGCATCGATGGCTCAGCGCCCAAAATGATTCAAAATTATAATTTTGGAACAGGGGTTTTTTCAACAGACCACTATATGCTTGATGATAATGCATTCAATTACCCAGACCAAACAGGCAGATGGTTGATGGTTAATCAAGATTTATCGGTTAGTCGACTTGTGAATTTTTCGTATTTTGATCCGAATTGGAGCGCAACTCCTCCTTCTCCTCGTATTTATGGTGCACGATCATATAGAGTTAATCGGAATGACGATAATGATTTTTATCTGGAATTTACTTGTTTGAAAATTTTGAGCTATGACTTTTTTGTGTATGATGTTGTTCCATACTGTACTGGTCGTTTGTTTGAAAGGCCTGAAAGTGCCGATATAAAGTTTTATTTTGAAGACATAGGTCACAGGAAGTTCAGGGGTTATTTTGATGGTTTTGATGACGATGAACGAAATTTTGAGACCATTGATAGAAATTCTGAATATTTTGACTTCTATAGAGTTGATTGAATTTAATGTTAGAGTTGTTCAAGACAAAAACTGTTTAGACAGCTCATCCAGAAAATTGCGCTGTTTCTCATCGAGAAATGGCGCAATCATTTGCAATATGTGAAAAATGCCGTGTGACAGTTTCTTTTGTTCATCAAAATTATCATCAAAAATGGCCACGGAATAATTCAGCCAGAAAGTAGAGGTCAGGGCGATTTGGTCTGCGAGATTGGCGGTGGTGCGTTGATCAGCATTCAAGGTGTTTTCTGAACGCAGTTGTTCCAGAATTTGTAAAGCTTTTTGTGATTTCAGTGCCAGAATATGCCTGAAATGACGTTTCAAAAAATCAATGCGATTCATTAATTGAATTAAATTTCGATACAAAAACCGATATTCAACAATCACATCAAAAATCATATTGAGATATAACCACATGTCCTTCATGGATGCGTGGTTAAAATCCGGAGAGTCCAGGACCTCCTTGATTTTCTTTTCGTATTGCAAAAAAATCTGCCAGATAATGTCGTCTTTACTTTTGTAATGATAGTACAAGTTGCCTGGGCTGATGTCCATTTCATCAGCGATGTGATTGGTGGTTACATTGGGTTCGCCTTCCTCATTAAAGAGACCAAGTGCCGTAACCAGGATGCGTTCTTTGGTTTTCAATTAAGCGCTCAATTTTTCTACCAAGTCTATGTAATTTTGTTTGGCATCATCCATGTCCATGCCTTTGATGTTTTCCCAGGCTTCATACTTGGCTGCTCCAACAAAATCAAAAAAACCAGGTTTATTGCCCTGTACATCGCCTACAGTGCTTTGTTTGTAAAGTGCGTAAAGTTTCAATAAGGTGGCATCTTCGGGTTTGCTCGATAATTTTTTTACATCTTTCTGGGCATTCTCAAATGCATCATTTAATTCAGTCATGTTATGATAATCGGAAAATTGAATAACATCATTTGACACGATTTTAAATCGAGGGTCAATTAAATTACGGGAGAAAATTAATGTCATATTTCGTTACGGGTGCAACTGGCTTTGTTGGTAGGCATTTGTTGGAAAAGCTATTTGCGCGTTCTGGTCATATTTATCTGCTGGTTCGTTCAGGTTCTAAAACCAAATTGAAAAAAATGCTGGAAGACATGGATGCGCCGATGAAACGCATTGATATGATTACCGGCGATTTGACCAAAAACAGCCTGGGTGTCAGTAAGAAAAACAAAGACATGATGAAAGGCAAAGTGAAACATTTCTATCATTTGGCAGCTATTTATGACATGAGTGCTGGTTTGGAAGAACAGATGGCTGCCAACGTTGATGGTACTTCTCATGCAATTCATTTGGCAGAATCAATTCATTCCAAATGTTTTCATCATGTTTCTTCTATTGCCGCCGCTGGTATGTATCCAGGTGTGTTCAGGGAGGACATGTTTGAAGAGGCTGAAGGTTTGGATCATCCATATTTCAAAACCAAACATGATTCGGAAGCTGTGGTTCGGCACACCTGTCAAATACCTTATCGAATTTATCGCCCTGGTATGGTATTGGGACATTCCAAAACAGGCTTCATTGATAAAATTGACGGACCTTATTATTTTTTCAAACTGATACAAAAATTAAGGAATACTTTCCCAAAATGGATGCCAATGATGGGTATCGAAGGTGGGCGATTGAATATGGTACCCGTTGATTATGTGGTGGATGTCATAGATCATATATCTCACAAACCAGGATTGGATGGTGGTTGTTTTCACATCACTGACTCCAATCCCAAACGTATTGGTTCAGTGTTGAATATTTTTGCTGAAGCCGCCAGCGCACCACAAATGAACATGCGTGTGGATGCACGTATTTTTAATTTTATCCCAGGAGCTGTTAAACAGGGCTTGATGATGTTGTCTCCTGTTAAGAGGATCCGTGCACAGATTTTTAATGATTTGGGTATACCGCCGGGAATTTTAAAGTTTATCAATTACCCAACCCGATTTGATGACCGCGAAACGCAAAAGGCTTTAAAAGGTTCAGACATTAAATTGCCCAAGTTGAATAAATATGCTTGGCGATTGTGGGATTATTGGGAACGAAACCTCGATCCGGATTTGTTTATTGACAAATCACTCAGTGGTCGTGTGAAAGGCAAACGGGTGATGGTCACCGGGGCGTCATCTGGTATTGGATTGGCTGTTGCTGAAATGTTAGCAGATGCTGGTGCACACTTAATTATTGTTGCAAGAGGCGAAGAAAAACTACTCGAAACTGCTAAATTGTTAAAGAAAAGAGGCGTTAAAGTCAGCCACTATTCGGCTGATTTGTCGAGTGAAAAATCAGCCAACAAGCTGGTCAAGGAGGTTATCAGTGACTTAGGTGGCGTAGACATTTTAGTTAATAATGCAGGTCGATCTATTCGCCGTTCAATTGCATTGTCCTATGATCGATTTCATGATTTTGAACGCACCATGGATTTGAATTATTTTGGCTCCTTGCGTTTGATTATGGGCTTTTTGCCTGGCATGGCAGAGCGTAGATTGGGTCAAGTTATTAACATATCATCTATTGGTGTATTGACCAATGCGCCAAGATTTTCAGCTTATGTGGCCTCAAAAGCTGCTTTGGATGCTTTTTCAAGGTGTGCTGCGGCTGAATATAATGATTTGAATGTGGCATTTACCACCATCAATATGCCATTGGTAAGAACGCCAATGATTGCGCCAACCAAAATGTATAACAATGTGCCGACCATTTCACCAGAAGAAGCCGCATTATTTATTAAGGATGCCATCATCAGAAGGCCACAAAGGATTGCTACTCGTTTGGGTGTTTTTGCGCAGGTTATGCACGCTGTTGCGCCCAAGTCTATGGAAGTGATGATGAATACTGCATTTAATATGTTTCCTGATTCGGCAGCAGCCCGTGGTGACAAAGACAGTGCTCCACGAGAAGTTTCACCTGAACAGATGGCTTTTGCCAGCTTGATGCGGGGTGTTCACTGGTAACAACCCTGTCATGAAATAAGTCTACCAAAGTCTCAGGGTAAATGGTCTGAGACTTTGATTGGAATTATTTGCAGAAAATTAACGAATCTGCCGTTACAATACGGCAAAACCATTTCCCGGAGCAAGGTGCATGTTTGAAATTGTCAGCAGTGGCGGCGTTGTTATGATATTCCTGTTGATTCTGATGGCTTTGGCCATGATGATTGTCGGTGAACGATTTTGGAGTTTGCGTAACAAGGAAATTATTCCCAAAGAGTTACCAGCACAGGTCATAGAATGGTCTAAAAAGAAAAACCTGGATCAAAAACACATCGATCAACTGGCCGAAACTTCACCGTTAGGCTATCTGATGGCAGCTGCTTTGCGTAAGCGGTTGGATCCTCGGGAAGAAATCATAGAATCAGTTGAGGATGCAGGGCGCCACATATCACATCAGTTGGAAAAACCTTTGAACTGGCTCAGTGCCATTGGTGAAGTTTCCCCTTTGTTGGGTTTGTTGGGTACCGTAATTGGTATGATGAAAGTGTTCGCCAATATCATGGAATTTGGTGTAGGCAATGCCAATCAACTGGCTGGTGGTATTTCTCAAGCATTAACGACCACTGCGGCAGGTTTGATTGTGGCTATACCAGCGGTGTTGTTTTACCGTCATTTTAAAAACAAAATTGCAGATCAAACCATCATTATGGAGCAACAGGTGATGCAATTAATTGATGCCATCAGTAAAAAGTAAGCCGATGAGAATCTCCAATCCAGAAAATGATAACCGCAAACTTAATTTAACACCGTTGATTGATGTGGTGTTTTTGTTGTTAATCTTCTTTATGGTTAGTACCACCTTTGAGAAACAGGCCAAACTCAAGATTGAGTTGCCAGAAGCCAGCGCTAAAGCTGCTGCTTCTGAAGCCCAAGAATTGGTGATAGCCATCAGTCAAAAAGGCGTGTTTTTTGTTAACAACAATGAACTTGTGAACGCCAAACCAAAGGCTTTACAAAATGCTTTGCAAAATATCGCGGAAGATGCTCGTGATATGCCTGTCATTATCAAAGCTGATGCCAATGTCGCTCATAAGCATGTGGTGATGGCGATGGATGTTTTGGGCAACATGGGCTTTGCAAAAGTTTCAATGGCGACTACCCAAGCCAAAGAAGTTCAGTGAATACAGAACCTCATCAACCATCAACTTACCTCGGTTTGATGCGTTACATCAAACCGTATAAATGGGTGTTTATCGTTGCCATACTGGGTGCTGTCATCGATGCATGCATGAAAGCCTTGTTTACATGGATGCTATCACCAATTCTCAAAAATGGATTTGCGGAACAAAATGCTTTGTGGGTGAAATACATTCCAGTATTTGTTATTGGCATATTCTTGATTCGAAGTATTGGTAACTTTGCAGCTGCTTATGGCTTCACCTGGGTAGGTCGAAAAGTAATCAATGACTTACGACGGCGAGTTTTTAATCAATACCTGGTTTTGCCCCAAAAATTTTATGATGAACATTCAGCTGGAGGATTAATTTCACGCATCATTTACGATATTGAGCAAATGGCAAATGGCGTTTCCAAAAACTTTGTCATTATCATACGTGAAATGTTGGGCATCGTTTTCTATCTTGGAGTCATGTTTTATTATTCTTGGAAGCTTGCTCTTATTGCTTTTGTTGTATTTCCAGTGATTGCTTTAATTATTCGGGTCATCAACAAACGATTCAGAAAGATTGGACATGGTATCCAACAGTCCATAGCAGAAACCACTCAGACGGTAGAAGAAGTGGTGAAAGGCCACAAAATTGTCAAAATATTCAAAGGCAAATCAAAAGAACAACAAAAATTTGATCAAAACATCAGGAAAAACAGACAGCTTCAAGTCAAAATTGTTGCCACTCAAGAAGTGATGTCCTCATTAAATTTGATGTTGGTGGCAGTGGCATTATCAGCCATCATGTTCATCGCAGCCAAGTCAGGTATGGGGCCTTTTGATTTCATGTCGTTTATGACTGCAATGTTATTATTGATGCCAACCATCAAAAATTTGTCGAATGTTTTTTCTACCATTCAAACCACCATGGCAGCGGCTGACAGTGTAATGTCTGTTTTGACTCAAAAACCCGAAAAAGACACAGGTGACCAGATATTTTCTGTCGAACGGGTTGCTATTATATTTGATGGTGTCAGTTTTGCTTATGATCAATATGATATTCAAAGCCCAGTTAAAAAAGCATTGGACAATATTAATTTGGAAATTAAGGCTGGTCAAAGTGTGGCTTTTGTGGGCGCCTCGGGTGGTGGCAAAACCACATTGGTTAATTTGGTGCCGCGGTTTTATGACGTCAGTGCTGGTGAAATTCTGATCAATGGTGAAAATATTCAACACTTTACCCTGGAAAGTCTACGAGACCACATTTCAATAGTCAGTCAGGAAGTGGTGTTGTTTAACGACACCGTTCGAAATAACATTGCCTATGGTGCTCATGCAGATTACACAGAAGAGGCCATCATAAAAGCAGCTAAGCAAGCCAATGCATTTGATTTTATACAACAACTGCCACAAGGTTTTGATACTGAGCTCGGAGATAATGGAACCAAGTTGTCTGGTGGTCAAAGACAACGCATAGCCATTGCGCGAGCGATATTAAAGGATGCTCCGCTTTTGATTTTGGATGAGGCCACTTCAGCATTAGACACAGAATCTGAAAAACACATTCAATTGGCACTAAAACAGTTAATGAAAAATCGAACCACCTTGGTGATTGCTCATCGCCTCTCAACCATTGAGGATGTTGATAAAGTTGTGGTGTTGGATCAGGGACAAGTGGCTCAAGAGGGTACTCACGAATCACTGATGGCCACGCCCGGTATTTATGCGCAGCTGCAACAAAGTCAAATGTTAACAATGCAGGGGGCTCATGGCGGTGAATGAAGAAAAAATCAGGCATCGCTGGTATGGTGGTGGCGATGTCGGTGGCATGGTTAAACTTGGTGCAAAAGTGTTTGGTTGGGCAGTCGCTACACGCAAAAAACTGTACGCCATGGGTTTACGCAAAACCCATAAACTCAAAGTGCCAGTGATTGTTATAGGAAATATCACCGCAGGAGGTGGGGGTAAAACTCCTATGGTTATTTGGTTGGCCAATCATTTAAAGGTCATGGGTTATCGTCCAGGGATCGTTTCCCGAGGTTATGGCGGTAAGCGAAAAGTAGAACCTCTGTTTGTGACGGCAAATGCCAATCCAGCAGCATCGGGTGATGAGCCTTTACTAATGGCCAAAAATACAGGTTTACCAGTGATGGTAGGCAAAGACCGGGTCAAAGCAGCCAAAGCATTAATCAACAGTTATTCTGTAAATGTGATTGTGGCCGATGATGGGATGCAACATTTGGCGTTGGGCAGAGACGCTGAAATTGTGATGTTGGATGCCAAATGGCGAACGGGTAATCACATGTTAATACCAGCAGGTCCTTTACGTGAACCGCTGGAAAGACTGAACAATGTGGATTTGGTGGTATTCAAAGGTGCTTTTGAAAATCAACATCATTATGAGCTTGAAATCGACAAAATCTATCAGCTCAACCACCACAAGCAAGCTAGGGACATTGCAACATTTCGTAATCAAAAAGTGGTTGCTATGGCTGGTATTGCCAATCCTGAAGGTTTTTTCAATTCGCTTTCAAAAGCAGGTATCCCTATAATCAAAACAGCATTCCCAGATCATTATGATTTCAGTGAAGAAGATTTTAAACCTCATGCTGAGAACTTGATTTTAATGACAGAAAAAGATGCGGTTAAATGTGCACACATGCAATTGCCGAATGTGTGGGTGGTCAAAGTTAAGGTGGTCATGCCAGAAAGTACCGAGGCAGCACTCAATCAATTGATTAACAAGGTGATGCAATGAGCAAATTTGATTTTGTAGTCTGTATTCCTGCACGTTATGCGTCCACCCGACTGCCTGGCAAACCCTTGATTGAATTAAAGGGTAAAGCATTGATTCTTTGGGCAGTTGAGGCGGCCAATAAATTGGGAGCCAGGGAAGTGGTGGTAGCCACCGATGATCAGCGTATTTTTGATTTGGTCATAGCACAAGGACACCAAGTAGTGATGACATCATCTGAGCATGAATCTGGAACAGACCGCATTGCAGAATGTGCGAATTTAATGGGATGGTCACAAGACACTTGGGTACTCAATTATCAGGGTGATGAACCCAATGTCCCGATTGAAAATGTCCAACAAGTTATCGAAGTGGTCAAAAACAACCCGCAAGCCAGCATCGGAACCTTATATCAAATCATTAACAATTTGGATGATTTGTTTAATCCCAACGTGGTCAAGTTGGTGGTTGATGACAATTACCGAGCCCTGTATTTCAGCCGGGCACCGATTCCCTGGAGTCAAAAACAATTCAAGCAACCGATGAGTCTGCCACAAAACATTGAATATAAACATCACATTGGTTTATACATGTACAAAGTGGGCTTTCTGCAAAGGTTTGCCGAAAATTCACCCAGCAGCCTTGAAGTCACTGAGTCTTTAGAACAACTTCGCGCCTTACAAGCAGGCGACATTATTGTGGCAGCCAAAGCGGTTATGCCGATGCCTCATGGTATTGATACTCCAGATGATGTGGAAAAATTTGAAGATTCCCTGCTCTGAATGCCTTTAATGGTTGTAACTGCTTCGCATAATCAATAAAATTTCTCGCTTATTGCAAATTTGAAAACCCATGTTAACAACCCGACAAATCCGAAATAAATTCATCGATTTTTTTGAACAACATCAGCACCAGGCGGTAAAAAGCAGTTCGCTAATTCCTGGAAATGATCCGACATTGCTGTTTGTTAATGCCGGTATGGTGCAGTTTAAAGATGTGTTTTTGGGTGCGGAAAAAAGAAACTATACCCGCGCGGCTTCTTCGCAAAGGTGTGTCAGAGCCGGTGGTAAACACAATGATTTGGATCAGGTAGGTTACACAGCCAGGCACCACACTTTTTTTGAAATGCTGGGCAATTTCAGTTTTGGTGATTATTTCAAACGAGAAGCCATTCAATTTGCCTGGGATTTTTTGACCAAGGAATTGCGTTTGCCTGTTGAAAAATTATGGGTAACCGTATTCGAAGAAGACGATGAGGCTGAAAAAATTTGGCGTGATGAAATTGGTTTCCCAGCAGACAAAATATCCAGAATTGGCGCCAAAGATAATTTTTGGCAAATGGGAGATACCGGTCCTTGTGGACCATGTACTGAAATTTTTTATGACCACGGTGAACACATTGCCGGAGGCCCTCCGGGCACACCGGAAGAAGATGGTGATCGTTTCATAGAAATTTGGAATTTGGTGTTTATGCAATTTGACAAGCAACCCGATGGTAGCTTGATTCCTTTACCTAAGCCTTGTGTCGATACTGGCATGGGGTTGGAAAGGATTGCCTCTATCATGCAGGGCAAACACAATAATTATCATATTGACCTGTTTCAACATTTAATAAAAAAAGCAGCCGAATTGACCGGTGCACTGGATATGGAAAATCCTTCATTGAAAGTTGTGGCGGATCATATCAGAACATGTGCTTTTTTAATTGCCGATGGTGTTTTACCTTCAAATGAGGGCAGGGGTTATGTGTTACGCCGAATAATCAGACGTGCGGCACGACATGGTAACAAGCTGGGTGCCAGAAATTTGTTTTTTTATCAAATGGTTCAGCCTTTGATTGACGTTATGGGAGAGGATTATCCTGAATTGGTAGATCATAAATCAACCATTGAATCGGCCTTAAAACAAGAAGAACAAAAATTTGCTGAAACACTGGATATTGGATTACAGGAGTATCAAAAGGCGACCAAAAATCTTGATGAACAATCAATCATCCCAGGTGATTTGGCTTTCAAATTGTATGACACCTTTGGTTTTCCACTGGACTTAACCCAGGATGTGGCGCGTGAGGATGGTAGAACTGTAGATGTAGATGCTTTTGATGCGTGTATGGAAGCACAAAAGAATCGTTCTAAAGCCAGTAAGCAATTCACGCAAAGCAATCAAATTTCAACCGACATCATTAATGATTTGGCACCAACAGTGTTCAATGGTTATCATCAATTCGAGGGCCAATCCCAGGTGATGATGTTGCTTAAGGATGGTAAGCCTGTGGACACAATCCAAACGGGTGATAAGGCTGTGGTTATTTTGGATAAAACACCTTTTTATGCAGAATCGGGTGGACAGGTTGGTGATATTGGTACCATTAGTGCCGGGTTTTTTAAAGGTCAAGTTTATGATACTCAAAAAGCAGCGGGTCAATTTCATTTACATCACGTTAAAGCGAGCGAAGGTGAATTACAAACGGGACAAAAGGTAAATGTTCGAATTGATGACAAATATCGTCAAAAAGTAATCTTGAATCATTCGGCAACTCATTTGTTACATAAAGTATTAAGAGACGTATTGGGAACGCATGTACAACAAAAAGGGTCCTTGGTTAATGCTGATAAATTGCGTTTTGACTTTTCTCACAATCAACCCATCAGCCAAGCTCAATTGTTTGAGGTTGAACGCTTGGTGAATCAAGCCATTAGGGAAGATTTTAGCGCCAAAGATCAACATATGAGTTACGATGAGGCCATTGCTTATGGTGCCATGGCTTTATTTGGTGAAAAATATGGTGATGAAGTCAGGGTTATGGACTTTGGCGGTTTCTCAGTTGAGCTTTGCGGTGGAACCCATGTACATTCAACCGGTGAAATAGGGTTGTTTAAGATTACCATGGAAACGTCAGTGGCATCAGGTATCAGGCGGCTTGAAGCCATTACCGGTGAAGCAGCGATTGATTGGGTACAGAATCAGGAGCAGTTAACTAAGCTGGTGGGTCATAAGCTCAATACGCCGTTTGACCGAATTGGTGAAGCGATTGATAAGATCCTAGAACAAAACAAACAATTACAAAAACACATTGAACAATTAAATAAAACACAAGCGGCCGCATCAGTCAGTGATGTTTATCAGCAAGTTGTAGAACATCAGGGTATTCATTTTTTACACCATGTTTTTGAAGACACTGATGTCTCGGTTTTGCGTGATTTTATAGATGGATTTAAAAGCAAATACCAAAATGGTGTTGTGGTGTTTGGTAATGTAACAGAAGAGAAAGCTCAAGTGTTGGTTGGTGTAACCAAAAACAGTTGCCAACAAATTAAGGCTGGAGAACTAATTAAAGCCATTCTTGAAAAAGTGGGTGGTAGAGGAGGTGGCCGTCCTGATTTTGCCCAAGGTGGTGGAGAAGCTGATACAGCACAATTAACCGAAGCCATTGTGTCGTCATTGCAATCTTTGAAAGACAATATTTAAAATAGGTCTTCTCATTTGAATTGAAATATAGTCTAATTTAACAATAAAGCAGAAAAAATTAATAAAAAAGCTTTTGGAAACGCCCTCAACCCCGATGGGCGATTATTTTAATATGGAGAAATAAAGTATGTTGATATTGACAAGAAGAGTTGGTGAAACATTGATGATTGGTGATGATGTCACTGTGACCGTATTGGGCATCAAAGGCAATCAAGTAAGAATTGGAATTAACGCACCTAAAGAAATTGCCGTTCATCGTGAAGAAATCTACGAACGCATCAAAAATGAACAGGATGATGTGTCAGAGGTTGTTATAGATGAAGATAATTTAGGTAATCAGTAATTGTCCTAAATTTGCTGTTGCAATCTGAAATTAATAAATTAAAATAAGCGCCCTTTGAGAGATTTCTCTTATAATTTTTTTGATTATTCTCATAAAAAAATATATGGATCTCACAGCATGATTCAAATGTATTTGAATCAAAAGAATACGGAGAGTTGGCCGAGAGGCTGAAGGCGCTCCCCTGCTAAGGGAGTATGGGTCAAAAGCCCATCGAGGGTTCGAATCCCTCACTCTCCGCCATATTTATTTAAGTCGGCATAGCGGACTAGAATAAATATTATGGAGTATGAAGGTTGAGAAGCCGAGGTTCGAAAAAAAACGTCAGGAACGTTTTTTTTCGCTGCAGGCGCCGCGAAGCGGTGAAAACAGGAAGTTTTCAATCATCCCTCACTCTCCGCCATTTTTGGAATGGTTAAAATTACACCATTACAAATTGGTTTGAATTATTGTTGACTTCGTTGAGAAAAACCAACATAATTCGCAACCCTTGAGCGCCCGTAGCTCAGTTGGATCAGAGTACCTGGCTACGAACCAGGTGGTCGGAGGTTCGAATCCTTCCGGGCGCGCCATTTTTAGATTGGTGTAAATCCTTTGGATTAACTACAATCGTTCATTGAAATATGAACAAGAAACCTCATTTTATCGTTGAACTTGCTGGTTTTAGGTATTAAAATTCGCCAGCTTGATGAAATGAGTGAAATTGTCGGGGTATAGCGCAGCCTGGTAGCGCAACTGCTTTGGGAGCAGTGGGTCGGGAGTTCGAATCTCTCTACCCCGACCACTTTAACAACCGCAATGCGCCCGTAGCTCAACCGGATAGAGCATCGGCCTTCTAAGCCGAGGGTTGCAGGTTCGAGTCCTGCCGGGCGCGCCAGGCGGGATAAGTATGGTGGCCGTAGTTCAGTTGGTAGAGCGCCAGATTGTGATTCTGGTTGTCGTGGGTTCGAGCCCCATCGGCCACCCCATTCATTTTTTCATCATTTATTTATACAAGCGAGAGTGGCGGAATTGGTAGACGCGCTGGTTTTAGGTACCAGTATCTTTTGATGTGAGAGTTCGAGTCTCTCCTTTCGCACCATTTTTTGATTTACACGTGGAGTAAAGATGCAAATCTCAATTGATCAGTCTGAAGGTTTGGAGCGTTTAGTTAACATCGCTTTGGAAGCCGATGATATACAAACTAAAGTTGATGCAAAACTAGTCGAATTAGGCAAAGAAGTCAGGCTAAAAGGTTTCAGACAAGGTAAGGTGCCTAAAAATATTCTGAAACAAAGGTTTGGAAAACACGCCAGGCAAGAGGTTTTAGGCGAGTTGATGCAAGACTCCATCGAAAAGGCCATTAAAGAAAACGAATTTGAAATTATATCTGCGCCAGAAGTGACCAAAGCTGATGACACTGAAAATGGCGGTTTTGAGTTTCAGGCCAAAGTTGAATTGATGCCAGAAATTCCAGCCATTAATTTTGAGGAAGTCAAAGTTGATAAAATAGTTGCTGAAATTACTGACAAAGATGTCAATGACATGATTAAAAACCTGCAGAAGCAAAAGCAGGATTGGAAGCCAAGCAAAGGCAAAATTGCCAAAGGTGATTTGGTAACCATTGAATACAAAGCCAAAGGTAAAGATTTTTCATACCCTGAAGATGGTAAAGAAAAAATGGGTGTATTGTTAGGTGAGAGCAAAATTCCTGAAGAGTTGGCAGATAAATTGGTAGATTTGAAGGTCAAAGAAGACGACAAGGTTGAGGTTAAGTTTCCTAAAGACTTTAATGTGACAGCACTTGCTGACAAAAAAGCCAAAGTCGAATTTGAAATCACCGATGTCAGAAAAGCTAAATTACCTAAAGTTGATGAAGAGTTCGTCAAATCATTTGGTGTGGAAAGTGGAGATGTGGAAGAATTTAAATCAGACATCAAGAAAAATTTAGAGCGTGAACTGAAACAAACAGTTAACAACTCGTTCAAACTCAAAGCTTTAGAAGGATTGAGAGAAGCTTGTAAGGACACTTTGTTACCACAATCAATGATTCAAAGAGAATCACAGCATATGGCTCAGCAAGAGCAACAACGTGCCAAACAAATGGGCATGTCTGATGTGCCAATGCCAGATCCAACTAAGTTTGAAGATGCCGCAAAAGATCGTATTTTGAATACTTTGATTATTCAGGACATTGCTCGAAAACATGATATCAAGACAGATTTTGCTAAAGTTAGAGAGCAAATTAATGACATTGCACAAACCTTTGAGCAGCCTGATGAAGTGATTCAAATGTATTACAAAAATCAGGACTTGATGGCCAGTGTTGAACAAAATGTCATTGAATCTCAAGTGATGGAATGGGTTGAGTCTCAAGTAAAAGTCAAAGAGAAAAAGAAATCCTTTGATGATGTGATGAAGCCAGCGGGTTAATTATGGTTAATCTTGAGGAAGCCATGAATCTGGTGCCAATGGTGATTGAAAGAACAGCCAGAGGTGAGCGTTCTTTTGATATTTATTCTCGATTATTAAAAGAGAGAATTATATTCTTGGTTGGTCAGATTGAAGATCACATGGCCAATTTGGTGGTGGCTCAACTGTTGTTTTTAGAAGCGGATAATCCTGATAAAGACATCAGTTTGTATATCAATAGTCCAGGTGGAGTTATCACTTCAGGCATGTCAATTTATGACACCATGCAATTTATTAAACCTGATGTCAGCACCATGTGTATTGGTCAGGCCGCCAGCATGGGTGCATTCTTACTTAATGCAGGTACGCCGGGTAAAAGATTTGCTTTGCCAAATTCAAGGGTCATGATCCATCAACCTTTGGGTGGCTTTCAGGGACAGGCTTCCGATATTGATATTCATGCACGTGAAGTTTTGAAAATCAAAAGAAAAATGAATGAGTTGATGGCCAAACATTCTGGTCAACCCATTGAAAAAATTCAAAAAGACACTGATCGTGATCATTTTTTAAGTGCTGAAGAAGCCAAAGAATACGGAATCATTGATCAAGTCATCGAATCCCGATAAATCAGTCACAATATATGTCACCAGGGTTGTTGTTCTTCTTGAATAACAACCCGAGAACCCTATATTAGTCCCAATTAGTTCAGATAATGTTGTCATCGTTGTAGGCAGATGTGAGCATTTTTTGTATCATAGCTGTATTATCAGGAAAAACTATAAAACCAATGAGTGAAAATAAAGGTTTAGAAGAAGTTAAACACTGTAGCTTTTGTGGCAAAAGCCAACAAGAGGTGACCAAGTTAATTGCTGGTCCAAGCGTCTTTATATGTGATGAATGTGTTGATTTGTGCAATGAAATCATTCGTGATGAAATGGAGGAGTCTTTATCCGAAAGTCTTGAAGATTTGCCAACACCTAAACGCATCCATGAGTTATTGAATGAATATGTTATTGGTCAGGAAACCGCGAAAAAGGTTTTGGCAGTAGCTGTATACAATCATTATAAAAGAATTCGTTCCAATCATTCTGACTCTGGTCAAGAAGAAGTTGAGCTTTCAAAGTCCAATATATTGCTGGTCGGTCCAACTGGTTCAGGTAAAACATTGTTGGCAGAAACTCTAGCAAGAATTTTGAATGTACCGTTCACTATTGCAGATGCCACCACTTTAACCGAAGCGGGTTATGTGGGTGAGGATGTAGAAAATATCATCCAAAAGTTATTGCAGAATTGCGATTATGATGTCGATAAAGCAGAGTCTGGCATCATATACATTGATGAAATTGATAAAGTTTCTCGAAAATCGGAAAATCCTTCAATCACTCGTGATGTTTCAGGTGAAGGTGTTCAACAAGCCTTGCTTAAATTGATTGAAGGAACAGTGGCTTCTATTCCTCCACAAGGTGGTAGAAAGCATCCACAGCAAGAGTTTTTACAAGTTAATACCAGAAATATCTTGTTTATCTGTGGTGGCGCTTTTTCTGGGCTGGAAAAAATCATTCAAGATCGTTCACAAAAAACCGGTATAGGTTTCTCGGCTGAAGTGTCTTCTAGAAAAGATAATGAGGCAGAGTTGGCACTATTTAAAGGCCTTGAGGCGGATGATTTGGTTAAATATGGATTGATTCCTGAATTTGTTGGTAGGTTGCCTGTTTCTGCGACTTTAGAACGTTTGGATGAGGCGGCATTAATCAGAATTCTGAAAGAACCCAAAAATGCCATCTCAAAACAATTCATGCGTTTGTTTGAAATGGAAAATGTTGAACTGGAAATTCGTGACGATGCTTATGATGCCATTGCTAAACTGGCTTTGGAACGTAAAACTGGTGCACGTGGTTTGAGAACCATTATGGAATCAGCATTACTTGATATCATGTATGATTTGCCAGATCAGGAAAACATTGAAAAAGTGGTTATAGACAGGGCAGTTATTGAAGACGGTAACAAACCCTATTTAGTTTTTGGCAAGATTGCCAATCAAAACACTGAATAAATTTATTTATGATAAACCCACAAGAAAAATCATCAGTTTTACCACTTCGGGATGTGGTTGTTTTCCCGGGTATGGTCGTGCCATTATTCGTAGGGCGCGAAAAATCTATACTGGCACTTGAAAGTGCAATGAAGGCTAATCAACCTGTCATTCTGGTGGCACAAAAACAACCTGAAGTTGATGACCCTTACATCAGTGACATTTTCGAAATTGGTACGCTTTCAACCATTTTGCAAATGGTTAAGTTACAAGATGGTACCCATAAGGTTTTGATAGAAGGTAAAGCCCGAGTCCGTTTACAACATATAGAAGATGAAAGCTATTTTAAAGCCAATTATCTAGAACTTAAACCATTGGGTGCCCTTGGTGATGCAGAAGAACTGGCAATGAAAAGGGCCTTGAAAGAACGGTTTAAGGACTATGTCAGAAAACACAAAAAGATTCCCAAGGAAATCATAACCAGCATTACCAGTATAGAAGATGTTGGCAAATTGACAGATACCATTTCAGCACATTTAGTGATTAAACACCAGGATAAACAAAACCTGCTTGAGATACTGAGTGAAAATGAGCGTCTGAAAACCATATTGGCTATCATTGAAGCTGAACTCGAGTTGATTATCATGGAAAAGAAAATCAGAGGACGGGTGAAAGGCCAAATTGAGAAAAACCAGCGTGAGTATTATCTCAATGAACAAATCAAAGCCATCAAAAAAGAATTGAATGACATTGACGAGTCAAACTCTGAATATGGAGATTTACAGAAAAAAATTGCTGAAACCCAATTGACTGAAGCAGCCAGGGAAAAGGTAGAAAGCGAATTCAATAAATTGCAGATGATGCCACCGATGTCAGCTGAAGCCACTGTGGTACGCAATTATCTTGATACCATTTTAGCTTTACCTTGGAAGCAACGCAGTGATTTGAAACTGGATTTGACTTATGCCAAAGAGGTTTTGGATGAAGATCACTATGGTCTTGATGAAATCAAGGAACGAATCCTTGAATACCTCGCAGTACAACAAAGAACACCCAAAATGAAAGGTGCTATTATGTGTCTGGTAGGTCCTCCAGGTGTTGGGAAAACTTCTTTGGGTAAATCAATTGCCAAAGCAACCAATCGAAAATTTACCCGATTTTCTCTTGGTGGTGTGTCTGATGAATCTGAAATCAGGGGGCATCGCAGAACCTACATTGGTTCAATGCCCGGTCGTGTGATTCAAAATATTACCAAGGCTAAATCCTGTAATCCAGTGATGATATTGGATGAATTGGATAAAATGTCACGGGATTTTCGTGGAGATCCAGCAGCAGCTTTATTGGAAGTATTGGATCCTGAGCAAAACAATGCATTTACCGATCATTATTTAGAAGTGGATTTTGATTTGTCTGAAGTGATGTTTATTGCCACTGCTAATTCTTTAAATATTCCAGCTCCATTAAGGGATCGCATGGAAATTATCAGAATTCCTGGTTACACCGAAGAAGAAAAAATTGAAATTGCCGTACGTTATTTGATACCAAAACAACTTAAAGCCCATGGTTTGAAAAAATCTGAAGTCAAGATATCAAAAGCAGCTATAAAGGATATCGTCAGACACTACACCAGGGAGTCTGGTGTCAGAAGTTTGGAACGTGAAATTGCGAAAGTCGCCCGTAAAGCGGTCAAGAAAATATTAACCAATAAAGAAATTGGTACCATCAGTGTTTCTGTTAAAAATTTACAAGAATTCTTAGGTGTTAAAAAAATCAGCTTTGGTGTTGCAGAAAACAGCGATGAAGTGGGTACGGTTACTGGATTGGCCTGGACTGAAGTGGGTGGAGATCTGTTACAAATAGAAGCAGCTACTTTTCCAGGTAATGGCAAATTGACATTAACCGGACACTTGGGTTCGGTTATGAAGGAGTCGATTCAAGCCGCGTTATCTGTGGTTAAATCCAGAGCAGCTATCTTTGGTATTGAGCCTGAAGTTTTTACTAAAATGGATATTCACGTGCACGTGCCAGAGGGAGCAACACCCAAAGATGGACCAAGCGCTGGTATTGGTATGTGTACAGCCTTGGTTTCTGCACTTAGCCAAAACCCAGTGAAAGCCAATGTCGCTATGACTGGTGAAATTACATTACGGGGTAGAGTGTTGGCCATAGGAGGTTTAAAAGAAAAACTTTTGGCTGCATTAAGAGGCGGTGTTAAAACCGTGATTATTCCAAAAGAAAATGAAAAAAATCTGAGTGAAATGCCACAAAACATCACCGATAAGCTGAACATTGTTCCAGTTAAATGGATTGATGAGGTATTAACTTTGGCACTAAGTCAAAAAATTAAGAAAATTGTTCCGGATTTTAAAGAAAAAGACAGCGTACCTCTGCTACAAAAAGATGATACGCTGCAAAATGAAAAAAGTCATTAATAATGGACATTTAAAGGCACATTGTTAATGTGCCTTTTTAAGTTAATCTAACCGTTAAATTTAAGAATAGCCGAATAAAAACTTGCTTATCAAATCAAGCTATGCTTGAGTTTGCGAAGAATTTCATGAATTTCAGGCAGGTTAAAAAAATAATAAAAAATTATTAGCAAATGCTGAAGAAACTGTTATAAAATGCGCCTTTCTTGACATTCATGTCAATAAACAAAATAACGAGACGAAGGAGTAAATAATGAAGAAACAAGATTTTATCAAAGCCGTTGCTGAGAGCGCAAACGTATCACAATCTACTGCAAGTGACTGTTTTGACGCTGTGGTTGACACCATCACTGGAGCTTTGAAAAATGGCGACAAATTGACTTTTGTTGGCTTTGGAACATTCGCTGTTAAAGAGCGTTCAGCGAGAGAAGGACGTAACCCAAGAACCGGTGAAACCATTAAAATTGCAGCAGCAAAAATTCCATCATTTAAAGCTGGTAAAGCATTAAAAGATGCAGTAAACTAACGCTCCCTGAATCGGGTGCTTAGCTCAGCTGGGAGAGCATCGCCCTTACAAGGCGAGGGTCGGGGGTTCGATCCCCTCAGCACCCACCAGATTCGGAGCGGTAGTTCAGTTGGT
>JAGRJR010000260.1 GCA_020442635.1 Lysobacterales bacterium
GATTCGCTAGGGGCTCCAGTCATAAAAACACAGTATGCGGTTATTGTGGAAAAACCGCCTATTTTTTAATTAAAAAACATCATTACAATCAATTAGTTATATTTTTTTATTGAAATAATCATAAAAAAGGCAAAAAAGGGCTTGCGTCTTTCAAAAAATTTGATAGAATAGCCACCACTTTAAGAGAACAAGCCGACTTAGCTCAGTTGGTAGAGCAACTGACTTGTAATCAGTAGGTCGCCAGTTCGATCCCGGCAGTCGGCACCATATCTCTTAAAGTAGCTTTTTATGAATATGTCTTAAACTAAAGCCATTTTTGTTTAAAGCAACCTAAGGTGGGATTGGGGAGCGGTCAAACCCAACAGACTGTAAATCTGTCGCGAAAGCTTCGAAGGTTCGAATCCTTCTCCCACCACCATATTTTTTTAAGTTTGTCATAGCGCCAAGCATACTCTTTATACTTAATGACTCTCGATTAGAGTCTTCTTGAATAAGAGTAATTGCGGGTGTGGTATAATGGTAACACCTTAGCCTT
>JAGRJR010000261.1 GCA_020442635.1 Lysobacterales bacterium
TGCCAGTGCCAGTGCCACCGTACCGGAGTCAGCACCGAAGGCGATACCTTTGGACATACGGGTGTGTGAGTCACCGCCGATAATGATGGCGCGATCGTCAACCGTGATGTCGTTCAGTACTTTGTGAATAACGTCGGTCATGGGGTGGTAAACACCCTTAGGGTCACGTGCAGTGATAACACCGAAGTTGTTCATGAAAGACATCAGTTTCGGAATGTTGGCCTGCGCTTTTTTGTCCCATACAGAGGCTGTGTGACAGCCAGACTGGTAGGCACCATCAACGGTTGTAGAGATGGTTGAAGCCGCCATCGCTTCCAGTTCCTGACAGGTCATAGGACCGGTCGTGTCCTGAGAACCTACGATGTTCACTTTAACGCGAACGTCTGAACCTGTGTGCAGAGGCGTCTTGGAAGTAACACCTACCGCGTTGCGGTTGAAGATTTTCTCAACAGCCGTCAGGCCTTGGCCTTCGTTTGAAATTTCTTTCGCGGGTGCGTAAACCTGAGGCGCTTCAACAC
>JAGRJR010000262.1 GCA_020442635.1 Lysobacterales bacterium
CCATGCCACGGGTCTAAATATGACTTGGCGGGTCGCGTTTATAGTGGCGTTCCTGCACCGCTTAACTTACCTGTCCCAGATTACAACATGGATGGTACCATCTTGACGATTGGGGAGGCTTAATATGAGCATGGGTAAAAAGTTAATGCATTGGGTGGACGCACGCTTTCCAGCGACCGAAACCTATGAATACCATATGTCAAAGTACTATGCACCAAAAAACTTTAATTTTTGGTACTTTTTTGGCGTATTATCAATGGTGGTATTGGTTAACCAATTGGTAACAGGTATTTGGCTGACCATGATGTACAACCCAAGTGCCGAAGGGGCATTTGCGTCTGTTGAATACATCATGCGCGATGTCAAAGGTGGTTGGCTCATCCGTTATATGCACTCAACTGGCGCATCAGCGTTCTTTGTGGTCGTATATCTGCATATGTTTAGAGCACTGCTATATGGTTCATACCAGAAACCACGTGAGCTTATTTGGCTCATCGGTATGGGTATTTACTT
>JAGRJR010000026.1:0-3666 GCA_020442635.1 Lysobacterales bacterium
GAATAATGGGAACAGGGCAATTGGTAACAATGAGGCCACCGGGATGGGTAACCATTCTGTGACCCAGAAGATGGCCGTGCAACCAGTAATTAATAAAGTAATGCTTTGTTGGGTGTTAACAATATTTTGTCTATAGAGAATAAAAACTGTCAGAAAAAGCAGTAAAAAGGGGATTATTTTTTTTATGGGCATGGATTCGATACTGTGGCGTATGTTTTGGGTAAAATATTAATGTTTTTTTAATAATTCATCTTGTAATTCTACCCGAATAAAATTTAAGATGTTAGGGTTTATTAATTTGGGGACACAGATGAAACTAAAACCAATCCTTTTAACTTTAAGCTCTGTTGTGCTGTTACAAGCCTGTAGTAGTAGCAACAATTCACCCAGGGCTGTAGCGCCACCGCCTAGCAATAATGTGCCAACTGCTGTGATGGAAGCCGTTTTTGATCCGGCATCGGGTGATCCAACCAAAGTGCCCATTCCAACCAATTTGTTTTTGTCTGGAACTACCGACTTGACGTTGAATATTCCTGTGGCTGATCCAACTGATTTTTCAGATCCCTTGGTGGCTTTGAATGCATTGGATGGCTTTAGTACTGTAGCACCTTGGGCGACGAATTTTTCGTCTCCAATTGCCGCGTCTTCAGTTAATCCAGGTAGTGTCAAAGTTTATGAAGTGGCTTTGAGCGGTCCAGGTGGCGCAGTGATTGGTGTCAATGCTGAGCTTGTTTTTGGTCAGGATTTTGTTGCTGCAGCCAATGGTAGCAGCGTGGCTATTGTTCCCATAAAGCCATTAAAACAATTAACCTCTTATATGGCCGTTTTGACCAACGGTATTAAAGACACCGATGGTAATAACGCAACGCCTTCACAAACCTATTTCCTCAGTCAAAGAACCTCGCCTTTGGTAGACAGTAATGGCAACAGTACCGATCCATTGGTGCCAACTGCGACAGCTCAAGCGCTAGAGCCTTTGCGTCAGTTGACTAATTATCAAGAAGCTGCGGCGGCATCGCAAGGTGTTGATCCAAGCAGTATCGTGTTGTCATGGACCATGACTACACAATCGGTTACACCTGTATTGAGTGCGGTGAAAAGCATCAGTGGGCCGGGTTCGGCCACGTTAGCACATACAGGCTTGAATACTACGGCGGTAGGTGGTTTTGGGTTGGCAGATATTTACATAGGCGTGATGAGTTCACCTTATTATCTGACAGCACCCAGTGCGACCAATCCATTGGCACCGTTGAATGAGTTTTGGAAAGCGGCGCCAGGTGCATATGTACCTCCATTTAATCAAGCACCTTTAGACCCAACATCGACTAACTTGACCTTGGCTAATCCCATTCCAGTGGCAACAGGCATGCAAAATCTACCTGTGTTGATGACTGTGCCCAATGTTAATTCAGGTCTTTCCAAGCCTGAAGGTGGTTGGCCTATCATGATTTTCCAACATGGCATTACACGTAATAGAACCGATATGCTGGCAGTGGCTGATACCATGGCTTCAATCGGTTATGCTGTGGTGGCTATTGATTTGCCATTACACGGAATCACAACCACAGATGGTAGCAATCCTTTCTATATTGAAGGTACACCATTTGGTCCAATTTCAAATGAAAGAACTTTTGATTTGGATTTGGTAAACAATACCACTGGAGCTCCGGGTCCTGATGGCGTTGTTGATGCTTCAGCTGCTCATTACATCAATTTGGCTAACCTGTTGGTGTCACGTGATAATGTGCGTCAAGGTGTTGCTGATTTGTTTACTTTAACGGAAACCATTCCTTTCATGGATATTGATGGTGATTCAACTGGTGATTTTAATGAAGCCAATATCACTTATACCGGTTTGTCGTTGGGCTCAATTACTGGTGTTAACTACCTGGCATTTGATCCAAATGTTCAAAGCGCAGTTCTTTCGGCACCAGGTGGTGGTATTGCCAGTTTGTTGATTGGTTCCCCTACATTTGGACCGAGAATCCTTGCAGGACTTGAAGCCGCAGGCGTTCAGCAAGGTACCACAGCATTTAACTTGTTTGTGCTAGCGACCCAAACCGTTATGGATGCAGCAGATCCCATAAACATGGGTGCATTTGCTACCTTACAAAACAACATTCTGGTTCATGAAATCCTGGGCGACCAGGTTATTACCAATACAGTGCCAGGCGCGCCGTTGTCCGGTACAGAGCCTTTGATTGCTGCTATGGGGTTGACCTCATATTCAGCGTCTGCATTTAATCCCGAGGGAATTGATGGCGCTGTTCGCTTCACCGCCGGTGACCATGGCAGTATATTAAGTCCAGCCACGTCACCTGCAGCAACCGCTGAAATGCAACAGCAGATGGCCGCTTTCCACATTTCAGGTGGAACAGCAGTTAATGTGGTTGATGACAGTGTGGTTCAATAAGGGAGGGTGCTATGACTAATTTAATTAAAAAGCGTGGAGTACAAGAAATGGCTCAAAATAAAACAAGGTTTCAACTTAAACCATTGAAATTGGCCATGATGGCAGCCGCATTAGGCATGACTGGTTCATCGATGTCAGCTGAAATTTGGAGTAATGGTGATTATTCATTCAGTATAGACACCACGGTATCTTATGGTGCAAGCTGGCGGATTGCTGACAGAGACAATCGATTGGTTGGTAAAGCCAATTTGAACCCTTTTGTTGGTGTGGATTTGACCACGGGTACATCTTCTTCACTGGCGCAGCGAATTGCTGCTCCAGGTCGTTGGTCAATCAATTCAGACGATGGTAACTTAAACTATGATCAAGGAGACTTGATCTCGAATGCCATCAAATTTACTTCAGATATTGCATTTAATGGACCAACCTGGGGTGCGTTTTTCAGGGTTAACTATTTTTATGACTATGAGAATGCTGATAATGAAAAATTATCACGCACCGCGAGACATTTTGTTGGTGAAGACTTCAGGTTGTTAGACGCTTATGTTTACAAGGATTTTGACATCGGTAATCAAATCGCTTCGGTAAGACTGGGTCGCCAAGTGGTCAGCTGGGGCGAATCAACTTTTATTCAGCAAGGTATCAACATCATTAACCCAGTGGATGTTTCCAAAATTCGAGTGGCAGGTGCTGAGTTGAAAGAGGCCTTTCTGCCGATTGATATGATTTCATTTACCACCAGTATCACTGATAATCTGTCGATGGAAGCGGTTTACATGCTTGAATTTGAGCAGGTTGATGCTGATCCGGCCGGCACATACTTTTCAAACAACGATTTTGCCACACCAGGTGGTGAATATGTGGCGTTGGGATTTGGTATCATTCCTGAGTACAGTGGCATAGACCCTGCTGCGTGTACACTTCCGACGGAACAATTTGCCGCTTTAAACCCATTGGTTCAGAATATTTGTGGTTTTTCTATTGGAAGAATGACAACACCTGACACCGATGATGACGGGCAATATGGTATTGCTTTCCGCTACTATGCTGAAGCTTTGAACAATACCGAGTTTGGTTTTTACTACCTGAATTATCACTCAAGACTGCCTTTAATCAGTGGTTATTCACTTGGAGATGATCCGAATGGTCCTGCGTTTGCACCAGCACCCTCATCACCAAGTACGGGTGGTTATTTCACCGAGCATCCTGAAGACATTGATTTGTATGGTTTGAGTTTTAATACAACCATCAAC
>JAGRJR010000026.1:3764-39737 GCA_020442635.1 Lysobacterales bacterium
CTGGGAACGACATGAGGTTTCACAATTGCAGTTTACTGCAACCAAACTGTTTGGCCCAAGTGAGTTCTTTGGAACCGATCAAATTACCCTTTTGGGTGAAGTTGGTTTTACCAATGTATGGGATTTGCCTGACACCGACGTACTTCGATACAACGGACCAGGTACCGATACAGGTGGTGGACACAGTCAAGAAACCGGTGGTACCAGCAGAAATCCGGTGAGCGATGATTCAGATCGTTTTGCCACACCATTCTCCTGGGGCTATCGTTTGGTTTCGGTATTTCAGTACAACTCCGTGTTTGGGTCTTCCTGGAATTTGTCACCCAGATTGGCATTCAATCATGATGTAAGTGGTACAACACCTGGTCCTGGTGGAAACTTTATAGAAGGCAGAAAGTCCTGGACCATCGGTATCAGTGGTACTTATCTGGAAAAATGGAGTGCTGATGTCAGTTACACTGGCTACTCCGGAGCTGGAATCTACAATCAGTTGTTTGATAGGGATTTTGCAGCAGTTAACATTAAATACTCGTTCTAAGAACAGAGGGGACAATATATGAAGTTACTTAAGAAAACAGTTATCTCAACCTTGATTGGATTGACAGTTGTTGCTGGTTCGGCGCAAGCAGGCCCCAAACCTGATCAAATTGAACGACTTTCAACTGATTTGACACCTATGGGATCAGTCAGAGCTGGTAATTCTGATGGCAGTATCCCACCCTGGACAGGTGGTATTACTCAGGCGCCCGCTGGTTACAAAGTGGGCGACCATCACCCAGATCCATTCGCTGCTGACAAGGTGGTTATGACCATTGATGCCAGCAATTATAAAGATCATGCTGCCAAGCTGTCAGTAGGGCAAATGGCCATGTTTGAACGCTATCCTGAAACGTTCAAGATGAATATTTATCCTACTCGCAGATCTGCATCATTTCCTGAGCGGATTTACGAAAAAACCCGTGAAAATGGTAAAACTGGCGTATTGGTACAAGATGGTGAAGGCGTGGCCAAAGTGGCGGAGGGTTTTCCGTTTCCTTTCCCTGAAAATGCTTATGAGTTAATCATGAATCATAAGTTGAAATTTAAAGGTTCAGGCGGGGTACGTTATAACAACCAAGTTGCACCAAACACCAGTGGTAACTATACACTGGTTCGATTACGTGAAGAGCTGTATGGCAAGTACTATGTGCCTGGTAACACCATTGAAGACATTAATAACATCCTGTTGTACTTCTATCAGGTGGTGGAGTCGCCAGCTCGTCTGGCAGGTCGTGTGCTGTTGGTTCATGAAACCATGAATCAAAAAGAAACACCTCGCCAGGCTTGGATTTATAACCCTGGTCAACGTCGTGTGCGTCGCGCGCCCAACGTTGCTTATGATAACCCCGGTACGGCTTCAGATGGTTTGAGAACCAATGACATGACTGATATGTTCAATGGTGCGATGGATCGATTTACCTGGGAATGGACTGGAACAAAAGAAATGTATGTGCCTTACAACTCATACAAAGCACATAGCTATGATTCGAAAATAGAAGACATGGTTAAACCCGGTCATCTTGATTCCGATTATATGAGGTACGAATTGCACAGGGTACATGTGATTGAAGCGAAATTACGGGATGGATTCAGACACATCAATTCAAGAAGAACTTATTATTTGGATGAAGACAGTTATCAAATCCTGTTAACCGATCACTATGATCGTCGTGGTGAACTGTGGCGTTTCTCAGAAGCTCACAGTATTAATTACTATGAAGTACCAACTTTCTGGTCAACCATAGAAACTCATCATGACTTACAATCAGGTCGTTATGTGGCAGTTGGTCTGGATAATCAGGATCAGGTTAATACATTTAATACGCCATTGAGCGAAAATAATTATACGCCAAGTGCGCTCCGTAAACGCGGCAGACGCTGATTCGTGAAAATCAGTTAATGTTTTAAAACAATGGCTGTGAACAGTATGCTGTTCATGGCCATTTTAGTTTTCAGGTGACTATTTATGAAAAGAATAAGTATAAGGTTTACTATAAGTGTTTTGTTGTTTTGTGCAGCTAACCACGTGTGGGCACAACAACCAGCGGAAGTGATGCCCTTGGCAGATAAATCGCTGATACTATCTATAGCCAAGGTGGGTACATCCATGATTATGGTTGGTGAGCGTGGGCATGTGTTAAAAAGTAAAGATGAAGGTAAAACGTGGCAACAAATTGAAAATGTACCCGTCAATATTACTCTGGCTAAAGTTGTGTCGTTTAACAACCATGTATGGGCTGTAGGGCATGACACTACCATCATTCACAGCAAAGATGGCGGTGAAACCTGGGAACTGCAATTTTATGACGCAGACAGGGAAGTTCCGCTTTTATCTGCCTATTTTGAAAGTGAGAACAAAGGCTTTGTTATAGGCGCGTATGGAACCATTTTAACCACAGAAGATGGTGGCGCAAATTGGGATGATGGTTTGGTTCATGAAGAATTGGATTATCACTTGAATGACATTACTAAAGACAATGATGGCAACTATTACATTGCCGCTGAAGCTGGTTATGCCTTTAAGAGCGTAGATGGGGGTTTGAGTTGGCAAGAAATTGAACTGCCTTATCTGGGGTCAATGTTTGGTGTGGTTAGTCTGGAAAATGAAATCCTGTTGTATGGCTTAAGGGGCAATATACAGGTTTCAAGTGATCAGGGTGAAACCTGGGACGAGGTATACACGGATATTGAAAACAACCTTTTTGGATCTTCCAAAATCGATGGCAATAGCGTGTTGATTGTAGGTGCCAATGGTACCCGTATCATTTACGATGATGGTGAATTAAACATCATGGAAGGCGAGGATACTGGTGATGACTATGCCGATGTTTTGGTTAATGGGTCACATGCCGTTTTGGTTGGTGAAACTGGTTTTACCAACATGACCATTCAAAAATAAAGGGAGCAAGTTATGACTACAAATAATAAAAAAAGTAAATTTGCAGCCGTCTGTGAATCCATTTTATTTAATAACAAGAAAATAATTCTATTCTTGCTATTGGTGATGACCATTGCTATGGGATATTTCGCCAGTCAATTAAAAGTAGATGCTGGTTTTGAGAAACAATTACCACTTGATCATGAGTACATGAAAACGTTTATGGAACATGAAAAATTTCGCGGTGCCAACCGTGTTCTGGTTTCATTAATGGATGAAAGTGGTGATATGTTCAATGAGCAGTTCTTTGACAAGATGGAAAAAGTGACCGATGCAGTTATATTTATTCCAGGTGTGAACCGAGCCAGCGTGAAATCAATTTTTACCCCTAATGTTAGATTTGTAGAGGTGGTTGAAGATGGTTTTGCAGGTGGTAATGTAATTCCAGCCAATTTTAGCCCTTCGCCTGATATGTTTGAAACTGTTCGCGCAAACATTGTAAAAGCGGGTATTTTGGGACGTTTGGTGGCAGAAGAGTTCAACGGAGCAATGGTATGGGCTGATTTACAAGAGCGTGACCCTCAAACCGGTGAAAAACTGGATTATCAAGACATTGCAGCCAGATTAGAGAAAATCCGAACAGACTTTGAAAGTGATGGCCAAACGGTACATATCATTGGCTTTGCTAAAATTGTAGGGGATATAGCGGAAGGTGCAAAATCGGTATTGTATTTCTTCGCGCTAGCGATCTTCATTACGGCTATTTTATTGTTTTGGTACTCGAAGAATTGGAAATTAACTTTATATCCCATCATTTGTTCATTGGTGGCAGTGATTTGGCAGATGGGCTTTTTAAAGTTGATGGGGATGGGTATCGATCCCATGAATATTCTTACCCCGTTTTTGGTGTTTGCTATTGGCGTCAGCCATGGTGTGCAAATGATTTCCAGATGGACCGATGAACTGGTTAGTCAACCACAAGATCAAAAAAGCTCTAACCTAGCCGCCAGAGGTGCTTTTTGTTCATTGCTTTCTCCTGGTGTGATTGCTTTGTTGTCAGATACCGTAGGTTTTTTGACCATCCTGGTGATTAATATTGGTATTATTCAGGAATTAGCCATCACCGCAACCGTGGGTGTTGCATTGATTATTATTACCAATCTGGTTTTGTTACCACTTTTGTTATCAGGCATTAAAATGTCCAATGTGGATAAATTCTGTGCAAAATTTGAAGGTAAGAAAAAACAAGGTGGTATTTGGTTGGCGATTGCTGGTTTTGCCAAAGCGCCTTTGGCTTCTCTGGCTCTATTGGTTACTATTGGTTTATTTGTCTTTGGATATTACAAAAGTCAGGAGATGCAAATTGGCGATTCGCAAGCGGGCGTGCCAGAATTGCGTCCAGATTCCAGATATAACCAGGATGCGATGACCATAAGCAGTGAGTTTGCTTTGGGTGTTGATATGATTAATGTGATCGCAGAAACCACACCCAATGCCTGTACCGAAAGCTATAAAGCCATGCGAAATATTGATCGATTTGCCTGGCATATGGAAAATGTAGAAGGTGTTCAAAAGGTCATTACCTTATCTCAATTTGCAAAAATCATTACCGCTGGTTGGAATGAAGGTAACATGAAATGGCGAGAGTTGTCTCGAAACAATTACGTGATGCGTCAATCTTTATCGGGTATAGAAACTGATACAGGTTTATTGAATCAGGATTGTAGTGTGATGCCGATAACTATTTTTACAGAAGATCATAAAGCCACCACCATCAATAAAGTGATTGCGGCAGTTAAAGCGTATCAACAAGATAACCCACCTGCATTAGATGATTTGGGTGGTTTAATCAATGGTGAAGTGAAATTCAGACTGGCCACAGGTAATGCGGGTGTGATGGCATCAACCAATGATGTTGTTAAAGGAGCACAAATGATTATGTTGCTGATGGTTTATGGTGTAATCATCTTATTGTGTTTGATTACATTCAGATCAATCATGGGTACGATTGCGATTGTTCTGCCATTGGCATTGGTATCTTTGTTGGCTTACGCATTAATGGTATTTCTCGGAATTGGATTAAAAGTTAATACTTTACCTGTGGTGGCTTTAGGTGTGGGTATCGGTGTTGATTATGGTATTTATATATTCAGCAGGCTCCAGGTTTTGATGAAATCTGGAATGGCTTTGTATGATGCCTACAAGGAAACTTTGCGCCTGACAGGTAAAGCGGTGTTGTTTACTGCTTTGACATTAGGTATAGGTGTGGGTACTTGGATATTTAGCGACCTGCAATTCCAGGCAGACATGGGTATCTTGTTGGCATTCATGTTTATCCTCAATATGATTGGGGCATTGCTGCTATTGCCAGCGTTGGCATATTGGTTAATGCCTAAATACAGAAAAGGCGTATAATAAACGGTTTTAACGGCTGAAAGATAAAACCGTCATTTATGCAGCTACAACATATATTGCGCATCGAAGCTGATGGCAAGCCAAATTGTTTATACAGTTTCGATGCGCAATCCAAATTACAAAAAACAAAAATCACCCAGTGGTCAGATGCAGCGTTAAAAGCCATCGACTTGGTCTTGCTGCTACCTGCTACTTGGCTGTATCAAAGCAAAACACATATCCCTTCCAAAAATCAGGACGTTCTTAAAAAGTCAATACCCTTTGCTATTGAAGAGGAACTGAGTAATGATGTTGAGGATAATTATTATGCCTTCAGTTTAAATGGCGATGGTAGCCAGGATGTGATCGCTATTGAAAAAGTTTTACTTAAGGGTATAGATCAGGACATCAAAAACCATCAACTGAAGGTGTTGGCTATCTACTCTGAGTTGGACTGGATTCCGAACATTGACAAAGCTATCTCGGTTTGGGTCGAAGATAATTATTCGATTATCAGATTTGCCGATGGGCAGGCCATGCGGGCGGCCAATCAACAATTGTCACAACTGATAACTTTGTTCAAAAAAGATTTGTCGGTGATATATACCAATGATTCAAGAGCGTTGGCAGGGGTTGATTTAGAAGTTCAACAAGATTTGAACGAATTAAGTTGTGTTGATTTTTTATCACGACAGCATCCGATTAACTTATATGTTGATGAACTCAGGGAACAAGAACAACAAGCGAATATGGAATCCTGGCGAATGGTTTCCGGGCTTGCAGTTTTGTTGTTAATTAGCTGGTTAGGTATTCAATTATTTCAGTCCTGGCAACTGGGTCGTGATATTGATGAATTGAAATCACAACAACAAGTCTTGTTTCAACAGACTTTCTCAGATGCTGCTCCCGCAGAGCTAATTGACCCTTTTGCAGCCATGCGATCCCGGATGCAATTGTCCTCCAATCAGTCAACAGTAAACACCTCGATTTTTATTAATATGGTGCATCACTTGGGTACTGTAACTCGTACCATGAAAAATGTACAAATTGCAGATATGCGATTAGTTAGTGAAAAACTTGAAATACAGATTTCTGCGCCCAATCTCAGCACCGTCAATAATTTTCATCAGCAACTTCAGGCGGCAGCCTACAATTACAATGTTAAAATAGGGGTGAATGAATTAAGTGACGACAATGTTTATAAATCAATTTTGACGGTTACAGCAAGATGAGACAGTGGTATAAAAGTTTGACTCAGAATGAACAGCAACTGATAAAAATAGGTTCGGTACTGGTGAGTATAGTGTTGTTTTGGGTGTTAATTTATCAACCGCTTAACAAACACCTTAATCAACAAATTGTGATTAAAAATAATCTGCAACAACAATTGACCCAAATGCAAAGCATGAAGCCGAATGTCTTGACTTCAGTCAATACACAAAAGGCACCGTTCCCAAGCAACACCACTTTTTCTTCCTGGGTTGATCGTCAGTTAAGTCAAGTGGGTTTGCAAGAAATGGTCAACCGCACCGAACCCGTCGACAATAATACCCTGACAGTTTGGTTGAGTAATGCGGCCTTTGATTTGGTTGTGGATTGGTTGCAATCTATTCAACAACAATATGACATCGTGGTTGATCAAATAGATGTGAATGTCACCGATCGAAATCTGGGTTTAACCAACGTCAGAATGAGGTTAGTGAAACCATGAGAAGCACTGGTAGTCGATTAGGGCAATTATTTAGGTGGGTATTTATCTTGGTCATCATGATCATTATTGCCATAGCTATTACACCATTGAACTTATACTACCCACATGTGGAAGCCCAACTCAGGCCGATAAAATTAAGCGGAATCAGTGGCAGTGCGGTTAAAGGCAGCGCCGAAAATTTGACTTATATAACCATGCCTCTGGGGGAAGCTGAATGGTTATTATATCCAAGGTCATATAATGCTCTTGCTGGTGAAGTGCGTGTCAATAAACAGCACTATGATTTGAAATTTGACATCAATAGAATTGAGAAGGGCTTGGTTGAAGTAGGAAAGATTCGCGGTTTTTTGGACTGGGAATTGATAAGGCCCTATGTACAAATGAACTATGGCCAATTAGCTGGTTATGCGCAGTTCAATCTTCAAGGTTTGAAATATGCTGAGACAGGTGGCTTGGAGCAGTTGTATGGTGATATAACTTTACAAGATTTTAAAATGCTGCAACCATCTGCCAAGGATATGGGAACTGTTAAATTGGTATTTGAAACCAAAACCAAAGGGATGATAGTAGGAACGTTCAGCAGTGATTCTCAGGTCTTGAGTGTGTCAGGCACTTTATTTTTACAACCTAACCGGTGGCAACTTAACCTCAACATCATTCCGAAAGGCGGTCATTTTGAGTTAGATGCGATACTCAGTTCGGTGGGAGACGCTCGTCGAGGTGGTGGTCGACAATTAAATCTGGCTGGTTTTTACTGATTCACAGCTTTTTGATTGACCTGCTATTGCTGACTAAAATCCACAAGCCAAATGCCAGAATGGGCAAAGTTAATAAATGACCCATAGTCATCCAGTCAAATGCTATAAACCCTCTGTTAGCATCTGGTTCACGGAAAAATTCAACAATGAATCTGGCTGTACCATAACAAAGTAAAAATGCCGCTGAAACAGTGCCACGTTTTTTTGCAAAATGGGCAACAGTCCATACAATGATAAAAGTCAACAGACCCTCTCCAAATGCTTCATACAAGGTCGAGGGGTGGCGTGCAAAAACATCAAGTTCACCAGCCTGATATAGTTGTTGCCAGGCGCTGGGTTCCATGGTTTGCGGTTGCAACTGATAAGGTAAAGCATCTGGAAAAATCATTCCCCAGGGTTTATCAGTCAAACGTCCCCAAAGCTCACCATTGAGGAAGTTGCCTAGCCGAACGGCCAATATGCCGGTGGGAACCAAAGGGGCGATGAAGTCACTGATTTCAAAAAAAGATTTTTTGGCTTTGTTCTTGAAATACCACATGGCCAGTAAAACTCCAGTCAAACCGCCGTGGAAAGACATGCCACCTTCCCAAATTTTAAAAGGTAGCAAAGGATTGTTGATAATCGACGCATCGTTATAGAACAACACCCAACCAAGCCGTCCGCCAATGATAACCCCCAGTGCTCCATAGAATAGAAAATCGGATAACTGTTCATCATTCCATGAGCTGGGATATTTTTTTAAACGGTATTTGCCCAGTAAAAAATAAAAACCAAAACCAATCAGATAAGTAATGCCATACCAGTGAATGTCTAAAGGGCCTATTGATAAAAAAATTGGATCAAAATCAATGACTGGGTGTTGGGAAAACATAATAATTCAGTAATTTTATTTAGTTTGGCAAGGCATTATAAGCAATTGCTCTGACTAATGACAGGTTTTACAGGAATGAGGTATTTCATCTGTAAATATGCGACAAACTAATAGTGATTTAAGTGATTCTACTTGAGCAACTTTGTTTGTTGATATGTTAAGATTATGTGCTAATTCTAAAAACAAAAAAAGAGGAAATTTATATGAATCAAGCGTTAATCCCATTGCTGGTAGGTGGGTTCGGCCTGCTTATGGCATTGATTATTTTCATGATGGTTAACAAGATGCCAGCCGGTTCAGGCCGAGTGAAAGAAATTGCCCAACAAATACATGAAGGAGCTATGGTGTTCATGAAGCGTGAATACAGTCTTTTGATGATTTTTGTGGTAGCTATATTGGTGGGTTTGTATCTCGGTTTTGGAGATTGGCATACACCATTTGCGTTTATCATGGGTGCCGTGTGTTCAGGAATTGCTGGGTACTTTGGAATGTTTTCGGCCACCAAAGCTAATGTAAGAACAACTGTTGCAGCCAATGAAGACGGCGCAGCAAAAGCCTTGTCAGTGGCTTTTTATGGTGGTTCCATCATGGGCTTAACTGTGGCAGCCATGGGCTTGCTTGGATTGGGAACTTTATATTGGATGTTTGGAGGCGATCCACACACCGTTGAATCGATTCATGGTTTTGGTATGGGTGGTTCCGTGGTGGCTCTATTCTCTCGTGTCGGCGGCGGTATTTTTACCAAAAGTGCTGATGTAGGTGCTGATTTGGTGGGTAAAGTGGAAGCCGGTATTCCTGAGGATGATCCACGAAACCCTGGCGTGATTGCTGATAATGTGGGTGACAATGTGGGTGATGTGGCTGGCATGGGTTCAGACATCTTCGAATCGTATTGTGGCGCCATGATTGCTTGTATCGCCATAGCATCAACCATGTCCATGGCTTTGTATCAACAAATTGCTGAGAGACAGCAAGATTTGATGTTTTTACCGTTAGCCCTGGCTTCTACAGGTTTGATTTGTTCAATCATTGGTATCTTTCTGGTGAAAATGTTTTCAGGTAAAAAACCTGATGTTGCTTTGCGTTTTGGAACCATGGGAGCCACTGTGGTTTTTATTGCCGCTGCTTATTTTACAACCAACATGTTAGGCATTAAATCAATGGTTTGGCAGTGTGTTTTACTAGGCGCAGTTGGCGGTATTTTGATCGGTTTGGTGACAGAGTATTACACTGGTGGAAAACCTGTGAGAGATATTGCTAAAGGCGGTGAGACAGGGCCTGCTACTGTGATGATTTCGGGGTTAGCAGTTGGCATGGAGTCGGTAGTGATTCCAGTGATTACTTTGGCTGCTATCATATTTGGAACTTCGACCATATTACCCGAAGGTGCCGGTGTTTATGGTGTGGGGATTGCTGCAGTAGGCATGCTGTCAACTGTGGGAATCACTATGGCCATCGATGCTTATGGACCCGTTGCTGATAATGCAGGTGGAATTGCTGAGATGGCAGAATTGGGATCCGAAACGCGTGAAATAACTGATGGTCTTGATGAAGTGGGAAATACTACCGCTGCAATTGGTAAAGGTTTTGCCATTGGCGCTGCCGGTCTCGCTGCTTTGGCGATCATTGCTGCTTTCATCGAAGTTATTTCAAGTCAGGTTGATGGCTTTACCCTGGATATTGGTAACCCTAAAGTATTGATGGGTATGTTCTTGGGTGGTATTTTCCCATTTATCGTATCGGCCATGACCATGAGAGCCGTTGGTGATGCTGCTTTTGATATGATCAAAGAAATACGTCGACAGTTCAAGGAAATTCCAGGTTTGATGGAAGGTACAGCTCAGCCAGACAGTAAGAAATGTGTTGATATCGCAACAACAGCGGCTTTGAAACGAATGATGGGTCCAGGTGCGTTGGCGGTATTGGCACCTGTGGTGGTTGGATTTGGTTTGGGTGCAGCTGCTTTGGGGGGTATGCTCGGTGGGGCTTTGATCACTTGTGTGTTGCTGGCGCTAACCATGGCTAATGCCGGAGGTGCTTGGGATAATGCTAAAAAATATGTAGAAAAAGGCAATCTAGGCGGAAAAGGTTCAGATGTTCATAAAGCTGCTGTGGTCGGTGATACTGTAGGTGATCCTTTCAAAGACACCTCTGGACCGGCCATGAATATTTTGATTAATGTGATGGCCATTGTTTCTTTGGTAATCGCACCGTTATTGGCGAAAATGCCTTATGGTATTTTTGCTTAAATAAAAATAGGCAAATCATTAAAAAAAGCCCCGATTTGGGGCTTTTTTTTTCAAATTGAGTTAAGATTATTGAGATAATTGAGGGCAGGTCATGGGTTACCATATCAAGCAATTTGAACAAGGCGAAATCATTTTTCATGGGGGTGACAGTTCTGACTGCGCCTACATCATTGAAAAAGGTCAGGTTGAAATTTTTGCAGAATCCAATGACACCATCATTGATATTCTTAATGAGGGTGAGTTGTTTGGTGAGATGGGTGTATTGGATCAATCACCAAGGTCAACTTCTGCAAGAGCCATAACGCCAGTTGTTTTGTTGGAAGTAAAAACCGAACAAATTACCAACAGACTGGCTGAAAGTGATGCCATTGTGAAAGCATTGGTTGGCGTTCTGTTGAAACGTTTCAGAAGCCTGTTACCATCGCAAGGCATGACCGCAAAAAACAGTAATTTGCTTAACCAGGTTGAATCCGTGGTTGAACAAACCGGCTTGTCCAAGTTTAAACTAGAAAGTGAATTACGCACCGCTATTAATAATGGTGACATTCAAACTGTTTATCAGCCTATTCAGGAAATACAAAAAAATCAAATAGCTGGATTTGAAGCATTAAGTCGCTGGTCTCATCCTGAGCGAGGTTTCATCTCACCGGTAGAATTTATTGCACTGGCCGAAGAAACTGACCTGATTATTGAGGTTGGAGAATTGGTGTTTTCCAGGGCAATTGAACTGCTGAGCGTTTTACCTGACCATGTATTTATCAATATCAATGTATCTGCAAAACAATTGGACGATAATCAGTTTTTGCAAAGGGTCGTTGCTAAGGTCAAACAACATGGTATACAACCTAACCGCCTCAAACTCGAAATCACTGAAACCATGGTGGTTGATTTTAAAAAAGCCAGGCATTGGATAAAGAAATGTAAGGAAATCGGTTTTTTGGTGTGTGCTGATGATTTTGGCACAGGTCATTCTGGAATGGAACAATTACTAGAATTGGATTTTGATGTGTTAAAAGTCGATCAAGTTTTTGTGCGAAACATGTTCAAAAGTGAAAGGTATCAAATCATCATTGAATCGATTGCATCCATGGCACAAAGACTGGAAACGAAATTGGTGGCTGAGGGTGTGGAATATGATCAGCAACTTGAAGTTTTACAGGCATTGGGTTTTAATTTTGGACAAGGCTATCTGTTTGGAAAACCCATGAGTCTGGAAGATGTGATGAAGTTGTTTTGATCATATTTGACCCGACTGCAGATTCAAAACAAAAAACTTCTCATTTTGAAATTTATTGCTTACAATATTAATGTGGGTAAGAAGTCGCTACATTTTTAGGATATGGTCAAAGTCCTGGTAGCGACAATGAGCGATGACATTTTTATGCATCGCTTTTGTTGGCCGAGTTGCATGACTCGGCCAACCTTTTCGAAAATAACCCGAATCTAAACGTATCCTGAACAAATATTCGTATTCAGATTGCATTCATTGTTTTTACATAAAATGGTTTTATTACCAATTGACTGGAGTTTGTTATGAAAAAAATGATGTTACTGGTTTTGGCCATGGGTTTACCACTGATTGCTTCTGCCAACAGATATAACCAAGTTGAATATGGTCGGGTTGTTGAGGTCGAGCCCATATATCAATCAGTCTCCATGCCTGAGGAGCGACAGGTGTGTGATCGAGGTCTTGATGACAGGTATCGACACCGTCCAAGAACATCTAATGCGGGTAATGCTGTTTTGGGAGGCATTATCGGTGGTGCTATTGGTAACAAGTTTGGTAAAGGCAGAGGACGAGACGCTTCCACAGCCTTGGGGATATTGATTGGTGCTGGCATTGGTGCAAATAAAAATAACCACCATGCCCCTAGACAAACTTGTTATGTTGAAACTTATTACCATCAAGAAGAGCGTTTTATGGGTTATGATGTGACCTATGAATACGGTGGTGAGTTATACCATACGCAATTGAATCAATATCCAGGTGATTTTGTCAGGCTTGAGGTTGATGTCAGGGTAGTCGATTAGAGTATCAACAAAAACCATAAAAAGAGGCATTTATTTGCCTTTTTTTGTGGGCAACTATTAAATCTTTTCTAATTCGGGTTAAATTGTTGATAGATGTCAAAGTTTATATCAGAATGTATCCTGACCTCTTAAGTTTTAGTTGATGTCAGAGTAAAATAGGTAAGGTTGTTGGGAAAGCAGCCGCAGACATTGATAATTACTGGAATGATAAATTTCTGGTAGTGGTTTTGAACAGTTAAATTTTCTGAAGTATTAAATATATAACCACTGGTTAGGTGATTTTTTTTGCTTTTCGAAAATGACTCAACCAAAAGACAAGCCCTTATGAAAAAAATAGCAAACATGAACTCTGAAGAAGCCAAAAAGTTGTTGGCCAAATACTCTGATCACAGGTATGTGATGAAGCAAAAAAAGAACATCAGTAGCAAAGACTTGATGACTTTGTCACACAAAGCAGGTGAGTATCCTTACAGTAACAAAATTGAGTTAATCGATTATGAGACCGAAAAGCATTTATTACAAACTGAGTTGTTAAAGGTTCAAAGTTGGGTCAAGGAAACAGGACAAAGAATCGTTTGTTTATTTGAGGGTCGTGATGCGGCAGGAAAAGGGGGGACCATCAAACGGTTTATGGAACACTTGAACCCCAGGGCAGCTCATGTGGTGGCTTTGGAAAAACCGACTGAAAGAGAACGTGGTCAATGGTATTTCCAACGATACATTTCACAGTTACCAACTAAAGGAGAAATGGTGTTTTTTGACCGTTCCTGGTATAACCGTGCCGGTGTTGAAAGGGTAATGGGTTTTTGTCAAGAGCAGGAGTATCTTGAGTTTATGCGCCAAGTATTTCCTTTTGAGCAAATGTTGGTTAATTCGGGTATCATTTTGTTTAAGTTTTGGTTTTCTGTTACCCGGCAAGAACAGTTGAGAAGGTTTCACAGCAGAAAAAATGACCCTTTGAAGCATTGGAAACTCAGTCCTGTTGACGTTGAGTCCTTAGATAAGTGGGATGATTACACTGCTGCTAAACAGGACATGTTTTTTCATACAGATAATCCTTTGACTCCTTGGACTGTAATTAAGTCTGATGACAAGAAACGTGCCCGAATAAATTGTATGCGTTATTTCCTGAATAAGCTTGATTATCCAAGTAAAAATATTTCTATTGTTTCTAAAGTTGATGAAAATATTGTAGGTCCCGTGAGAAAAATGTATCCGGAAACAACTTTGAAGGTGGCAATGAATGACTGATATTTCAGTGGTAGAAGAAAAATTAAAAAGATGTGAGGTTTTGCTTGAACAAATGGAGCAACATGCCAAGCAGGTGGAGTCGATGTACAACCGCATCGAACGGATGGTTGAAATCATCGAAAATAACTCCTTGAAACGTGGCAAAAAGCAAGAAATGGAAATTAAACAGGAGTTAATGAAAATAGCCAAAAAGGCTGCCAAAAAGGCCGCCAAAAAAAGTTTAGCGATTGCCAAAGCCAAAGAAAATATTGGCTTGGAACCATAGATTAAGTCAAACCTGAAAAGTCCATTATATGGTCTTTTCAGGTTTGTACATTAAGCCAGCTTTGATCTGTGTATGGGTCAATCAAGTCTTAGCCTTTGTTGAGCATTTTTAGGGCTGTTTGAGTGATATTGTCAGCGGTAAAATTAAAATGTTCAAACAACACTTCACCAGGTGCGGATTCGCCAAAAGTGTTTTGAGCAATAATTTTTCCTTCAAGGCCCACGTATTTATACCAGTAATCTCCATGGGCGGCCTCTACCGCCAATCGTTTTGTGCAAGTTGTAGGCAGTACAGATTCTTTATAGTCATCAGATTGTGCTTCAAAGGTTTGGGTACAAGGCATAGAAACCAATCTGATTCGATACCCCGCTTCATTGAGTGATTGTGTGGCTTCTGCTGCAATGCCGACTTCTGATCCTGTGGCAATGATGATTAATTCAGGCTGGTCTGTACAATCTTGAAGCACATAACCTCCTTGGTATATGTTTTTAATTTGTTCTTCCGTTCTGTCTTGATGTTTAACTTTTTGTCGGGTAAACAACAAACAACTGGGACCATCTGTTTTTTCAACAGCTGATTGCCAGGCAACTACAGATTCAACGGCGTCACATGGGCGCCATACATGCATGTTAGGAATCATGCGTAAAGTAGGTGTTTGTTCAACGGGTTGGTGAGTTGGGCCATCCTCTCCAACACCAATGGAGTCATGGGTATAAACAAAAATATTTCTGATTTTCATCAAGGCAGCCATGCGCAAAGCATTGCGCGCATATTCTGAAAACATCAGGAAGGTGGCACTGTAAGGAATAAAAGCACCATGTAAAGTCATGCCATTGGTGATGGCGCTCATGGCAAATTCGCGCACTCCATAAGACATGTAATTGCCAGTAAAATCACCGTTATTAATGGACTTCGAACCAGACCAGAACGTGTTGTTTGACGGTGTTAAATCAGCTGACCCCCCAAAAAACTCTGGTAATATCGGCCCCAATCCTTCCAATGCCAGTTTAGAGGCTTGACGGGTAGCAACTTCAGGTTGGTCGCTGCAAATTTTTGACAGGTAGTTAGCGGCATTGTCATGCCAGTTTGCAGGTAAGTGCCCCTTTATTCTTCTGGCAAGCTCTTCGGCCAATTTCGTGTGAGCTTGCTGGTATGCAGACCACTTTTCATTCCATTTGGTTTCAGCATGTTGTCCTTTAACTTTGGCATTCCATGCTGTGTAGATTTCATCAGGAATGACAAAAGGTGCATGTGACCAATTCAAGGCCTCGCGGGTGGCTTTGATTTCTTCTTCACCCAGTGGCGCGCCATGGCAATCATGAGAACCGGCTTTATTTGGAGCGCCTTTACCAATAACAGTTTTAGCACAGATCAGTGTAGGTTTGTCTGTTGCTTGTTGTGCGGCTTCAATGGCTGCTTGGATGGCGTTGGCATCATGACCATCTACATTTTCTAGCACTTGCCAGCCATACGCTCGGAAACGTTGTGGTGTATCATCAGTGAACCAGCCATCGACTTCTCCGTCGATGGATATATTGTTGTCATCATAAACGGCTATTAATTTGCTCAATTTCAGTGTGCCTGCCAATGAGCAAGCTTCATGGGAGATGCCCTCCATCAAGCATCCATCACCAAGGAATACGTAGGTGAAATGATCAATGATGTCATAACCTGGTTGATTAAATTGTGCCGCCAGCAATTTTTCTGCCAAAGCCATTCCAACAGCATTGGCAATGCCTTGTCCTAAAGGACCTGTGGTGGTTTCAATGCCAGGTGTATAACCATATTCAGGGTGCCCTGGCGTTTTTGAATGTAGTTGTCTGAAGTCTTTGAGGTCCTCAATGCTTAAATCATAACCAGATAAGTGCAAAGCAGCATACGGCAACATGGAACCGTGACCATTTGACATCACAAACCGATCCCGATTAAACCAGTTGGGATTGTTGGGATTGTGTCTCAAAAAATCATTAAATAATACTTCAGCAATATCGGCCATACCCATGGGAGCGCCAGGGTGCCCTGAATTGGCTTGTTGAACGGCATCCATTGCAAGGACTCTGATGGCATTGGCCAGTACTTTTCTGTCTGTCATGATGTTTTTCTTGATGGTTGGTTTTGGAAGGCGTTATGGCTCCCTTACGGGGTGAGTATTTTAAAAAGAATCCAGATGATTAACAATGAATAATCAGAAATACGCACAAAGAAAGTTGACCTTTAGTATGATTGCTCTATTAAAATAGGCATAATAGACTGCGAATAAAATTTTTGAGAACAATATGGCTAAGAAAAAAACATTGAAAAAAGCAGCACCTGCTAACAAAAAAACACCAAAACTGGCAGAAACATTAGTGGGATCTGCCAATGAAATATGGTTGGCTGGTCTTGGCGCTTTTGCCAAAGCACAGTCTGAAGGTAAGAAAATTTATGATAAATTGATTGATGAAGGTAAAGATTTTGAAAAATTATTCAAATCAGTACCACAAAAGGCGGTGAGCGATGTTAAATCAACAGTAAGTTCAACCGTCAACTCCGCTAAAAAAAGAGCGTCAGAAAGTTGGGACAAGCTGGAAGATGTTTTTGAAAAACGTGTGGAAAAATCATTAAAAAACCTCGGTGTGCCAACTGGTAACGAATTAAGTGAGTTGTTACAAAGAATTGAAGCACTCACCAAAGAGGTCAGTAAGTTGGTCAAGGACTCAGGGGTCGCTGTAGTTAGTGACATCAAAAAAGCCACTTCTTCCATCAAGGATACAGCCATTGAAACGGCTGGAGAGGTGAAAAAAGCAGCAGCCAAAGCGGCAAAACCAGCTACAAAAACTACCAAGAAAAAAGTGGCTAAAAAAACCACAGCTAAAAAAGTGACTAAGAAAAAAGTCAGTAAAAAATAATAAAGATTTATGCTTGGTCTAAGCGTTCAGGCAAAGGTCGCTGATTATTGTTTTGTGTAGTTATCAAAAAAACCACCTTATGAGGGTGGTTTTTTTATGTCTTGCATTCATTGCTTGGTTTCAAGGTCTGTTGCTTGCGCGAATGCTTCTTTCCAAGGCATCAAGGGAATGGCTGAGTTGTTCCGACCAATGTAAAGGTGTACTCTTTTCATGAATGAACGACAGGATCGAACGATTAGGTTGACTCAAGTTGGTGTGGTTGATATACAGGCCATGTCTCTGTAAAACTGGCGTCATGTCATTTTGCTGTTTTCTGATGTGTTCTCGAGTTAATTGAAATGCATATTCACATAACTGATCACGTTTTGAATAACTGAACAAGTTGGATTTAAACAATGTTTCATCATCAGCGTCAGGCTCCGCCAGAATAATATCGGCATGAGGATAAAGGCTTTCATATTTATCTAGCCCTGATTTGAGTCTTGATTGAACAATTGACCGGAACGTTTGTGACAAGACCAATGGTAAACCACCCTCGGCCAATCCTTTCTTATTCAATTCTATGCTACGCTCAAAAGGAACAATAGGATTGACTGCAAACAATAAATGTGTATCCTGCTTTAAAGCTGCCGAGGCGTTCATGGTGCGGCGTAGGGCACCATCAACATAATACTTGCCTTCAATGTTGACTGGTGAATACAAGCCGGGTAACGCTGAAGAAGCTTGTACTGCTTTTGAAATGGGTATGTGATTTCTGATGTTGTTACCAAAAGCGGCAATTTTCCCGCTGTTTAACTCACAGGCAACCACATAAAGCTCTTTTTTGAGTTTTCTGAAATCGTTAGTTTGTCCGTAATCCTGAATGATGGTCTTGAGAAAATTCTCTAGTTTTTCATTGTTGAAAACCCCTGCTGGTAATGCAGTGCCTGCCATCTCTAATAAATCTACAACGCTGGTTTTCAACGGATTGTGTAGCCATTTGAGTAAGGTTTTTGAAATCAGTGCCGGAGTTTTGGCTAAATTCAGGATATAGTCTTTATAAGCAGGTTGTAAAAAATGATCGGGATTGAAAGGTGTTTCAGTCCTTTTGCTGAAGGCAAAAATTTGTGACATTTTTTTCAAATCAATGCCATTGGCTAAGCCAGCAGCAATGAAAGCACCCGCGCTGACGCCAACATAGACGTCCAGTTCTGTCATTTCCAAAGGTTCCAGGCTGTCCTGAATGGCGCATAGGGCGCCCAGTTCATAAAAACCACCTAATGGCCCGCCTCCGGCCAGTGCTAGGCCAAATTTTAAATTGCTTGGTGTGGGTTTGGCTGCTGCCTTAATCGTAATCATCGGCACATTATACTGTGAGGTTTTTTACGAGTAAATTGGCAGATGGATGCAGTGGTAAAATTTCTTGAATTAATGGCATAGCATTTGATTGCTGTCATCATATTGTTAAATAGTGTCATGATTTTTTAAGTGTTGTATATCATGTTAGATGAGAAATCGAATACAATTCCTTGAGATTAATAACAGGTGACAGTTTATGATTAAAGTGATGTTGGTAGACGACCATGATATTGTGAGGACAGGCATTCGCATGGTGATTGAAAAAATGTCAGGGATCAAAATTGTTGGAGAAAGCCGAGATGGATATGAGGCTTTGGAAAAAGTCAAAGAATTAAAGCCTGATGTGATATTGATGGATGTTAATATGCCAAGGATGAGTGGTTTGGAGGCAACACGCAGAATAACAGAACTTGATAAATATGTGCGTATTATCATTTTAACCATTCATGCGGAAAACCCTTATCCGAAGCAAATGTTAGATGCCGGTGCCAATGGTTACCTGACTAAAGGTTGTGCTGCACAGGAACTTGAGGATGCCATCAAAAAAGTGTATGGTGGTCAGAAATATGTGGGTGCAGACATCGCACAACAGATGGCACTTTCCATGTTGCCCGGTGGTAAGAAGGAATCGCCATTTGATATATTGACCAATCGTGAGATGGATGTCATGATGTTGTTGGTCAGGGGCAAAAAGGCCAAAGAAATTGGTAAAATTCTCGATTTGAATGACAAAACCGTTGCCACTTATAAATACCGTATTCTTGAGAAAATGGAATTGCAAAACGAAGTAAAGCTCACTCACATGGCAATCAGGCATGGTATTTTGGATGCCGATGAAGTTGGTATTTTGAACTAAGTATATTTATATAGTCTGATTTCACTAGTCAATTGTCCCAAAAAAACAGTAAAAAAGCCAAATTATTACTGTATTCTCAAAGCGTTTTCCTATAAAATTGCCCGTCTTTTTTAGAGCCCTGAATTTTTAGAGGAAAATTATGGTTAAAGTTAAGTTAGTTAGGCATGGTGCAAAACGCGCCCCTTTCTATAAAGTAGTGGCTACCGATTCACGCAATGCTGGCGACGGTAAAGCATTGGAAAGATTGGGTTTTTTCAATCCAATGGCAAGAGGTCAGGAAGTAAAGCTGAACTTAAATATTGAAAGAATTAATCATTGGATTAGTCAAGGTGCGCAGGTTTCTGACCGCGTTGGCAGTTTGATGAAACAAGCACAAAAATCAGCTTAATTGCTGTGTCGGATGATTTATTAACTGTAGGTAAAATCACCGGCCATTTTGGTGTGCAGGGTTGGCTTAAAGTGTATTCGTATACCCAGCCAATGGAAAACATCGCTAACTTCTCACAATGGTATGTGGGAGGTGATTTGATTAAAGGAATCAAAGCAAAAAGGCATGGCAAGACCATGATTGCTTATTTTAAAGGTATAGATAGCCGGGAAAAATCCCAAACCTTCATCGGTAAAGAAATTGAAATCTTGGCCGGTGAATTGGATCAGCTGCCTGATGATGAATACTACTGGATGCAATTAATAGGTTTGGTTGTTAAGAATCTGGATGGTGAGGTGTTGGGTGAGGTTAAGTCTATATTTGAAACTGGGGCAAATGATGTGCTGGTATTAGAAACAGCAACATCAAAAGAGCTGTTAATACCTTATATACTTGGTGGCACTGTAGTGCAGGTCGATTTGCTTAACCATACCATAACGGTGGACTGGGAACTGGAAAGTGAGTAAATGGAAATAAATGTCATTACATTGTTTCCACAAATGGTTCAACAAACACTCAGTTACGGCGTCATAGGAAAGGCAATTGAGTCAGGGGTTTTGAAACTGAATTGTTTTAATCCCCGAGATTTTGCTGAAAACAAACACGGCAGGGTCGATGATAAACCCTTTGGTGGTGGTGCTGGGATGGTCATGATGTATGATCCTTTGCTGAGGACTTTGGAGCACATAGCTACCAGAGGGCAGACTGGCTCGGTTGTGTTTCTCTCGCCCCAAGGTGGTAAGTTGGAACAACGGCAATGTAATGATTGGGCGAATATGGCTCAAATTACTTTAGTTTGTGGTCGATATGAAGGTGTGGATCAAAGGTTTATTGACCAACATGTCGATATTGAAATTTCTATTGGTGACTACGTCATCAGTGGTGGTGAGATGGCTGCATGTGTAGTCATTGATGCTGTGGCGCGACAGCTGCAAGGCGTACTTGGTTCAGAAGAGTCAGCTGAGACTGATTCTTTTATGAACGGAATGCTCGGTTATCCGCAGTATACCCGTTCAGAACTGTTGGGACAATCAGGCGTCCCACCCGTGTTATTAAGCGGGCATCATGAAGCCATTCAAAAATGGCGAGATGCGCAATCGCTGGAAATAACAAAACGAAGAAGGCCTGATTTATTGGAAGGCACCTCTGAGAGTTGAAAAACTGCTCATGTACCCAGAAGAATGATTGATTAAGAGAAAAAATCATGAGTGACATTATTAAACAAATCGAAGCTGCACAATTACGCAGTGATTTACCACAATTCAGCCCCGGTGATACCGTAGTGGTTGGTGTAAAAGTCATTGACGGCAGCAGGGAACGTGTTCAAAACTATGAAGGCGTGGTTATTGCGATTAAAAATCGCGGCTTAAATTCAGCATTCACAGTAAGAAAAATATCTTATGGTGAAGGTGTTGAACGTGTGTTTCAAACTCACAGCCCGTTGATTGACAGTGTAACTGTTAAGCGTCGTGGTAAAGTCCGCAGAGCTAAGTTGTACTACTTGCGTGGTCGTGAAGGTAAAGCTGCTCGTATTACTGAGAAGCTGGACACTAAAAAGTAATCACTGATTAGAGAGAAGAATTATGTCAAGAGTTTGCCAGGTTACTGGAAAGAAAACCGTGTTTGGAAATAATGTTTCACACGCGATGAACAAAACCCGCAGAAGATACTTACCTAACTTGCAAAACCACAAGTTTTGGGTGGAAAGTGAAAACCGTTGGGTACAATTACGAGTCTCTGCCAAAGGCATGAGAATCATCGACAAGAAAGGTATTGATGCCGTTTTGGCAGAAATGCGTCATCGTGGTGAGAAGGTGTAATCATGAGTAACAGTAAAAGAGATAAAATCAAGTTGGTTTCAAGTGCCGGTACAGGTCATTATTACACCACTGATAAAAACAAAAAAAACACACCTGACAAAATGGAAATGAAGAAATATGATCCAGTTGTCAGAAAACATGTGATTTATAACGAAAAGAAAATCAAATAATATTGTTGTTTGATTAAAGGTTTGTGTCTATAGGAACACAAGCTCAATGTCTGCTAGCTTTGCAATTCGCAGCAGGGTGCTCCTTTGATGAGTTGCTGCGATTTAAGCTGGTATTGAAATAACCCTAAAACATAGGAAATCGAAAATGGCAAAAGTTACTGTCAAACAGCTGCTGGAAGCTGGTGCTCACTTTGGGCACAATACCAGATATTGGAACCCTAAGATGGCCCCTTATATTTTTGGCGCCAGAAATAAAATTCATATTATCGACTTACGCAAAACCGAAGAAATGTTGAATGATGCCATGAACTTCATGGGCAAAATTGCTTCAAGACGCGGTAAAGTCATGTTTGTTGGTACCAAGCGTGCAGCCAGCAAGGCTGTTAGAGAAGAAGCACAACGTTGTGGTATGCCGTTTGTTTCACACCGTTGGTTGGGTGGTATGTTGACCAATTTCAAAACCGTTCGTGATTCAATCAACCGTCTGAAAGACATCGAAGCGATGCAAAAAGATGGTCGCATCGAGCGCTTTGTGAAAAAAGAACAGCTTGAAATGGAACGCGAAAGAACCAAGTTGGAAAAAACCTTGGGTGGTATTAAGGACATGAAAGGTTTGCCGGATGCGCTGTTTATTTTGGATACACGTTATGAAGCGATTGCTATTAATGAAGCCAAAAAATTGGGTATCCCAGTGGTTGCAGTGGTTGATACCAATAACTACTTCAAAGATGTGGATTATGTGATTCCTGCCAATGATGATGCTATGAAAGCCATCAGATTGTATGCAGCCACTGCTGCTGACTCAATTTTGGAAGGCAAAGCAGCCATGCAAATTGCTCCCAAAGAAGACAAGCCAGCGAAAGCCAAAAAAACCGCTGACAAAGTAAAAGAAGAAACAGTGGTTGAGGAAAGTGCTGAAGTAGTTAAAGCTGAAGTGGAAGCAGAGACTAATGATGAAGCTGCCGAAAAAGTCACCAAGAAAACCACCACAAAGAAAGTGACTAAGAAGAAAACCACTAAAAAGAAAGTGGCAAAAAAAACTGAAGAATAAATCTTTATGATTCTTTGTCTGGCTCAAGTCAGATAAAGTCACTGAAATATTTCAAAGTCTGGCCGTTTAAAGCGGCCGGACTATTTTCACTTATTGAGAGGTAAAAATATGAGCATTACAGCTTCAATGGTAAAAGAATTGCGTGAAATCACCGGTGCAGGCATGATGGAATGTAAAAAAGCATTGGTTGAAACTGATGGCAATTTGGAAATAGCTATCGAGAATTTAAGAAAATCAGGTGCAGCTAAAGCTGCTAAAAAATCAGGTCGTGTGGCTGCCGATGGTATCATCAAAATTGCAACTTCAGCTGATAGCAAAACAGCTGTGCTGGTTGAAGTTAACTGTGAAACTGATTTCGTAGCTAAAGATGAAAACTTTTTGAGTTTTACAGACAAAGTGGTTCAAGCTGCTTTGACCAACAAAGCCACAGCTGTTGAATCTTTGATGGCGGCTGAAATCGAAGGTAAAACTTTAGAGCAAATCCGTACAGATTTGGTAGCCAAGATTGGTGAAAACATCCAGGTGAGAAGAACTCAAGTGGTAGAAGCCAAAGATGATGGAACTGTGGGCTTTTACTCGCATGGTAAAAACATCGGCGTGGTAGTTTCTATCACTGGTGGTGATGATGAGTTGGTTAAAGATTTGGCCATGCACGTAGCTGCCGCCAATCCAGAATATGTTTCTGAAGATCAGGTGCCTGCTGCACAATTAGAAAAAGAAAAAGAAATTCTGATTGCACAAGCTGCAGATTCTGGTAAGCCAGCTGAGATCATTGAAAAAATGGTTGGTGGAAGAATCAAAAAGTACTTGGCTGAAATTACCTTGAAAGGTCAGCAGTTTGTTAAAGACCCAGACACCAGTGTTGAAAAATTATTAAGTGCCAAAAACGCAGATGTGGTAGAATTTGTGCGTTTTGAAGTTGGCGAAGGTATCGAGAAAAAAGAAGATAACTTTGTCGAGGAAGTAATGGCGCAAGCACGTGGAAACTGATTCGTATAAGTACAAAAGAATACTGCTGAAACTCAGTGGAGAAGCATTGATGGGCTCTGAGGATTATGGAATAGATCCTCAGGTCATCAATCGGATATCAAAAGAAATTGCCCAGGTTCACCAATTGGGCATAGAAATAGGGATTGTGATTGGTGGTGGTAATATCTTCCGAGGTGCTGGCTTAAGTAAGTCTGGCATTGATCGGGTCACAGGTGACCACATGGGTATGTTGGCCACTGTCATGAATTCTCTGGCATTACAAAATGCCCTTGAAAAGCAAGGGGTTAAGGTACGAGTTATGTCGGCCATTGGTATCCATGAAGTCTGTGAAGATTACATCAGACGCCGTGCCATTCGGCATTTAGAAAAAGGTAATATTACAGTGTTTGCTGCCGGTATTGGCAATCCGTTTTTTACCACCGATTCTGCCGCCAGTTTACGAGCCATTGAAATCAATGCTGATGTGGTGCTTAAAGCCACAAAGGTTGATGGTATTTACTCAGCAGATCCGGTTACTGACCCTAATGCTTTTAAATATGAACATTTAACCTATGATGAGGTCATAGAGAAGAAGTTGGCCGTAATGGACACTTCTGCTGTGGTACTTTGTCGTGATCGAAACATGCCTATCCAAATTTTTAATATGAATAAGGAAGGGGCATTGATGGAAATCGTCAAAGGTAAGAATATTGGCACCGTAGTCACTGCATAAAGGAGACATAGAATGATTGAAGACATTATCAAAGAAGCAAATGCGCGCATGGGTAAGACCATTGATGCACTGCACAATGAATTAAAAGGTGTGCGTACTGGCCGTGCCAATACCAGTTTGCTGGATGGTATCATGGTTGACTATTATGGTTCTGCGTCAGCGTTAAATCAGGTAGCCAATGTGGCGGTTCAGGATTCTCGTACTTTGACAGTAACTCCCTGGGAAAAAACCATGATTGAGCCAATAGAAAAAGCCATCATGCAATCAAACTTAGGTTTAAATCCTGTGAGTGCTGGCATGGTTATTCGTATTCCTTTACCACCATTAACTGAAGAACGCAGAAAGGATTTGGTAAAGCTGGTTGGTCAAATTGCCGAACACAGCAAAATCGCCATTCGCAACATCAGACGCGATGCCAATACACATCTCAAGGGTATGTTGAATGACAAAGAAATCACCGAAGATGATTTGCGTGGTTCTGAAAAACGTGTTCAGGATGTGACAGATAAATTTGTTAAGCAAGTCGATGAAGTGATTGCTGACAAAGAAAAAGAATTAATGGAAATTTAATTCACGGATTTAATCAATGAGTTTACAGCACATCGCCATAATCATGGATGGGAACGGGCGATGGGCAACTCGTCGTAAAAGGCCACGTACCTTCGGTCATCAAGCTGGAACTAAATCAGTCAAGGCTGTCATTAAAGCTTGTGTCAAGCAAGGCGTACCTAATTTAACCTTATTTGCATTCAGCAGTGAAAACTGGCTAAGACCAGAAAAGGAAGTCAACAGACTGATGGAATTGTTTATGCGATCCCTAAATAAGGAAACACCTGAATTGTTGTCACAAGGAGTCAAGCAAAACTTTATCGGCGATTTGAGTCGTTTTTCAAGCAAACTACAAAACAAGATGCATGAAGTCAGTCAGCTTAATCCAGCAGAATTAAAATTACAGTTGAACATCGCTGTCAATTATGGGGGTAAATGGGACATTGTGAATGCTGCAAAAAAGTTGGCTAATGACATAAAGCATGAAGTGTTGAATTCAGAGTCAATTGACGAATCATTATTTAATGGTTATTTATCGCTTGGTCAATTGCCGGCAGTGGATTTGTTGATAAGAACCGGTGGTGAACATCGTATATCAAATTTTCTTTTGTGGCAGATTGCCTACGCTGAATTGTTTTTTACTGATGTTTTATGGCCTGATTTTGGTGCGCAGCAATTGTCTGATATCATCGACGAATTTAATCAACGCGAACGCCGATTTGGCAAAACCAGCGAGCAAATAAATGCTTAAACAAAGAATCATCACCGCCTTATTATTAGCACCCATTTTACTCACCATTGTGATTGTCGGTGGTCATCAATGGTTTGCCTTCTTGATTTTGGTTATTCAATCAGCAGCAACTTATGAATGGCTTAAAATCAATCAATTAAAAACAACCTTGGCCATCATCAATGGTCTGCTCATTTCTCTGTTCACCTTATATTTGTTTGACCATTTTTCTTTACCTGTCGGTCAGTGGATATGGCTTTATGTGGTCATTTGGTTGTTAGCGGTAATAGGGTTGATGAATCACCGTTGGGGTTATCAAAACACCAGTGTTCAATTGGTGGTGAAATCGGTGATTGGTGTGTTAGCCATCATGTTATTCGCACTTAGCATGAATCAACTGTATGCGGTTGAGTCAGGAAGGTGGTGGACACTGGTTTTGTTTTTCTTGATTTGGGTAGCTGACATTGGCGCCTATGTCAGTGGTAAAACCATGGGTAAACATAAATTGGCAATCAACATCAGTCCAGGAAAAACCTGGGAAGGGGTGTTAGGCGCACAAGTGTTAGTTGCAGTATATGCCGTAGTTATCACTCGCTTGTTAGACATCGACATCAGCAAAGCTTTGTTGATGATGGTTCCTATTGCTTTGTTTTCGGTTGTTGGAGATTTGGCTGCCAGTTTGGGAAAAAGGCAGGCACAAGTCAAGGACAGCTCGAATTTATTACCTGGACATGGTGGTTTTATTGACCGTTTTGACAGTCTGATAGCAGCAGCGCCTTTGTATTATTTTTTGCTTGAAAAGCTATGAAAACCGTTTCGGTATTGGGTGCCACCGGTTCAATAGGTGAATCCACGCTGGCAATTATTCGAAAACACCCCAGCCGATTCAGGGTGCACAGCCTGTCTGCCCATAAAAATACTGAGAAAACAATTGCGCTGGCAAAAGAGTTTGAACCTACTGTTGTTACAGTTACTGACCCAGACAGTTATCAACAAGTCAAAGCAGCTTTGAGTTCAAGTAACACAGAGGTTTTGTTCGGGGCTGAGGCGCTTGAACATATTGTCACCGAGTCTGCCGTGGATCTAGTGGTAGCCGGGATTGTTGGTAATGCGGGGATGCCATCAGTTCTGGCTGCAGTTAAAGCCGGTAAAACATTATTATTAGCGAATAAAGAATCAATTGTAGCAGCAGGTGAATTGGTGATGGCCGAAGCAGCAAGCACAGCCGCCAAAATCATTCCCTTAGACAGTGAGCACAATGCCATTTATCAATGTTTAGGTGGTAATTATGAGGTGGGTGAGCGACCTGCTCATGTCAGGAACATCACTTTGACAGCATCTGGTGGTCCTTTTTGGCAAACTCCTTCAGAATCATTCATTCACATTACGCCAGCAGAGGCAGTGGCTCACCCCAAATGGAATATGGGTGCCAAAATATCGGTGGATTCAGCCACATTGATGAATAAGGGTTTGGAGGTTATTGAGGCTCACTGGCTGTTCAATATGCCTAACGAAGACATCAATGTGATGGTGCATCCACAAAGTATCATTCATTCGCTGGTTCATTTTATTGATGGTTCAGTATTGGCTCAACTGGGTATGCCAGATATGCAAATACCGATTTCTTACGGATTGGGACTGGGTGAAAGAATCAGTAATGGTGCAGATTTTTTAGATTTGTTAGCTGCTGGTGAGTTGAATTTTGTCGAACCTGATACCAATAAGTTTAGGTGTTTGTCATTGGCACGTGATGCCATTAAAATAGGTGGCACAGCGCCTGCAGTTTTGAATGCTGCCAATGAAGTCACTGTAGCCGCTTTTTTGCAACATAAAATTCGTTTCGACCAAATCGCCACATTCAATGATAAAATGTTGAATCAAGTGAGCATCCAAACCGTTGAATCCATGCAACAATTGATTGATTTGGATCAAGAAGTTCGCAACTTAACCACTGAAATGATTGAAAAACAACAGCAATAATTATGAGTATTTTATCCAGTATATTTTGGTTGATTGTGACATTGGGTGTTTTGGTCACTTTTCATGAATTGGGCCATTTTTGGGTGGCGCGTTTGTTTAAAGTCAAAGTACTGCGTTTTTGTGTAGGGTTTGGCAAACCTATTTGGTCAAGATATGACAAACATGGTACTGAGATTGCCATAGCGCCATTTCCTTTAGGTGGATATGTCAAGTTGCTTGATATTCGAGATTGTGATGTACAACCTGAACAGTACCACCAAACTTACAACCACAAGTCGTTCTGGCAAAAGTTTTTAATCATGTTCGCAGGTCCAGCATTTAATTTTATTCTGGCCTTTTTGCTTTATTGGATGATGTTTGTGGTGGGCAAAAATGACATTCGACCAACATTGGCTGAACCTACCCAATTGATGCAACAAGCTGGATTTCAGGAAAAAGACCAGATCAAAGCCATTGACGGTGAAGAAATACGCACCTGGTCAGATGTGTCGTTACATTTGATTACCGCAGGGATCGATCGACGAGACATACAGGTTGAAGTGGAGACAGTCTCGGCCGTACGCATCAATCGTACTTTGCCATTATCAGCAGTTCCCGATGATGTGGCAGAAGAAGATTTACTTGAATACATTGGCTTAAAAGTTTATCAAATACCAGTGTCGGCAGTGATGGGTGAATTGAATCCGGAATTTCCAGCTGCTCAGGCAGGTTTGAAAACGGGCGATCTCATTGAAGCCATCAATAACAAACAGGTAGATGATTGGAATGCAGTGATAGAGGAAATCGCTCAAATTAAAAAAGGCCCTATCAAACTGAGCGTGATCCGTAAAGAGGAACCGATGATTATTGTGGTGCCTGATCTGATTCAGGATCCTGATAACAGTAACCGAAAAGTTTTGGGTATCAGTCCAGTACAGCCAGACCAAGCCGATGTCGACTATATGCGAGGCTTGTTTTTTACCTTGTCCTATGGCCCGATTGAGTCGGTACCACAGGCCTTCAAGCAAATAGGTAAAATAACCAGTAAATCCTTGGAAATGATGTGGAAGTTGGTGACCGGCAAGGCATCACTGAAAAATTTATCAGGACCCATTACCATTGCCCAGGTTGCTAATGATTCTGCCGAGCGTGGTTTTTCCTGGTATTTATCATTTTTGGCCTTGGTTAGTTTAAGTTTGGGTATAATTAACCTTTTGCCCATCCCCATGCTGGATGGGGGGCAAATGCTGTTTTTGATTTTTGAAAAGGTGAAGGGATCGCCTTTGAGTGAACAATTTGAACTAAAGGCTCAAATGATAGGAATGTTTCTATTAATTTCTTTGATGTCTTTAGCTTTTTATAACGACATTTTAAGGTCAGTGTCTTAAAATACAAAAAAAAATAATAACATACCATATGCGAAATCTAATCTTACTTTTGCTGCTGTTGGCGTTCAACGTCAGTGCATTTGATCCTTTTACTGTGAGCGACATCAGAATACTTGGTGCCGATCGTATTTCACATGGAACCATTTTTTCATATTTGCCCATTGAACGCGGTGATGTTATTGACCCGCAAGGCATCAGAACAGCGATTCAAAGTGTCTTTTCAACCGGTTATTTTCATGACGTGAAAATGCGACGTGATGGTGATGTGCTGATAGTTGAAGTTGATGAGCGTCCTGCAATTGCTACCATCAGGATTGACGGAAATAAAAGTATCAAAACCGAAGAATTGATGCAAGGTTTGAATAGTATAGGACTCTCCGAAGGCGAGGTTTTCAATCGACTGGAGCTGGATCGGGTTAAAAATGAATTGGTGAATCAATTCTTTTCAAGAGGTAAATACAATGTTGAAATCGACACCAATGTTCAGGAATTGGACCGTAATAGGGTACTGGTCAATATCAATATTGATGAGGGCAAGTCTGCCAAAATCAAACACATCAAGATCGTTGGTAATACGGTGTTTACGGATGAAGAGTTGATAGATGCATTCGAATCAGACACCACCAATTGGATGTCGTGGTATTCTCAGGACGACCAGTATTCGAAAGAAAAACTCAACGGTGATTTGGAAAAATTAAAATCTTATTACATGGATCGTGGTTATGTGAATGCTGAAGTCGAGTCGGTACAGGTAACCATCAGTAATGACAAGAAAGACATATACATCACAGCAAATATTCAGGAAGGAGATCAGTTCAAATTTGGTAAGCAGGAATTAACGGGTAATCTGATTTTTGACAAAGACATCATGCAAAGGTATTTAGTTACTAATGAGGGTGATGTGTTTTCACAAAATAAAATCGAAATAACCAACAACACCCTCAAGGCGGTGTTGTCAAATCGTGGTTACGCCTTTGCCGAAATACAACCTATTAACCAGATCAATGAAGATGAAAAAACGGTTGACGTTACTTACTTTGTGATTCCTGGGAAGAAAGTTTACGTGCGTCGAATCAATTTTATTGGCAACAACAAAACCAAGGATGAGGTGTTGCGTCGCGAAATGCGACAGTTTGAAGGCGCATGGTTTTCTCAAGCATTGATAGATCGTTCAAAATTAAGACTACAACAAAAACCTTATTTTGAAGAAGTAGAAATTGAAACGGCTCAAGTGCCGGGCACTGAAGACCAAATTGATGTCAATGTGACCGTCAAAGAAAGAAATTCCGGACAGTTCACATTTGGCTTGGGTTATTCACAGGTCAGTGGTTTAAACTTCTCAACCAGTGTTTCTTTGCAGAATTTACTCGGGACTGGTAACACTTTATCGGTGGCGGTTAATACTTCAGATTTCTACAAAAGATTAAATTTGTTGTATGAAAATCCTTACTTTACTGATGATGGTATTTCGTTAGGTTATACCATGAATTTCACCAACATTGACCAAGGTGATGCCAATATCGCGCAGTATAATTCGACCAATGGTAGTTTAGGTGTTCAAGCCAGTTTCCCTATAACAGAGTTTGACCGCATTTATACTAATTTATCGTATGAACGTATTTCATTACGGGCCAATCAAGGTTTAACTGCACAGGCAATCGTGGACGACTTGTTGGATTTAGGTGGCTATGCGTATTCCTGTTCCAGTATCGTACGACCTGAAGATGACAGTGAACTGCCTGATCTGACCGGCCAGTGTTATACCGATGGTCTGATTCCACCTTCGAGTGGCGAAGATGATGAGTTGATTTTTGTGCCGTTCCAATACCGTAAGGCTTTTACATTTTATAAAGCACAAGCAAGATGGGCACGTGACAGTCGCAACAGATACTTCAATCCTACCATGGGTGCTTATCATTCAATAGGTTTGGAAGCCTCGCTACCCAGCAGTACGGCTGAGTTTTATAAAATTAACTTAAAGGAAAATATTTTGTTCCCATTGACCGATAAATTGACCTTATCATTGCGTGGTGAATTGGGTTACGGTGATGGATATGGTGAAACTTCTGGTTTACCATTTTTTGAAAACTTCTTTGCAGGTGGTGTGAGTTCAATAAGGGGATATGATGATAACACCTTAGGTCCGAAGTCGTCAGTACTAGGCGTTCAAGAAGATGAGATTGGAATTCCGACCACTTCAAGATCTGGTGATCCGATAGGTGGCGCGTTCAAGGTGGTTGGATCTGCAGAAATTATTTTCCCAACACCATTTGCCAAAGAAAGCAGTAATGCGGCCAGATTGGCTTGGTTCCTGGATGTGGGTAATGTATTCGATGATTTTGATTCATTTGAAGCACGTGAACTGCGTATGTCAACCGGATTTGCCTTAAAGTGGCAAGCACCAGTCGGCCCAATTGTGATTTCTTATGCCTTACCTTTCAATAATGATCGGCTGGATCGCACAGAGCGTTTGCAATTTACCTTTGGTAACACCTTCTAATCATGTTCCAAAGAGCCAGAAAATTCCTTTCACTGACCTTGCTCATGGTAGCGGGTCAATTGAGCGCGGAAGGGAAAATTGGCTATGTGGACATGAATACACTTATTAATAATTCTCCGCAAATCCTGGATGCCAACAGGACTTTGACTGAAGAATTTGAAGAGCAAAACAATAAAATTTCGCAACAGGAGGCTGATCTTAAACTGCTTGAAGACAGCATCAGCAAGGAAGGTAATTTTATGACACCGGATAAATTGGCTGAATTGCAGGAGCGGGCTCGAATTCTGGATCGCCAGGTCAGACGTGCCAAGGAAGATTTAAAAGATGCCATCACCATCAGGAATTCTCAGTTGGTTGATGAAGTACAGAATCAAATTAGAAATGTTGTTGCCAGGTATGCAGAGGATAATGGCTATGATGCCATTTTGATCAATGCCATTTTGTACGCCAATGCCAAAATAGATATCACTGATGAGATATTGCAACAACTCAGAGCCGATTATTCAATTAACCAATAAGGACAGCTGATGATTCGTTTAGCTGACTTGGCCGCAACACAGCAATTGTCTTTCAAAGGTGATGGTGATTTGTTGATAGAGTCGGTGGCCACTTTGGAAAATGCCAAGAGCAATCAAATCAGTTTTCTGGCCAACCCTGCTTACAAAAAGTATTTATCAAACACCGATGCTGGTGTGGTCATACTGACCGAAGAATTAGCTAAGGAATTCCAGGGTAATGCCTTGATTTCTCACAACCCTTATGTCACCTTTGCTTATATTGCACAGCATTTTGCAGCACAGCATAAGCCGGAACCGAAAATACATGCCACAGCAGTGATTGCTGAATCAGCACAAGTGGCTGAAAATGTGAGCATAGGTGCCTATAGCGTGATAGGTCCAAATACTCAAATTAAGCCTGGCACAGTGATTGAAAACCATGTGTCCATTGGAGCAGATGTCACCATTGGCGCTGACTGTTTCATCAAATCTGGGGTAAAAATCGAATCAGGCTGTGAGCTTGGTGATCGGGTGATTTTACATCCAGGAGCGGTGATCGGAGCCGATGGTTTTGGGCTTGCTAGGGACAAACACAAGTGGGTTAAAATCCCTCAAACTGGTGTGGTTATTCTGGGCGATGATTCTGAAGTGGGTGCCAATACCACCATTGATTGTGGTGCCATAGAAAATACCATTATTGGCAATGATGTCAAATTGGATAACCAGATTCAAATCGGACATAATGTGGTGATTGGTGATCATACGGTGATAGCCGGGTGTACGGCAGTGGCTGGCTCGGCAAAAATTGGAGCCAATTGTCTGATAGGTGGTGGAGTCGGTATTGTTGGCCACATAGAAATTTGTGATGGTGTAACTGTACAAGCCATGGCTCTGGTGACTCATTCAATCAATGAACCGGGTTCATACAGTTCAGTTCCACCACTACAACCGACCAAACAATGGCGTAAAAACGCTGTAAGAACCAGACAGCTGGATCAAATGGCTCGGAAAATAAATCAATTGGAGAAAAAACTAAATGACTGATCAAAGTAAACAGGTTGGAGTTGAACAAATCATGGACCTGATTCCACATCGTTACCCTTTTTTGCTGGTAGATAAAGTGTTAGATTATGCGCCTGGTGAATGGATTAAAGCGGTCAAAAATGTCAGCTTCAATGAACCTCAATTCCAAGGCCATTTCCCCGGACATCCAGTGATGCCAGGCGTGATGATTATTGAAGCCATGGCGCAGGCAGCTGGTGTGCTCACTCAATTATCCAGAGCAGGTCAAGCCAATGATGCCTTGTTTTATTTAGTCAAAGTGGACAACGCCAAATTTACCCAAATTGTTGTGCCAGGTGATCAATTGGTTTTTGAATGTGAGATTAAAAAAGTCATCAAAAATATGACATTGTACCAAGGAAAAGCCACCGTAGATGGGAAGGTGGTGGCCAAAGCAGAACTGTTGTGTGCAGAGAAAAGCAAATGATTCATCCCAGTGCCATCATAGATCCTACTGCGAAAATTGGTGACAATGTCAAAATTGGACCCTATTGCATCATTGAGGCCAATACCGAAATTGGTGATAACTGTGAATTGAAATCACATGTGGTGGTGGCAAACCATACCCGCATGGGGAAAGGCAATAAAATTTATCCTTTCGCCTCGATTGGCGAGGATCCACAAGATAAAAAGTTTGCAGATGAAGCCACACAATTGGTTATCGGTGACAACAACACCATTCGCGAGTATGTCACCATCAATCGGGGCACGGTTGATGATGAAGGTGTCACTCGGGTAGGCAACGACAATTGGATCATGGCCTATGTCCATATTGCTCATGATTGTGTGTTAGGTAATCATACCATTCTGGCCAATTGCAGTTCATTGGCTGGTCATGTACATGTTGATGATTATGCCATATTAGGTGGCTTTTCAAAAATCCATCAGTTTTGTCGCGTGGGTGCTCATGCTTTTTCGGCGATGGATACAGGTTTTCAAAAAGACCTGCCACCTTTCGTGATGGCACAAGGTAATCCAGCCAAACCCAGAGCGATCAACTTTGAAGGGCTTAAGCGACGTGGTTTTTCCAAAGAGCGGATTGGAGCCATCAAAAAAGCTTATCGCCTGTTGTATAAATCCGATTTGTCACTTGAACTGGCTGTAGAAGAGATGACACTGTTGGCATCAGAATCTGACGATGTCAAATTGATGGTCGATTTTATCCAGAAATCATCCCGCAGTATCATTCGCTGATGTCTCAGCATGTGTTTAAGATGGCTTTGGTAGCTGGTGAAGCTTCCAGCGACCTGATTGGTGCCAACTTAATTAAAGACTTACAAATTTTAGAACCACAATGCGAAGTGATAGCAGTCGGGGGCAAACAGATAAAAGCAACCGGAGTCAAAGTCATACAGGATAACGAAGTCTTTTCAGTCATGGGTCTGTTTGAAGTACTCAAAGATTTACCTCGCCTTTTGAAATTGAAAAAACAAATCGTCGCTGATATTGTCGCATTCAACCCTGACGTCTTTATTGGGGTAGATTCCCCTGATTTGAATTTTGCCATTGCCAAAAGTCTCAAAAAGCACGACATTCCAGTGATGCATTATGTCAGCCCTTCGGTGTGGGCATGGCGACCCAAGCGCATTTATAAAATGCAAAAGTTCATCGATGGTTTGCTGACCTTATTTCCTTTTGAAGTGCCGATTTATCAAAACACAACAATCAAAGCAAAATTTGTAGGCCATCCTCTGGCCACACAAATTCCAGTCAATATTGATAAAGTTGCTGCCAAGCAAGCAATCGGCAAAGTTGATAAAAATATACTGGCGGTATTACCAGGCAGCAGAAATCGTGAAATCAAACAATTGATGCCGATTTTTTGCCAAACCATTAAACAGCTAGGCTTGAATGACCAATGGTGCATCATGAGCAGCAATGTCAACCCGCATAAAGTGGAACAAGTGCAAAGCATTGCCGCGGAACATCAGCTTGAGATTCAGATGGTTGATTCTGCCACCCTGCTATTGAAAGCGGCCGATTTTGCATTGTTAGGTTCGGGCACGGTCGCTCTGGAAGCCATGTTGTGTAAAACGCCCATGGTAGTGGCTTATAAAATTTCTGCCTTGACCTGGTGGGTCGTTAATACTTTTAAAATGATGCAACTGCCGTATTACACTTTGCCGAATGTGCTGCACGGTGATTTTTTGGTCCCGGAAGTGATGCAAAAGGATTTAACAGTTGAAAAGCTGACTGTGGCTTGCCAACAAGTGATGCGACAACCACAAGAGGGCTTATTGGCAAGAATGATTGAGTTACATCAATCGTTATTGCCAGAAAAGAACAATCAGGCGGCCTTGGCGGTTCTGGACTTTCTGGAGCAAACCTCATGATCATCGCTGGAGTAGATGAAGCAGGACGTGGCCCATTGGCTGGACCAGTAACGGTTGCGGCGGTCATACTGGATCAAGCCATTGATGGTCTGGATGATTCAAAAAAACTCTCCGAAAAGCAAAGAGTGGCGTTGGTCGAAACCATTAAACAACAAGCCAAAGCCTGGTCCATCGTCCATATATCAGTAGATAAAATAGATCAAATCAATATTTTTCAAGCCACCATGTTAGGCATGAAAAATGCAGTCCAACAACT
>JAGRJR010000027.1 GCA_020442635.1 Lysobacterales bacterium
TTTGACGGCCTGTTGTTGCTGATAATGGATATCCAATAAGTCGTCAACTGTCTGGTCAGGACTTGTACGTAATGCTTCAAGTTGCTGACTCATGTCGTCAAGTTTATGCTCAAACAAACCGGATGCATATTGATATAAACTCAAATCTTCCGCATTCGCCTGCTCAAGCACCGATTGTTCTTGAGAAGACAATTTTTGTTTTCTGTCATGTGTATTAAGCTTTTGCGAAGCGCCTATAGGTGGCCAACCCATGGTATAGCATAAAAGCTGCATCGAATCGTCAAAACGTTCCAACAAGCCGAACCAACAAGATGAGCCAATGAATTTTTGGGCACGACGTAGTCTTTCAAAATCCGAAATCGGCGCTCTTTGCTTTTCTATAATGCTTTGTAAATATTCGATGGTTTCAGCTGATAAAAATACTTCCTGAGCGGCGGGATCTTCCACGAAATCAAATGAAATATTCCTGATCATGCGATTCTTTACCAAAGGCGCAGTCATAGGATGTTGCATGAATTGAGCAAAAGACATGTTTTTTTCTTTGACCAACTGATGAACCTTGGTATTGCTCTCCCTTTTAACAAATTCATAGGTTGAAAGCGCCAATGAGGCCGGTGTTCTCAAGATGGTTAAATACTCGATATCTCGATCAGTCAATACCGTAACACCACCGCCACCAAAATGACCACGGAACAGGTCATATCTTTGGTTATTTTCCACATCAATGTCTTTGGCTTCTCGCCACAATTGATACGGATATATGGTGTTGGCATCAAAAAAACGATCGAGCAGTACAATAAAACTTGTGCCAGCCGTTTTGGGAATATGAGTAAAGTAGTAAACCGGTTTCGCAGCTTTCTTGTTCGATTGAAATAATCGTTTAAACCAGCCCTTCATATGCTTCTTGTAAACGTTTTGCGTAGTTTTCTGGACTAAAGAACTCCACACGTTTTTTACCTTTTTCAATCATTTCCTGACGTAATTCAGGGTTCGCAATCAGTTTCTCCAATTGATCACGGATATCAGTGAATTTATAAGGATCAACATACAACGCTGCATCACCGCCCACTTCTGGCAAAGAAGAACGGTCAGAACAAATAACTGGACAGTTGTTTTGCATGGCCTCTAAAACAGGCAAGCCAAAACCTTCATACAACGAAGGAAAAACCATGCAAAAAGCGTTGGAATACAACATAGCCAGTTCCTCTTCAGTGACATAATTCAACATCACATAATCTTTTTTCTTCAGATAGCTTTGTAAGCCAACCAGTTGTGAGTCTGACATCCAAGCTTTGTGTCCCACGATTGCTAACTTGTAACCTTTTTTAATATAAGCAAAAGCACGGATTAACTGTTTGATGTTTTTCTTGGGTTCAATGTTGCCAACAAAAAGTATGTATTTTTCCGGTTCAAGTTTTTTTGATTGTAAATATACTGCAGCATCCTCTTCATTCACTTTAATATCACCTCCTTTATAGGACTGATAAGTGACTTTAATTTTTTCCTCTGGAATGCCATAAATTTCCATGATGTCTTTTTTGGTATGCTCAGACACCGATAAAATCAAATCAGCAGATTGAGCTGCCCATTTAAACAACTCATAGAAATAGACTTTCAAATCCAAAGTTGTAAATGGCACTTTCAATGGAATTAAATCATGAATGGTCACCACTGTTTTTGCACCCTTTACCTTCAAAGGCCATGGCGTAGTCAGATGAAAGATATCAACTTTTTTCTTAGGTTTGATGGTGGATATTTTCTTGGCGGCTGCATATAGTCTATTTGCTGTATGAAAAACATCTGCAATGTTCTCAACATAGCTGTATTTCTGACCACTCACTTTTGACATATAATTATCAGGGTCAGGCTCAACTATTTTTGGAACCACCAAGCTTCCTTTCCTTTTTCTGAAGAAATAACTGATCGTTTTTAAATTACGAAACCATTGATAGTTCAACAAGGGTACGGGTCTTACTTCGTCCTGGTCAAACAGCGCTACTTCGTCAAGCAAAGCATCTTTACCATTCACAAAGTGATTATCCATTAACACACCGACATCATGACCTAAAATTTCATAGGCATCTAACAAGGTCATGCCATATGTTTTTATTCCAGATCCTTTTTTCAGTCCCAGATTAAATCCATCTACCAATATTTTTATTTTTTTCTTCATTACATCATTCAATTTCAATCAGTAGTTACCCGTCTGATATTGTTTGCACACTTCGTCAAATTCACCAAAACTAATTATTTTCCCTTCTTTTAACAAGATACCTTTGTTACAAAACCTTTTAAGTAAATGATCAGAGTGACTAGCAAAAATAAGTATTTTTGAATTATCAAGTAATTGATCAACAAAAGCACGGGCTTTATCAATAAAGAACCGGTCGCCAGCACCTAAGCCCTCATCCACCAATAAAACATCAGCATCGACGAACATCAGCATTGCAAAAGTCAAACGCGCTTTCATACCTTGGGAATAAGTAGAAACTGGAAGTTTCAAATTTTCACCCAACTCTGTAAATTCCGCAATTTCTACTAGTTTTTCTTCTATTGTTTTTTTAGGCAAGCCCAAAACCAGACCTCGCACATATAGATTTTCGAAGCCCGAAAGAAACGGATTAACACCCACATCCCTTCCAAAAAACGAATATATTTTACCATCCACCTGAACCTTACCCGATGAGGGAGGAATCACGCCAGACATTATTTTCAATAAAGTAGATTTACCTGCACCATTACGGCCAAAGAGAGCCACCCTGTCACCATCTTGAATATCTAAATTGACATTCTCTAAAGCCGCATTTTTATTTACTTTTGAATTTCTTTTAAACAGACCAAAGCCTAAAGAGGAATAATATCTGTAAGAGAAATTTACATTTTTGATTTTAATTGAGGACATATTACTTCAAAACCACAAAACTAAACGGTCTTTAGCTTTCTTGTAGAATATTACGCAAATCAAAAAATTAAAAAAGACCAAACCTATTGAAACCTGAAAAGAAAGAACTGGCACTACACCATTAATTATTGGAGCCCTGACAATCTCCAACAAATGGTAAAAAGGATTCAATTGAAAATATAAATGGTTTTCATAACCAGATGGCGGAGGCCACAAGACAGGTGTTACAATAAATAATATCATCACCAAATTAGAAATCAAATGTTGGACATCACGGTATCTAGTAGCCACCCAACCTAACCAAGCACCTGCAAAGACACCATTTAAGATAATCAATAAATAACCCAATAAAGACCACAGCCATATTGACTTTACCCCAGACAAACCAAAATATACCAAAATAATAGGGATGGCCAACAATTGATACAGCAACAATATCAAGGTTTCTCGATAAACTGTTTGAAACACAAAAATAAAATGAGACATGCTCATTTGATTAAAATAGTTGACAGCTTTAAGGAAGCTTAGAGTACTTGATATAACCAACGCTGAAATATAATTCCACGTTAATACGCCAATTGACAGAAACAGTACATATTCTTTCAAAGGCTTATGTAACACCAAAGAATAAACCAACGAAATCATACCAACTTTCAGCACCAAGGCCAATAACACCCATATAACACCAAAATAGGTTCCTCTAAAACGTACTTTTAATTCAAGTTTCGCTAACTCTGCCCAAAGTCTTTTTTTTCTTATACTGTCTGAAATATCTTTCAATAATGCATACATCTATAAATTCGCTATTTTTTCTTTAAAAATATTTTTTAAATCCAATACAAGGTTTTTGCAATCATTCAACTCTGTTTTATCAACTATCAAGTCATCTCTATTCGCTTCAAAAATTTTAAGCTTTTCATTCAAGGTTTCCAAAGAATAATCATTTAGAGGTAGGATTCCTTTTAGTGCAGACGGTAAGTAATTACGAATTAAACCACCCAATTTTGTGCGAGGGCTATCAAATGAAACACTTAATACCGGAACTTGTGCCAAGGCCGCAAATATGAACCCATGTAAACGTGACGTCATGACTAAATCAGCTTGTTTATATAAACTAACAGCAGTTCTGGCATGTTCATAATCGACTCGAATAATATCTACACCAAAATCTTCTCTAATTTTTTCATAAAAAGGTAAATCATCCTCTGATTGAGCAAAACATTTCAAATTAAATTTTTCGTTTAATAGCTCTAAACACTCATATTGACTGCTTCTATAGCCTTCCTTTACGATTTCAGAACGCATGTGTGACGCATCAAGAAGAGAAAACAACAATAATGGCTTGTCAGACTTTTTTATTTCTATGTCAGACTCTTCACCAACAAAAGAAAATACCACATCACGATTTAAAACAACCTCTGTTTTGGTAGCCACTCTATTTTTTAATATTTCAAAAGATACCTGATCTCTAACAGCAATAAACTCACAACAGTTCAACGCCTGTTTAAACAACTCCTTACCAAATTGTGTCATAATGCCTTGAGCACCAACCCCAATTGCAACACAGCGGATTCCATACGATTTAGCATACAAAAGGTATTGACAATAATTTTGGGCGTTGTAAAAACAGCTGTCATAAAAAATACCGCCTCCTCCCAAAACCACCAGATCAACTTTTGCTAAAAGCTTTTTAGAACACGGACCTTTGTCAACTACTATATTGGCATCTGGGTAAATCGACTCTAATAAGTCTTTTGATGCCATTGTTATTGCATCATCACCTACATTGCCACAATGGTTCGCTGTAACTAACAGAATGTTTTTTTTACTACTATTAACTTTATACTGCTTGAATGAATGAATTAAATTTTTCAAAGAGTTCAATATCGCTGATAATGAAAAGTGGCTGTCATGCCCCTTCAGATTACTCACATTCAAATTTTTCCTTAAATAAACCATGAAAACTGCATTACCATATATGTACTCATGGTCTTCATTAATGCATTTAAGATAACGGTCATCAATCCTATCATGTAACCCCTTATGAACAATGAGCAAATCAAATTCAGTTATTTCATTCCAGTAACTCCATTCATATGGATATGCAGTATCAATAACAGCACTAAACTCAACAGGAGCCAGTGTCTTCAAATTTACCAACCTATGTTCTTTTAAGTAATCTAGTGTCTTAATCCAATTAACGTCTTGGTTTGGGAAACTCATGTTTTTTATTTTTACTTCCATTGAACCTTATGTACTTGTTTTGAGGGCTAATTATAAACGCTAAGCACGTTTGCGTGAGTGACTAAAGCTTGATTTGGTCTTTAAATAACTGAGGCAGTTTGTTCACAATATTTTTGTTCTTATTCACTTCATTGACATCAGGAACTAGTGCATCAGGGTCTCTTAAATACAAATCAACTTTTTGTTTTAACAGATCAAGACAGTACTCTTTGAGTACGATAAAACCACTTTTTGCACTTGGCACAGAGTCAAAGACCATTGAACCCAGTTTAGACCCTTCATGACTTGAAGCCACAGTAATAACAGGTGTTTGCGCCAGACAAGAAAAAATAAAACCGTGCAATCTTGAGGTAAGCACAAGATCAGCTTGCGAATAAACATCCACCACCTCTCTGGTTTTTGAGTATTCAAGTTCTAAGATATTCAGTTGGTATAAGTCTTTTAACTTCTTGTACATATTTAAATCATCTTTAGACTGTACAAACAAAATAACATCAAAATACCTAGTCAGGAACTCAACACACTCAGTCTGCGACTTTTGATAGAGCTTTGTACTATTAGATGTTGGCATAATTGAAGCGTCAAGCAAAGAAAACAACAGAACTGGTTTACTCTCTTTTTTAATCAACAAATTACTCTTTGAGTTTTTTAAACCAAAAACAACGTCTTGATGCATATAAAGATTGGTTTTTGGAACTACCTCATGTTTCAATTTTTTATAAGAACAAGGATCTCGGACAGAAATAAATTTCACAGTATCCAAAGACCTTCTGTATAACTCCGAGCCACACTCTGTGGTTATACCTTGTGCTCCAATTCCAATTGCAGCTGAATCAATACCGAATTCGTGCGCATATAGCAAATACTGACAATAATTTTGAACATTGTAAAAACAATGATCATAAAATATGCCACCACCACCAAGAACGACTAACTCTACTCTTGATATTAACTCCTTAGAAGCAGGCCCCTTATCAATAATTACAGTTGCGTCTGGATAAGCCTCTTGCAAAATGTCCAGAGATGCCAAAGTGATGGCGTCATCACCTATATTTCCACTATGATTAGCTGTAACCAATAGAATATTTTTTTCTTTAGGCCTGGCTTTATACTGTTTACCAATTTTTAAAAGCTTTTTTATGCCTTGAATCATGTCATTCAAAGAAAAATGAACTTTGTGTCCTTTTATGTTACTTATATTATTTTCTTTTGACACATACACATTAAAAACCGCATTGCCGAATACGTATTCAAAAGCAGATTCCACACCATCTAAAAAATCATTTCTTAATCTATCGTACATCCCTTTATGCAAAATCAAACACTCAAAAGCTGATAACTCTTGCCAATAACTCCATTCATATGGCACTGAATTCCGCAATTTATTACAAAACTCTACAGGAGAAATTGTTGTGCAATCATGCCAATTATTTTCTTTTAGCATATCCAAAACTTCGATCCAATTACCATCATGATCTGGGAAGCTCATATTCCTTATTTTTTGTTTTTCCATTAATCTGTGGACTCTAAATAAAAAAGCTAAAATATAACACAATTAGAGGTATTATATGAGTATTTTAACCGATCCTTTTTTTTAGAAAATTTGGTTCAGAAAAGTCAGTGTCGTACCTTTTGTTTTATTTCAACAACACCAAGATTTTAACTTACTCAATTTGGAAAGAATTTCGTATTTCACTACATGCATCTTAAAACTCTATTTGATTTTAATTTAAAACTTTGATTTTAATATTTAAAAATTTTGGCAACTATTAAATATGACACAAAAACCAAACTAATTACTATAAAATGCCAAACATTAAGAACGAAAAGGAGACTTGAAAAATGAACACCCAATGGCAAAAGTTGTGTGACAGTGCCGACTGGTTTGATCCGTTTTTTTTGGAAATCATTAAGAATAATCTAAGAGAAGAACCATTTCTTCATCGCAAACAATGGGAATTTGCCATGATCTTTCGGGTTCTCCATGAAGCTGGCATGCTCAATGGCAATTCAACAGGTATTGCATTCGGCGCCGGCAAAGAACGGTTAATTTATAGCGTCATGGAGAAAGTAAAAAAATTAATTGCAACCGACTTATACAATGTTAATTCGAAATGGATTGGCACTAAAACCAATAACCCTAAAGATTATTTACTCAATCGAGCACCTTTTGCAGTCGATCCAGACCGATTAGATGCCAAATATATGGATATGAGAGAAATCAGTTTTCCTGATAACTCTTTTGATTTCGCCTATTCATCATGTGTATTTGAACACATTTCAAGTGATGATGCCGGCTTTGTGGAGCATTTAAACGAAGTTAAAAGAACGTTGAAAGAGGGTGGTTTGTATGTAATGACTACAGAATATATTTACGACAGTCAAACAGCAGCTATTCCTGGTAGTTATTTTTTTGCTTTACCTCATTTATTAGACATCGTCAAACAATCAGGCCTGCATTTAGCCCCGGTTTTTGATGCCAGATTAGTTGAAATCAGTGCAAATGAGCCCGCACCACTTCCTAGTGACTTTAGTTTTCACTTTGGTTCTAAATGGATACCTCATATTACTTGCATACGTCAAAATTTGACATTCACATCCTGTCTGCTTGCACTGACCAAGGACAGTAGCAAAAAACCTCAGCCACCAAAAATTATTGGTTATGACAACAGTATGAAGTTTGTTAAAAGAACGTTGGACAGAAATCTTAATGGACTGTGGAAAAAATGGCAAAACGTAAGCGAGACCAGAGGTGTTTCTGACAAGCCATCAATAGTTGGACATGAAAACTTTGAGGTTGACATAAAAAGAACAAATAAACATTTGGTATTTCATTCCCCATACCTAAAGTTTGGAGGCGGTTCTACACTAGAAGTAAAAATTGTTCTGATACCGGATTGCAACGAAATGATTGAAATTAAACTAATTTCTTGTGAAAAGCATGAAGGCAATCATCTCATTATTGAACAAACCATTAGTTTAAATAATCAATCCAAACTTGGAGAACTTGTAAAACTGTCTTGTAATTTAAAACCGAATAGAATTTATGCAGTTCTCGGAAGAGGAAAAGGCACTTTCAAAGCAATTAACATTCAAATGCGTAAAAAATAAATATGAATGTGGTTCATCGACATCATGTGTAGAAGTTTAGACTCCATCTGACAGTCACCCATTTTTCAATAACTGACTGTCAGATTGGATTAAGTTCTTAAACTTTTCTATCCAAATTGCTTTACCATCGGTGCTCTCCCACAGCATATTTTGCCTTGATAAGTTCTTTGAGCACTGGTCAAGGTCTGTATGTAGTTCATCGATAGATTGTTAAACTTTCAAAGCAAAAATACCGACTAAATAACCCTCTGAGATAACAAAACTCTTCATAACTACGACATTAATAATACCAATGAAAGTTAAGCCTTATAATTCATGAGACAAAAAATCATCAACTATAAAATCTTTAACGAGACACATTCTACTGTTATTAGCGCTCACGATAGATGTGATGTTGGTTGCATTGCTTGAACTCAACAAACTATGAATAGCAGCTTAAATTGACATAAATCAAGCGTATGCCATGACGTTTATATAAGATGTACTGTAAGTCAACATATTTTGTAACATTATCGTAAGTAGCAAGCAAAAACATTTAGAAAATAGTTTTCAATATCATAAAAATACTGGCAAATTATGTTAGGCTCAATAACTTTACAAAATTCATGGTGTTAAAATGAAAAAACTAATTTTAATCATTTCAATTCTACACATTTTTTCTCTTAGTTATTCACAAACTTATATAACTCAATGTGCGGCAGTTACTGGCATTAATATTACACAAAAAGAATGCGATGGCATTCTGCAAGGCAAGCTCAAAATTTCAAATATAACCGTAAACGGTGTAACCGGGCCTTCTGGATTAATTACTGGTGATGATACCGCTTTTTTACAACGTGCACTCAATCTTTATAAAGACATGGGATACGCAGGTTTTATAATTCTCGAGGCTAATAAAACTTATCGGATTACAAATAGGCTATTGGTCCAAACTCAAGGGGTTACCATACAAGGCATGAGCGATTCTAACGGTAATAACCGCTCCACTATTTATATAGATTTTGCAGGTCAAGAACCAGGTATTAAGTTCTATGCAGCACCAGGAGTTGAAAGTAACGAATCAGACTATTCTGGTTTAAGAAATTTAAGAATATCTGCAAATACCAACCCTATCAATGGCTCACATTCTGGTCATGTTGGACCCGCAATCAGGGTTGATAATGGAAATAGAAATCAATTTCACGATCTTATTTTAGATGGAATATATGATGGAATCAGGCATGTTAGAGCTTTAGATTTATTGGTGTCTAAAGTTCAAATAAGTAACCCTGTTGGCAATTATGGTTTTTCAGGAAGGGGTGGTGCTGCAGACCCAGATCTTAATCAACTAATGACCCTGATTGATATTAATGGTGAAGCATATAATAACACTCAATTTGAATGGATCAGAATGGAACCTTATAGTGTCAGCTATCACTTATACGATCTGGTACTAAAAGGTGGTAAAAATGGCATTTCCACCTATGGTAATGGAAATTTTCCCAAATACATATTTGGCACTAATGTCACAATTGAAGATACTAGTTCGCATGGAATCATCTTAAGACAGGGTTCAAACTTTCAATTGAAAAATTTTAACATCATCGGTTCAAAGGGGCATGGCATATGGGTGACTGATTTATTTACAGGTGGTATTCTATTAACTGATATTTTAATCACAGATTCAGATTACCATGGAATTTTAATTGAAGGCGGGGAGCAAATTCAAATATTTAAACCTTTAATAGGATACAACTCACAAGTCGCAGCTAACGCCTATTCAGGAATTTATGTAGCCAAAGGTGTAAACAAATTTAATGTGAGCTATGGTGCTTCTGGGCAATTTGATGACAATAGATCATATAATCAACAAAAAAGAGGGATAGAATTAGAAGGTCAGATGGGAGTAGACCACAATTATTTTTCAATAACAGAAGTAAACACATCCGGTAACCAAACAGTAGAGTCATGTGTCAATGACTCAACAATCGCTTGTCCAAGTGACCCTGCAGGAAATTGGTTTTTTCAAGTCCGAAATGATACTTTACCAATAAATTTAAATGAAAATATAACCTTAGTACCATCGTTAATGGAGATAAATAAAGAGTTCATTGATAACCCTGACGAAGAACCATTACCTGGGGCTACAGGTGGAGCATCTTTACAGGCAAGTATTGACAATATTTGTAATAACCCTCAAAACTATCTTGATGGCGGTGTGATTTGGCTTAGGCCTGGCGTATACCAGATGACAAGTGATTTAAATATAGATAACTGCTCTAACCTTAAGATCATAGGCTCAGGCCGATGCAATAATTCAGCTATTCAATGTTCTCGGATTTACTTGGAAGACAGTCAAGCAAATATTAATATTAAAAACAGTCAGAATATTTCTTTATCACACTTTAGGCTGTTTGGTAACAACAATAACAACCATGACACATTCGGTATAAAAATTTTAAATTCGAATAATACAACTATTTCTGATATTTATGGAGTACGCCTTAAATCAGGAGTTAGCGTTCAACTATCCTCAGACAGCACTTTTGTAAATAATAATCTAATATACATTAAAGATCTTGGGTATTCGTTACTTGGAGATCAAAATAGCTCAACGGAAAGAACCACTGTTTATCGCACATATTTCGGAGATGATAAATTTTTTGATCATGAAACAGGTATAGGTGAAGATGGAACAGGAACACTTGTACGAATCGGTTCTTATACCAACGATACCACAATTATCCAAGCAGTTGCAGTAGGGGCAAAAAAAACAATTGAGACTACCAACGGTTCAGGTTCAGTTCCCACGAATATAAAAGGTTATTTAATTGGGGCGGATCACAACTCTAACGTTGGCATTCATTTAAATGGTGGTAGTAACATCGAGTTTAGCAATGTATGGATTGCCGCGCAAGATAACATTTCTACCACTACAAGTTTTGCAAAGTCAGGAATTAGAATAGATAACGTAAATGGACTTACTATTGAAAATGCCTATATCAGATATTACGGCGGGAATGGGTTAAATATAATTAATGGCAGCAATATAAACGTTCATAATTCAATGATAGGCTTTAATGGTTTATATTCCAATGATTCGGATTGTACTTATGATGGTGTTCGTCTTTACTCTGGCGCATCTAATGTGCTTATAAAAGGTTCCACTATTGGTGAACTGTTTTCTGCACCTTTGATAAATAAACAAAAACGAGGTGTGTATAATGGTGCTACATCTGGAATTCATATAGAAGGAAGTTCATTTATAGGCAACTGTATATTGAATCAGGGTTCTATCCCTCAAACGCAACAGTATAACCCTGGTTGGTAGCACTTATATATTGATTCGATGAAAAAATATGGGTATTTAATTAAAATGCTCATATTTGGGGGTTCTTACTCAGAACCTCTACTTGAATATTCAATCCTTTTGGAAACCCAAGAAACTTTATGAAAAAAATTCCTAGGGTTCTACCTCGAACTTTCGGACAGTTTAGTTTAGTGTAATTGTTTTCTTTGCTTCATTTCAAGCTGACGTTTTTATCTTGGGTTATAAAACATTCTGCTTTTAAATCCACTGCTTTTTGAGGGGATTACAGGAGGATTACACCATCGCCTGGTCAGAGTTATTGGCATGTAGAAAGACATACACAACAGCATTACTATGCCAATCAACATTTACTTGTGAAAAAGACAACCTTAATTAAAAATGCTGTGGTACATTGTGCTGATTTTCTCAGCATAAAAACGGGCTATATGATTATTATCCCTATAAATTGAAATCCCTTCATCAAATTGCTCACAAAAAAGATCATCACACATCATTAAATGTGGATATATTACATCAAACTTGAACTCCGCCTGATATTTATTAAAGACTGAACTAACAAAACGTTGTCTCTCTTCATAATCGGCTTTTAAAATGTTCAAATTTAAACTAGGTCTAACCAATTTTGCCAATGCCAATTCTCGGGCTCCCCACTCACTTTCAGGTACTTGGCCTACAATTGTTATATGTTTACCCAGCTGTGAGATTTGCTCCACTGTCCTTTCAAAGGACCTTTCAAAAACTCGTTTGTTTTCCTCCCTAGACAGATTTTCAGTTAAATAATCTTTTATATACACCTCACTTCCAAGAGTATTTTTATACCTCATGCCCTCCGCATAAATAGCCCACCGCGAAATTAAAATTACATTCTTAATTTCTGGTTTAGATTGCAAAAATTCCAAAAAAGCATTGACCCTTGTTTCACAAGTAGCGAAACCTTGACGAACCTGGTGTACTCCTATTAACGCTAAACAACCACCACTCCCGGCATAAACTCCTTTTTTAGCATATTTCCTGGCAGCTTTATCAATCCCAGCTTTCAACATATCACCGTGAGAGTCGCCTAAAACTGCAAATGAAATTTCATCTTTTGTTATATCACCTAAAGCACAAACTCTCACGCTATCTTCATTTTCTGAAAAAAACCTATCACAATTATCTAACTTAATGGGGCTATTATCTGCCCCACTCGCTAATAATATTCTTCTGACTTCTTCAGTAAGTTGTCTCTTAAAGTTTATTGAAGAAAAATACACAATACAGGATATAGCTAATATTAGAACGACTGTTTTTATGTTTATCCTGAATTTATACGTATTACTGTACAGCCTGCCTCGTCTGAATGGATTCTCTATAAATCTCCAGCTTAAATATGCTATAACGACCATTAAACCAATTAACAATGCCATTTCCCACGCTGTTTCTTGCCCAAAGCTGTATTTCCTAAAAAAGACTAATAATGGCCAGTGCCACAAATACAGAGAATAAGAAATCAAACCTATAAAAACCATTGGAGGAGATGACAGTAACATTTTAACCAAATTAGGCTGAGCACTTGATCCGGCTAAGATTATGGCCGCAGATCCCAGTACAGGAAACAATGCCATAGACCCTGGAAATGAAGTAATATTTGAAAACCAAAAAACTGAAAACAATATACTCAGCAAGCCCAAAAACGAACATATTTTTGCTATCCAAGGCTTAAAAAATTTACCTTGCATGGTAAGTATAGCCAATATCGATCCCACCAAAAGCTCCCACGATCTTGCTGGCGTTGAATAAAAGGCGTCACTGGGTTTATGAGAAACCATGTAAATAGAATAAAATAGAGAAAGTGCAAAAATAAACACCGTAATTTTCAATACATGTTGTTTAAAATATTTATTAACCAAATAAAGATAAATCGGAAACAAGACATAAAATTGTTCTTCAACAGCCAACGACCACATATGTAACAATGGCTTAGACTCAGCAGGTCCGTCAAAATAACCGATGTCAAACATAAAAAAATAATTAGAATAAAATAGCAAAGTAGAAAGCAAACTACTTTGGTATTTTTTAAATTCCCCCGGAAACATCAACCACATCGATAATAAAGTAGTAACAATCAATACCGTAAACAATGCAGGAAAAATTCTTTTTACCCTGCGATGATAGAACTCTACAATTGAAAACTGCTGAGTACTCAGGTCTTTCAATAAAATTCCAGTGATTAAATATCCAGAAATTACAAAAAAAATGTCTACACCAACATATCCGCCACTAAAAAAAGGAACACCTGAATGAAATAAAACAACGGGCATAACTGCGATCGCTCGAAGACCATCGATATCTTTACGGTATTTTATTGACATGATTCCTATTTATTAAAAATTAATTGATTAGATGTTAGGCAATAGAAAAAAAGAAGAAACTTATCGACTACATGGGAAATTACTAAAAATAGCTTAATCCCTAATTCAAGCATAGTTTTAAAATTTCAAGCTGATTGATAAAAAGAAACTTACTTTACCACAGAATAAATTTTGAATCATCTGACATATGAAAGATTATAGTTATCAAAAATAATCATCGCCACCACCCTCATCTTCGCTGGACAAGTTGATTTTAACCTCAAGACCTTGCGCGGAATCGGCATTACTCAGAGCTTCTTCAAGTGTAATGATGCCATTTTTATACATGTCATAAAGAGCCTGATCAAAAGTTTGCATACCGTCTTCGAGGGATTTTTCCATGGCCATTTTTAATTCGTTTATTTCACCTCGACGAATCATTTCTCTGATTTGAGGTGTGTTCATTAACACTTCACAAGCCGGGCGTCTTTTACCATTAACATCAATCACCAAACGCTGAGAGATAACCGCTCTTAGATTCAAAGCCAAATTCATCAACACATTGCTGTGCATATCCGAGGGGAAAAAGTTAAGCACACGTTCCATCGCCTGGTCAGAGTTATTGGCATGTAAAGTTGCCATACACAAGTGCCCTGTTTCTGCGAAAGATACAGCGGCTTCCATGGTTTCTGCATCATTGATCTCACCAATTAAAATCAAATCCGGAGCTTCCCTAAGCGCATTTTTCAATGCTGGCGCATATCCCAAGGTATCAATACCAATTTCACGTTGATTAACCACTGATTTTTTGTGTTTGTGCACATACTCAATCGGATCTTCTACGGTCAAAATATGGCCTGTTATATTTGAATTCCGATAATCAATCATTGATGCCATCGTCGTTGACTTACCAGAACCTGTCGCCCCCACAACAAGAATCAAACCGCGCTTTTCCATAATGAGATCATATAAATGCGCTGGCATATTCAACTCATCAAGTTTCGGAATGGTACTTTTAATGGTTCTGATAACCATTGAAACTTCACCGCGTTGTCTGAACACATTAACCCGATAACGGCCAACACCTTTAATAGATACTGCCAGGTTACATTCCATAGTGTTTTCAAATTCCTTGATTTGTCTTTCATCCATCAAAGAATAAGCGATTTTCTCTACAATACCCGGAGGTAAGCCTGTACTGCTTAAAGATCTCAAGACTCCCTCGGCTTTGATGTTGATGGGCGCTCCAGTTGTTAAGTACATATCGGAGCCATTTTCTTCTCTCATGGTTTTCAGAAAGTGAGTCAGATCCATAGTTTCCTCTTTTGTGCTGTTTTAATTGTTATGAAATGCCTTCGGCAGGTTCATTTTTACAAATCTGTTCCAGTGCTGCTTTTTTGATACCCAGCAAATCGCCAGCTTTGTAAAATAAATGCTCTTCTAACAAATGAACCTGGTTATCGGCAATGGCCAATTTCCAAAGTTGCTCCATCAGTTTAATTTTTTGTAATTTATTCAGGTAATTATTGATGACATTGGTTTGAGATTCAAGCGAAATTGAAAAGTTGATTCTGACTTCTGCTTCTTCAATATATTGGTTGGCTTTTTCTAATGGCAAATTCAGAGAATGTGACAAATATGAGGACAAAACTTTTTTTTCTGCATGCAACTCCACAAAATCTGCTTTAACCATTTCCAGCATCAATTCTACTATGGCTTGGTTCAGTTCCTTGGATTCTTCAGCATTCAAGACCATTGGTTTTTGATCTGTTTGTAAAATTGCCTTAAGAGAATTAAATAAATTCATGCCGGAAATGTTGCTGGTGTGATTAAAATACTGATAATACACAATACCCGTTAAAACTTCCATGATAAACATGAGACTATTTTTATTGTTATTTGCTTTATTGCTTTTCTCTGCTTGTCAAAAAAAAACGGCACTGGTTCCAGAACAGCCTGACCAAACCACTTTAAGCACCGATGAATTAATCAATGGCATAAAAAGGTGTCAAAAAAATGAAGCTTGTCTGGAAGCATTGAATGCTTACTTCAGTCAATTGGCAGAACAGCAGGAAATACAACAGGATAAACAATTACCGGAAGACAATGAACTTCATGAGCAGGTTACGGTTGAGGAAGCCATACAAGATCAGGTCAATACCGGTCAGCAACCGTTATTGACAAACACCAGAATTCAGGCCGCCTTAAATGAATGGCTAACCTGGAAGCGACCCAAGTTGATAGAAACCTGGAACAACTACCAATACCTCAAAGCCAAGGTTTACCCCCCTTTCAAAGAGCAAGACATCCCGGAATCACTGTTACTGGCTATCATTGCTCAAGAATCTGGGGGACGAGTACATTCCATGTCATCAGCAGGTGCCAGTGGCTTGTTTCAATTTATGCCTGCAACAGCTAACCGATTTGGTGTTAAAGGAACCATAGGCGATTATGATGCCAGATTTCATCCTGAATCAGCAGCAAAGGGGGCTGCTAAATACATTGTCGAACAAAGGCATTTATACGGTGATGACTTTGCCAAAATTCTGGCAGCATACAATGCGGGAGAAAATCGATTTAAAAGACTGAATGAGAAACACAACAACCGATCTATCTGGGACACTCAGTTTTTTTACGACCTACCAAGTGAGACACAGGATTACATCGCTATAGTTTTATCAGCTAAATTGATTTTTGATATGCCTGGGGCTTATAACGTTTCATTGAAAGAGATAGATGGTACCACTGCTTTGATTCGAACCAAAACTGATACTTCCTTAAGTGAATTGGCAGTCTGTTTTGGTCAGCACAATAATGAAATTGGCTGGTATCGAATTTTAAGAAACCTGAATGCAACCACTAAAGCCAAAAGAGTGATTAAACAAAATACTGTAGTTGTTATCCCCAATGAATTGAAGCCTATTTATGAAACCACGTGTCAGGATGAAAGTTTAATGGCTTTGGCCAAAAAAATTCATGATGCTGATTTTCCAGATCGTCCAGAGTTTACCTGGTATCAGATCAAACAAGGCGATTCACTCAGTTCAATCAGCAGAAAGTTCAAGTGTTCAAGTAAACGTGAAATTGCGCAACTCAACAACCTGAAAGCGCCCAGGTATCTGATTAATGCCGGTAAAAAGTTAAAAGTGCCCAGATGTTAAACCATAGCAGACAAAAGTGGTGGTTCTTAAGCGCTTTTGTCCTGGTTTGCTTGATTCAAATTATCTCAGCCAGCCAACACCAACTTTTTGGAGACGAGGCCTTCTACTGGCTGGAAAGCCAAAACCTGGACTGGTCCTATGCAGAGTTACCAGGCTGGACTCAATGGATGATTGCACTCTCGCAACAATGGTTACCTAAATCTGAGTTAACTGTAAGATTACCATCGCTTTTAGCTGCCGCTTCTATTCCCTGGGTTGGCATGGCTATCAGCAAAATCACTCAACCACGAAACTCTTCAACATGGCATACCGGTTTGTTACTTTTAGCCTTACCAATGTTGATGCTTGCGGGCATTTTAGCATTACCGGATATTTGGATTATTTTTTTTGGCGGTTTGGCAGTTTTCTTTTTAATGCAAGGGGTGAAGTTTCCAAAAAGGTCTTGGTTTTTTTTACTGGGATTGACATTGGCGCTGGGTATCAATGTGCATGTAAGGTTCTGGATGGTGATTTTCATCGCTGCAACAGTGACTTTGGTTCAGTACAGAACGTATCGTCAAATCATCAAATATCTGTTATTGATAACCATGCCTACTATGCTGCTAGGCTTTATTCCTATCATGCTTTTCAATCTGCACTATGATTTTCCATTGCTGACATTTCAATTCAGTGACCGGCATCCCTGGTCATTTCAGCCTGCTCATGTTAGTTTTTTTCTGATACAAATCATTATTACTTCACCTGTAATGTTTGTTTTGTTCATAATGACCACCAGGCATTACAAGGACATGAATATTCAACAGAAAACTATAATGAGTATTGCCTTAGCTCACTGGTGTTTATATGCAGTCTTAGGCTTTTTTTCTGACGATTTGCGATTTAATTGGCATTGGTCTTTGTTATCGTATGTACTGATTACAATCGCAGTCACACCTCGAAAAATTGGCAGTGCATTATTGGGATGGTCCAAGTTAACAGGATTTTTTTGTAGTGTCGGCTTAATGTCGTGGCTTTATTGGGCGCTACATTTGAGCCAGCCTATTTCACAACTGAATGAGCGCTTCACAGAAAATGCCCGAGGTTGGAAAGAGTTAGCATATGCAACCCAAAAACAAATTAAAAATACTGGCATTCAATATATTATCACTGACCAATTCATGACTTTGGCAAATCTTAAGTTTTATCTTGATGGTGATCAAACAATAACCACACTTACACACCCATTAAACCAAAAACATGGCAGACAATTGCAACTCGAAATTATGGGTCTTGAACAGTCTGCTACCAAGGGAAAGAACCTATTGGTAGTAGAACAAACGGCACTTAAACTAGAACAGACTATTCCCTTTTATCAAATGGCCTGTAAAAAATTGAACGGCATCAAGTTAAGGGATACTCTTGACTATCAACAAGGTATCAAATCTTTTTATTTCTTTGAAACAGGAGTTGGTATTTGTGAAATCCCACCAATCATTTACGCAACCACGGAGAATAATCAAATATCAGGCTGGGTACTGCATCATAAATCGAAAATCTGGCAATTAAGTGTAAACGAAAATATTTTGACAAATAATCTTGAGCAAATACCAATTGGCAGTAATTTATTATTTGAAAGTTTAAGTAACGATGACTATCAACTAACAGAATTCACCTTTACTAATTCTTCTGATATCGATAACCCTTTACAAATCCGATTAGAACTTGGTAAGCAAATCATCAACAGTGCCAGAATCAATTAAGATTAACCATCTTCCAACAACTGCCGCAAATCAATCACTCCAGCATTGGCTCGAGAGATGTATGATGCCATAACCAAAGAATGATTGGCAAAAAAACCAAAACCCGAGCCATTTAGGATCATGGGCGTCCAAATGGTGTCTTGTGCCGCTTCAAGTTCACGAACAATTTGCCTCAATGAGACCAGCGCATTTTTCTTCTCCAAAACGCCTTTGAAGTCAACTTCAACTGCTTTCATAAAATGAATCAAAGCCCAGGTAGCTCCTCTTGCTTCATAGAAGTTGTCATCAATATCGAGCCAAGGAGTTTGTACTCGAAGTTCACTCGGTTTATATGTCGAGGTTTCCGCCACTTCATCACCACCAGTGTCGGTATTTACTCGATTTTGGCCAACGCTGGCACTGAGCTTTTGAGAGAGCGCACCAAGACGTTTCTCAACCAAGTTTAACCAAATTACCAGGTTGTCTGTTCTGGCAAAAAATTGCGCATCAGGATCACTGGTATCAGCCAGTCTGGTCAAATAACGATGAAAATACTCTTGGCCTTCACGGTAACGACCTTCCGTTCTTGGCCACAACCATTTGTCATTGTCATTGTGAAATTTTGGATCTGCTTGAGCCAAATCAACATCCTCCTCTGATTGACTTTGAGATCTTGAAATATCATTACGCATCACCCGAGCAAAATCTCTGACTTGAACCAAAACCCCAAATTCCCAGTTAGGTATATTGTCCATTAAAACAAACGGCGGCATAACATCATTGGACATATAGCCACCGGGTTTATTCAACAGTACATCTGTCACTTCCATAAAAGTGGCTCCGCTGGTAAAACCTGTCACCATATCATGCTGGTGAAACCCAGCTCGCTTTTCTGCATTTAACTTAACATCAAAAAATTCAGGTTCCTGGTCGTAGTACATGGCCAATACAATTTGAACAATAATTAAAACCAGCAAACCATATAGCCACCATTTGGCCTTTGATTTCCTATTTTTATCTGAATACCTGTTTTCCATAATGATCTGTTTTTTTTAAACCATTATATTATGAAATTATTGGAACCACATGTGAAGGAAGTCAAGGTACGAGCCTTAATTTGTAGAGTAAATGATGTTGTCTAAAAAATTAATTTGTTCTACAATCCACTGGCAAAAATTTGTTCTCCAAAGTTGAAGAACATACCCAAAGTAAGCTGGTTCCGTTATTCCCTCCCTGACCAGGTATATAAGGTGTCAAAGTTAGAGTATTTCCTATTAAGCTCGCGTCATTCTGATAACTTGCAGTAATTATTCCTGAAGCTACGCTGATTTGAGATACGTACTCACCAGTCATGTCATTGGCGGCAGGAACACCATCTATACCACTGTTCAAGTTATTTACTACCCCAGTGTTTACCCAAACTTCAGAAATGTACCTCTTTAAAGGCGCTGATAACATCAATGCTTCACCAGCCTTGGCTCTGACGGTATAATCTCTATAGGCAGGAACTGCATAGGCCATTAAAATAGCTATGATTGCAATGACAATCATCAACTCAATCAATGTAAATCCCCGTTGTTTATTCATTTTAATTATTCTTCGTTTAACAGGTGGATTTTTGATCACACTTTGAGTAAAGTAAATTATGATTGGTTTAATTTGTAACGTATTAGACAAAAACACAAATGAAATCATATTTCACTATAGGGTAATTTCAGAAATCTGACGTAATTTGGCACTTTTCTGTCTAACAATCTTTGATAAAAAAAATACACTTCTCATTATGCTAAATATAAATCATTATAGTTAACTCCTTTTACAAAAAATGAAAATCATTAAGAACCTAAAAAAAAGTCAAATTCTTCGAAAACTGTTCGGTCCGTTATACCTTCACATAAAAAATAGATTCACTAATTTTAATGACTCAAGTACTTATTGGGATAAACGATACCAAAGAGGAGGGAATTCTGGAGCAGGATCATATGATAAATTTGCAATTTTTAAGGCAGAAACAATCAATAAATTTTTGAATGATCATAATATTAACACCGTAATTGAATTTGGCTGTGGGGATGGCAATCAGCTTAGTCTCATCAATTATAAGTATTATTCAGGTTTCGATGTCAGTGAGACCATCATAAAAAAATGTAAGGAAAAATTTAGCCATGATAAAACCAAAAAATTTTATCAACTTCAAGCATACAATGGTCAATGTGCAGACCTAACACTTTCTCTGGATGTGATATACCACTTGGTAGAAGATACAGTTTATAGAAAACACCTTAATCAATTATTCTCCGCTTCTAAAAACTTTGTAATCATTTATTCTTCCAACACGAACGACCAGGAAACGTATCAATCCAAACACGTCAGACATCGACTGTTTTTAACAGATATTGATAATAACCAATGGGAACTGTTCAATGTCATTCCTAACAAATATCCTTACGATGGTAATGAAATGAAAGGATCGCCCGCCAATTTCTTTATTTTTAGAAAAAAAACAAAACTGTAATAATGTTTGCCTTTCCAAAACAACTTTCTTCAATCAGTTTAATGAAGACTTATTACTTGAATTCAGTCTAACACTAAATCGCTGGTGCTTGGGAGTTTTTTACTCTGATTGATTTACTGTTGAATTTTCTTTAGTTCATTTCATGTTAACTTGTTAGGTGTCTATAAGAAAATCGACAATGATCTTAGACGGAGATCTTAAAGTCCTTTTTTTGGCGTTATCTTCTAGACCTTCCAAATCAGCAACAAATTTTTCCGCAATCTTTTTATCAAAACCATTCATAATAGCGGTTTCACCCAGCCCCTCAGGTCGCTCGGTCGCATCTCTCATAATCAATGTCGGAATTCCTAAATAAGCCAATTCCTCCTGATTGCTACCTCCATCAGTTATAACAAATTTGGAATTTGACAGTAAACGAATAAAACCCATATATCCCATCCTTGGTTCTAGTGTTATATTGGAGTTTGATTCTAAATCATTCATCCAACCGTATTTATTTAACCTTTTCTTGGTAGTAGGATGCAAAACAAATACCAATTTTATTTTTTTTGAAATCAAATTAAGTATGTCTAATATACTTCGAAATCTTTTCTTTCTATAAATATTTTCAAATCTGTGAATTGATACCACTGCATATTCATGCTCCTCTTGTTTTTGACATTCAAACTTCTTGGAAATGGCATAATTAACAGCATCAACTATTGTATTTAATTGGGTGTCTACAGCTTTTATATGATATTTTTTTAAATTTTTAACGGCCCACTTACCAGGGCAAAACCCTACATCAGATAAGCGAAAAGTTAATACTCGAGTGATTTCTTCGGGAAATGGACTAAAAAAAGAAAAGGATCTTAATCCAGATTCTATATGAGCAATTCTATTTGAGGTAAATTTTCCAACCAAAGCTCCAAGCAAAGTCGACAATGTATCACCATGTACTAAAATCCAAGAGCTCTCACTGTTGTCTTCAAATAATTTTTTCCGATGTTTAATCATTTTGACAAAAGCCCTGGGAAACCAAAACATCATCCTGAAAACACTTGACACTTCTTTTGGTTTTTCTAGTTCTATCGGCTCTGTCTTAATGTCAAAATCATTAAGAATTGTGTTAATGGTTTCCTTATGTTGACCGGTTAACAATATTTGGAATTTTAATTCACGCGCCTCTAATTCTCGGATAACAGGTGCCATTTTAATTAATTGCGCTCTGGTGCCAATGATACAAGTAATCATAATTGATAGGGTGCCATTACACGAAACAGGTTAATCATTATATTACTTCTGTCATTTTTTCTGTATTCTTTTTCAAAATCAAAGCAATACCAAACAACAAAACATCTCCAACAACAGAAATCAAACGAAGCGAAATCATTAATATCAATGCATCACTTTCAGAAATTTCAAATAACATAAGTTTTAGAAAAATCGCTTCTCTCACTCCAATACCTGCAGGTGAACCAGGGGTTAAAAAACCAACTACAAAAGAAAGTACATATCCTGAAGTAAGAAGCAGAAATGGAAGAGATAAATTTAGCAATACATCTTGGAATAAATATACAATAAAACCAATTAGTACATGAGAGAAAATATAGCTGACTAATATAATTATAATTTTTTTAAAAGTTAATAAATCTCTTATTGACTCCTTTGAGTCAAGAAAAAAAAAGGAAAAAATTACTCCAAAGATTATCAGAACAAGTATAGAAATATTAAATTTAACATCTAAACTTGAAGGACTATAATTTAAATAATAAAAGCCAAAAATAGCCGCTGAGATAACAACTAAAATTGTTTCAAATAAAATTGAATTAGTTATGTGGTAGGTTTTGATGCCTAATTTCTTAGCCATAATAAACCGACCTGCTAAATGAAAGACGTTGCCAGGCAAATATTTTCCAACTTGAGAAATGGCAATAACGGAAAAATACTTGAGAAAGCCTATTGTCGGATATTTATCATTTAACTGTAGTTGCCAAGCAAACACTATTATCAACAGCGTAATGGAATACAAGAAGATTCCAATAAGAAAAAGCAGCAAAAAAACCGGGTCATAAAAATGACCGATAATCAGTGAATAGTTTTGATAAAAAACCTCTGCCAGAAACCATAAGGAGACCAACATTAAAATAAAGCCTATTGGCTTTGCCAATTTTAAAATTGAATTAATATGCAAAACTATATTGTAAGTAGTTAGTTTTCCTTATCATTGCTATCTGGCTTACTTTGATAAAACAGTGAAGTGATCTGCTCAGAAACCAACCCCATTAAAAAAATCAGAATTGAGGTACTGAACAACAAAACTCCCATGTTGGTAAACCGACCATTTGATAGGAATGTATACGCATAATATCCTAATCCAGATAGGAAAAACATGGCACTTGCTGGGAAAAAAAGTTTCATAGGAGAATATAGTGTTCCAATCTTGAAAATTATCAAGAAAAAACGCGTACCATCTTTAATGATATTGATATGGCTCTTTCCTATTCTCTCAGGAGCAAAAATTGGCACATACCCCACTGAAAATCCTGCTCGAAAAAAGGCCATGGTAATGGTAGTTGGGTAGGAAAAACCATTAGGTAATAAATAGAGAAATTGCTTAAACTTATTAGCTGAAACCACCCTAAAACCAGATGTCAAATCCTTGATTTCATGACCTGTCATGTAACTAGAAATTCGGTTATATAGTGCATTCCCAAAAAGTCTGGTTATTGAAGCCTGTGATTTTTTATTCCTGGTTCCCACAACCATGTCAAACCCTTTTTGATAAACCTCTAATAGTTTTGGAATGTCTTCTGGCTGGTGTTGACCATCTGCGTCCATAAAAACGAGTACATCACCCTTAGCCGCTCTTGCCCCTGATTTTATAGCTGCACCATTTCCTTTACTATATGGGTGACTAACCACAATCGCATTATTATTTTTACATATCAATTCTGTATCATCCTCAGAACCATCATTTACCACTATTATTTCTGCATCTATTTTCAACAACTTGAGTTGCGGTAACAATTCAACCAAACTCTTTGATTCATTTTTTGCTGGTATTATGATCGAAATTTTACTCATTTTTTTCATTAATAATTTGTTGATAACTATTTATTCTTTCCTTCCAGCCTTTCAAATCAGGAAAGATTCCTTTGGTTAACTCATAATCCTTTCTTAAATCAGCCAATAATTCATTAATTACTTGGTACTCACCTCGCTCATATAGAGTGTCTAAACCTTCAAAAGCATCATAATATCGATGGTATTGAAAAATTAATTTTTTAATTTCTTCTTTACCTTTGTCAATTTCTCCTTTTTCCAAGAAATAGTGCATGCCATAAGCCGTTTGAAAGAGTTTCGAATACTTTCTTCCACTATGCTTATGCAAAAATAAAGACTTATAAAATTGCGTTGCATACTCCATATCTTTTCCTGTTTTGCACTCATTTCTCAATAATTTCCTAAAAATGCTGGTAAACGCTACCATACTAGTCATATTAAATGATTCCGTTTTAAATGCCTCTATAGCAGATTCAAAATATAAATCCAACTGATAATAGTCTGTATTTTCAGCCCCACATAAATATTGTAACCTGTTGAAATGCAGAGCCAGACTATTGTGCTGGTAAATTGCTTGGTCTAATAATTGTAAAGTTTTGTTTTTATATCCACTCCTAGCATAATAATCTGCTGTCATTGTAATTGCACGTTCAGACTCAGGAAACTTCTGCATAGTCATTTCGTGAAGTTTGAAATTATCTTGCCACACCTGAACCCTTAAAAAAGTTAAAAAAGATATAAAACAAATCAAAGCAACCGGTATCAAATAAAATATAGGATTTCTCTTAACGAGTTTTAGCAATATAAATGAAAATGGAACACCCATAAATACTGTTGCTAAATAGGTTCTATGTTCATAATATATTTCTAAAGGGATAAATGTGGACTCAATACTCAAAGCAATAAAAAAGAAAAAAGTCACAAAACTTAACCAAATCATCTTATTTCGAATCAACCAAGCTAAAACAATCAAACCCAATATAAAAATAATAGAAAAAAATGTACTGATAGGCTTGAATATTCCTGTTGAAAGCTTAAAACCATCGGCAAAAACCCCATAAGTAAAATATTTGGGGATCAGTAGATGATTTAGATAATCTGTTAGTACTCTAAACTCAGTTAATAATCTTTCAAAGGGTGAAAACATCCGAACATCATAAACATCCAGATTTTTGATAGTCATATAAATAAATGCTAAAAAAATTACACACGATGGAATAGTAAAAATAACCAGTTTTATTCTGCTCCTCAATGGGTTAAAAGATAAGTACTTACGCACTATTAACGCTTCAAATAAAAAGATTAAAGGCAAAACTAAAACTCCATTCTCTTTGCTGAATACAGCAAATATGGTGGCTCCAAACACAGATATAACCATGCCAATTTCATAAATTGAAGCTTTCTTGATTGAGTTTTTAACACGGAAAGTGAAGTAACTCAGCATCCCCAACAACATAAATAACACTGGCAACATTGCCATTCTTTGTACTATGTAAAGTGTTGTTGAAACAAAAAATGGATGCAGTACCCAAATTGATGTTGACACGATTGCGATAAAATTTCTATCTGCCGAATGAGTAGAGTGCTGGCCGATAACTTTACGAATAAGCCAAAATAAAAGAATTCCTATGAGCAAATGAAAAATAACATTTGTGCGCTTGAACGAGTATGGTTCTACAGGCCAATTTTGGCCATCTATTAAAAAGGACAGTACAGAAATGGGTCTTTTTAAAATGCCAGTATCAGAAAGACCTAAGTAAGTTTTCAATGATTCTCCAGTTATCTCGCCTTCGAAGACAGCAAGTTTTTTAAGACTGTGATAATCATCAAAAATGAAACCACCATTAAATCCAGGTTTGTACAAAAACCAGCCTAAAATCACCAAAATAAAAATCAATACAATTGCTTTAAATGTTGAAATTAAGGGTGATCTTGTTTGTAGTTCCATAGCAGGTTACCTTTTCTGACTAGATTTATTATGCCATAAAAAAACCTCGGTTAATACCGAGGTTTTTTTTAAACAAAGCTAATATTTAAATATTAACGACAAGCTGGAGGTAAAAATCTATCTTCCAAAGCAGAAGAGCATCTCCACTCAATACTACCGGCAGTAGTAGATGGCGTAAATAATATATTGTTACCTGTTAATGTTCCATCTTCAGTATTAAACGCACAAGTAATCACGCCAGCTGCAACATTCACAGACAATACATTCTCACCAGTAATACTAGTAGATGTAGCAAGACCCGCAGACTGATTATTTGGAGCCAAACGACCTTCGCTCACATAAAACTCAGACACTGACTGCTTAGCAGCAGCAGAGATAGACATACACTCACCAGCTTTAGCTCGAACAGTATAGTCACGATAAGCAGGAATAGCATAAGCCATCAAAATTGCGATAATCGCGATAACGATCATCAATTCGATTAATGTAAAACCTTGTTGATTTCTTTTCATTTCAATTTACCTCAAAAAAAATATAGTTATTAAATTCATCCATGTGGTTAGATTATTTGATTCGTTTACAAGAAACAAGCATTCGGCTTTTATTTTTGAACACCGTCACATTTTTAACGCAATAAAACCTTCAAAAACCACAGTCAGTAATTAATTGCCCCCTTCATTTTTAACTACTGACACTAATTGTCACTAATCACACCTGTGCCAGTCATTAATGATGCATGATACAATGAAAACATCCAGTGCATTGATATATTATAACAAAACATGAGTACAACTTGGCTCTCTTCTAGTGATTTAACAAATTTTTTCATTAACAAGAAAATACTGTCTGCTGTTATTAAGCCAACCTCTTATAACAAAAATACAGATATATGTTGCTTTTCTCATATACCCAAAACAGCTGGCACCAGTTTAGAAACTGTCATCGCCAAGAATTACAAAGTCTCTGACACTTTACACGTCAATGCACCTGACCTGAATGAACAACCCAAAGTCATCAGGTTAAAGAAACACTTACCCAGGTTTATTTGCGGCCATCACCCCCTACATGGCCAGCTTTATCAATTGATACAAAAAGTGCCCATTTTCCACTTCACACAATTGCGAGACCCATTGGACCGCGTGCTTTCATATTATAATTATGTCAAAGGGAAGACAGACCATCCTATGCATGGATATACCAAGGATGGTTCGATAATCCATTTTTTGCTCAAAAATCCATCTCCTGAATTATGCAATGGCCAAAGCAAACGCTTCAGTGGATATTTACATTCTGGTTTAGCCACTGACGACCAACTTTTTACTGAATCACGTGATGCACTGATTACTTGCTTTTCCTTGGTGCTGACAACTTGCCTGTTTGATGAAAGTTTGTTATTGCTGAAAAAAAGGTTAGGACTCAGTGATGTGTTTTATCAAAGGGAAAATGTGTCGCAAAAATTCATTGATAAGCAATCGCTTGATGATGCCACTTTAAACTTTATCTTGGAAAACAATCAGGCCGACATGCAGTTGTTCGAATGGGCTAAAAACCAATGCCAGATTTTAATAGCTAATGAATTGACAGCCGAAACGATCCAACGATTCAGAAGTGACAATCAAACTTGGCAACAACTGATTAACTCACAGTCTGAATGACTTCAGACTGTGAGCTGATTACTGACATCAATACAGCCAAGGCGCTCCTATAGCCTGTAACTTCCGCTCAAATTCTGGCAATCTGTTTTCTATGATTGGTAGCAGTTCAGCGGAGATACTTGCCAATTCTTTTTCAGCAATGGTTAGACTTTTCTGGTGGGTTGCTGTGGGGCCATAGGTTGACAAGCCGGTACCAATACTGGCGGCAAACAAACGATCGCCCACTGTAACATGTGTTTTTTCACCGATTTGTTGTTTTGCCGGACTCCCATTCATGCGTTTGTTAATAGCTTGCAATGCTTGACTAATTGCTAATAACTCGGCATCAAGCACACCGTGCTCGGTCAAACTACGTGCCAATGATTTTTCTAACATTTGTGCGCGTTTAATGGCCTCCGTCAATTTTTTATTGGTCACCGCCGCTTGATCCTGAGCAGCACTTACCTGTTGCCAGAAAGCAAACACTTTGTCCATCGCCGCACCCTCAAGCGCACCTTGATACAGTCTATTGACCTTAAATTCTTGAGGTTCAGACAATTGAGCAATCTTGCCATTGACTTCCTGGCTCAAAGATACGGTGTATTTTCCTGGCACTACCAGCATACCACTGTCACCATCTGATAAGAAACCACCACCCTGTCCCAAAACACCAAAAGCAGGATAGCGCAAATCCCAAGCCACTTGGTTCATGCCTTTTTTATTGCTGCCGGCAACACGACGAACCACATTGCCTTGTGCATTTTTCACGGTTAACCAAACCTTAGCCTCAACTTCATTAACCTCAACGTCCAAAGCATCCCAACCTGGAAACGGCACATCTTCACTGTCTTTAATGACTTTCTTTTCCTTTTCCTGGCGTTTTTGTTTGGCTGTTTGCAAACTCTCTGGCAGGTAATAATTGAACACAGCACCAAAGGGTGGATTTTTTGCGGTAAAAAAGGCATCACCTTGTGAGGCTTTTTCATCAGACCCCAAAACGCTGCGCTGCATGTACCATAAGGCATCTTTAACCGGGAATAATTTCGACTGTTTGACTTGCTCCATATTTATATGGCGCAGGAACGAATAATCATCAAGCACATAAAAACCGCGACCAAAGGTGGCCGCCACTAAATCATTTTCTCTTTTTTGGATTGCCAGATCTCTGATGGCTATGGTTGGCATCCCACCATTTAGTTTGTGCCATTTTTGTCCACCATTTTGTGTCACATACAAACCAAATTCAGTGCCTGCAAACATCAAATCCGCATCAACATGATCCTGAACCACCCGCCAAACCAGATTTGTATCATCAATTCCTGAGTTCAAACCCTTCCAGGATTTACCTCGATTGGTACTGACCAGTAAATAGGGTTTGTAGTCACCATATTTATGATTATCCAAGGCCACATAGACGGTATTGGCATCATGCAAATCAGCTTTGATGTCATTAACAAATGCTGTATCAGGCACACCTGGCAAGGTGCCAACATTTATTTTTTTCCAGCTTTTTCCACCATCTTCAGTTACCTGGATAATACCATCATCTGTACCTATATAAATCAGCCCTTCTTGTTGAGGCGATTCAGTAACAGAAGTGATGGTGTTGTAATTACTCATGGCCAACACATCCCAAGGCATGTCCCAGCTTTGCTTCCTACCCATTATGGGTAACTCGATGCGTTTCTGATTTTTGGTTAAGTCATCAGAAATTGCTATCCAACTGTCGCCCCGGTCTTCTGAAACCCACAAACGTTGGGAAGCAAAATACAATCGGGTGGATTTATGCGGACTGACCAATATTGGGGCATCCCAATTAAATCTTTCAGCAGGTTCTCCTTCATCAGGTTGAGGCTGAATATACACCAATTCACCGGTGGTTTTATCAACTCTTACAAGATTTCCTTGTTGCCATTCAGCATATACAATATCGGGATTACCTGGTTCTGTCGCAGGTTGGTGTCCATCACCAAACAGCACAACATACCAATCAGAATTTCTTATACCGTGTACATTATCCGTCCTCGAGGGACCTCCCTGGGTATTGTTATCCTGGGTGCCACCATAAATATGATAAAAAGGTTCTGCATCATCAACAGCCACTTTATAAAACTGAGTCACTGGCAAATTGGCTATAAACTTCCAGGATTTCGTCAAATCAAAACTCTCATATAACCCACCGTCATTACCAACCAATAGATAGTTAGGATCATCTGACTTAAATGCAATGGCATGGTTGTCTACATGTTTGTTTTGCTCATTCATCTGATAATAATTTTTTCCACCATCGTCTGAAATGATCATGTTGTTGTTCATTAAATACAGTCGATCATAATGATGTGGTGATGCATACAACTCCTGATAATAATGAGGACCGGTTGCCCCAGCTACTGCATCAGATTGTTTAACCCACGAAGCACCTTGATCAAATGACTTGTAGATACCACCTGTTCGACGTTCAAGCTCAATAGCTGCATAAATTTCATCAGGCTTTTGGGGTGATATAGCCAATCCAATTTTACCCATTGGACCAGTTGGCAATCCATTACCAAGTTTCTGCCAATGTTCACCACCATCTTCAGATTTATAGATGGCAGTTTCAGTACCACCTCCCATATAAGCCGCAACCGTTCTGTGTCGCTGCCATGTTGCAGCATACAAACGATCAGGGTTTCTTGGGTCCATCACAACATCGGTGGCACCAGTCCATTTATCATCACCGAGCACACGTTTCCAGTTTTTACCACCATCAATGGTTTTGTACAAACCACGTTGACCACCCTTAGACCACAATGGCCCTTGTGCAGCCACCCACAAAGTATTGCTGTCCTCTGGATGAATCACCACAGTTGAAATATGTTCAGACTCTTTCAGGCCTTTGTTGTTCCAGCTTTGACCACCATCCTCACTTAAATAGAGGCCATCGCCAAAACTGATATGGCGTCCTCCAACATTTTCACCGGTGCCAACCCAAATTCTTTGGCTGTTGCTCGGATCAATGGTCACGCTGCCTATCGAATAGACTTTTTGGCGATCAAACAGCGGCGTCCAAGTGGTACCTGCATTGGTTGTTTTCCAAACGCCACCTGAAGCCACACCAACATACCATACATTTTCATTGTTCTGATCAATGGCTATGTCCGCTATCCTGCCTGACATCAAGGCTGGTCCTATACTGCGCAGGGTAATTCCTGCATAATAATCTTCTGACTTTGCTTTTTCTTCTTTTGCCAACAACCAACAGGTATGAAAAATCAGTAAGGTGGTAATCAAAATATTTTTTTTCATGGTCATTCCTCTTTTTAATAATGGCATATTTATTTGTCTTTAGCCTTTCATTACTATACACACTACCATTTTAAAAATCAGTAGTCTATAAGTCATATCTTGGTTAGTTCTTCATTCAATGATGCCTTATAATAGGCCACTTATTTAAACTGAGCGTTGATATGCAATCAATGACCGCATTTGCCTCTCATGAGGCAGAAAATAAATTAGGCAAACTTTCTTGTGAGATTCGTTCGGTGAACCAACGCTTTCTTGAACTTAGTATCAAGTGCCCTGATTTTCTCCGTGCCAGTGAGAACACCTTACGTAAACTATTCAGCCAGAGCATCTCAAGGGGAAAAATTTCGGTCTTTATTCGCTTTTACCCTAATGATGATACCAGCCTGACTGAATTAACGGTGAATCATGCCCTGGTTAAACAACTCAACACCTGTGCTTCATCCATTGAAAATAAACATCAAATGATGAATGATGTGGCAGTCGCCCAAATACTAAACTGGCCAGATGTAGTAGTTCAACAACCTTCTGATACTTCAGCTCTCAGTCAGTTCTCAGTTGAACTGACTAAAACTTGTATTGACAAATTTATCAATTCAAGAAGACGTGAAGGCCTTGAAATGAAAAATATCCTGCAAGACAAGATTGACACCATCCAACATCTGACTGAGGAAATCAGAACCTACATTCCCCAAATTAACGAACACTTAAAAAGTCGCCTACTTACAAAACTTGAAGACATGAAGTTAGAAGTCGATAATGAACGGTTTGAACAGGAAATCGCTTTCCAATTGCAAAAAATCGACATCACTGAGGAGTTAGATCGTCTTGATGCCCATGTGAAAGAGTTTAATCGAGTCCTACAAATAGATGAACCAGTCGGCAGAAGACTTGATTTTTTAACCCAGGAACTTAATCGTGAATCCAATACCATTGGATCCAAGTCTGCCAGCATTAAAACATCTAATGCCAGCATTGACCTCAAGGTAACCATCGAACAAATTCGTGAACAGATACAGAATATTGAATAACCATGAATAAGCAACTTATTGGCACATTATTTATTGTCTCTGCACCATCTGGAACAGGGAAAACATCGTTGGTTAACGCCCTGGTTCGTGATACCAACCATTTAAAATTATCCATATCTCACACCACCAGAAAAGCACGCCCTAAAGAAATAGATGGTTATAACTACCATTTCATCAGTGAAAAAAAATTCAAACAAATGGAATTAGCTGGTGTATTTATGGAATCAGCCAATGTGTTTGGCAACCATTATGGTACATCTCAAGATGCCGTACAAAAAATGTTGGACGAAGGTCACGACGTGGTACTAGAAATTGATTGGCAAGGTGCTGAGCAAATCAAAAAGCGTTTTCCTGAATCCATCAGTATTTTTATCTTGCCCCCCAGTATAGCTGCCTTGCAGGAACGCCTTGAAGGTCGTGGCCAGGATTCATCAGAAGTGATTGCACATCGCATGGAAAAAGCCATTGCTGAATTAAAACACTACCACAAAGCAGATTATCTGGTTGTAAATGATGACTTTGAAGAAGCACTTAAAAGTTTAAAAGCCATAGTCAAAGCCAATCGAATGACTACCGCCAAACAACAATTCATCAATCATCATTTACTGAAAAAATTGATCAATTAATTATGGGGCAGTTTATTAAGTTTGGTTTTTAACAAACTCATAGAAGTGACCCACATTGTGCTTTCCCTGGTAAGTCATTTCACCGTGATTTTCTAATGACAATCCCGCCGCAATAAATGGCTGATACCACTCAGTATCATTCATCAGCTTCTGAGACACATCTAACATATCTTGAGCTCTTGCTTTGGCAAACAAATGCGACTTTGCAAATTGCCCAACTTTTACCCTTTGATTCTTTAAATCCGCATTCCTTATTTGCAACATTTGATACATCATTTTGCCCCATGTATTAAATAGATTTTGAGATTTAAAATGATGTTGCTCGCTCATAGCTTGAAGACATTGTTGCAGATTGTTTTTAAAATGATTGGTAGATATTTTATTTCTAGAAAAATTTAGTAACAAGTCAAAAGCTTTGAGAGTATCAAGGTAATTAAAAATTTGTTGTTCTATCTCCATATACTCTAACATGGCAGTGTTGGGTGAATGCGCAATAAAAACCAATCTTCCACAGGCTTTTAATTTTTGCACTATGTTCGTAGCTGCCTGTTCCGTATCACAATACTCAATACCATATTGGCTAACGATTAAATCAAAAGTACCTGGTACAGTTGTCGCCATACTTTCAACAAAGCAATTACCTATGAAATTTATTTGGTTAATGTGAACTTTTTTTTGTGGAAAAGCATTAAGCAGCCGACTGGGTTTAATATCAGAGGCGTCTACAGCAACCACATCCACAGCAATATGGTGTTTCTCAGCTATTTCGGACAAAAGAAGAGCGACAGCCCCATTACCTGTACAAACATCTAAAATTTTTAGTTGCGGCAGTCCTGATAAAAGCACAGTTTTCCAGTACTCGTACAGTTCTCCATCATAATTTTCTTTAAAATCAGCTGGAAGAGAGGTCAGTGCGCCGGTTTTCCAATATTCGGACCAATGTTGTTTCGACATATTTTTTATTTCAATAAAAAAGGCGTACCGAAGTACGCCTTTTCTCAGTTTATCAAACTTAATATTAGAAAGTTTGAGTGTATCTGAAGTAGGTCACACGACCATAACCATCATACAAGAAGTAATCGTATTCACGGCTACCGAAGGCACCCAAGTTAATAGGTGGATATTTTTCACCAGCATTTCTCACACCAACAGTAAATTTACCGTTCCAAGGTGCGTGATAGTTGGCTTGAACATCATGAGTAACCCAAGTTGGAACATGACCTTCTTTAACGATACGACCAGTGGTTGAATCTGTATAAACATCATCATACTGATCACCAATCATATTCAAGTTATATGCAAAGCTCCAGTCACCATATGACCAAACATTTGACAATACAACACGTCTTTCAGGCACACCTGGATCACTTGTTCTGTCACGACCACCATCGATAGAAACATCCAACAATTGGCTCATTTGGAAATTATTGGTCATTTGACCACCAAACAAGTCATAGCTGAATCTCAAGTTCAAATCGATACCAGAGTTTTCATAAGTACCTTGGTTACCTGGACCGTAATCGATGTTGGTAATAGCACCAGTTAATGGGTTACGGGTAATACCCAACCCTGGAGGTGGAGCAATACCTTCTGACTCTAACTGCAACAAGTAAGTTGGAGAGAAAGAACGTAATCTATTATCAATCTCGATGTTGTAGTAATCCAAAGTCAAGTTAAACCAGTCTAATGGCTCATATGCTACACCAAAAGAGTATTGGTCAGAAGTTTCAGATTCCAAATTAGGGTTACCAATTGAGAATGCAGTAACCTGTAAAGTACAATCTTCATCTTCACCATTGGCTAAACAGCTGGCTGGATCAGCAACAGACTCAGCACTGAAAGCTCTCTTACCATACAGTGAAGGCAAGTCTGGAGCTCTGAAGCCTTGTCCATAAGACGCTCTTAAGGTCAGGTTTTCCATTGGTTGGTAACGGAATGAAACTTTAGGAGAAAAATCACTACCGTAATCTGAGTAGTCATCGTAACGACCAGCCAGAGTCATTTCCAGATTATCCAAGAATGGGAACAATGCTTCAAAGTACAATGAAGTAATGTCACGAGTACCTGCAGCTGAGTTACCAGCAGAACCACCTACTTGACCGGCTTCTGATAATGAATCGTATTGATCAGAGAATTTATCTTCACGATACTCTGCACCAAGAGCCACTGAAACTGGGCCATTAGCCATATCGAATAAATCGAATGACACAGAACCAAAAATTTCGTCTTGATCATAAGTACCAATACGAGAAATGGTTACGCTCATACCATTCAACACTTCTTCTGCAGCGCCATAAGGGTTGTTCAGCATGTATTCGCCACTATTCAAGTAACCCAAAGCAGCTGAACGTAACAGATAGTTGTTACCAATATCAAAAGTTCTGTTATTAGAACGGCTAACACCGGCATCAACAGTTACTTTACCCACTTGACCTGTAGTACCAAATTGAATGTTGGTTAATTTGTTAGTTACAGTACCGTCTCTGTTTCCTAAAGCGTCAAATCTGTGGAAGATCAAAGCCACTTGAGGATCTAAACCTTCAGCTGGATCATAAAATGGAGAAGCTGGGTTAGTTGGGTTGTTAGGGCTGCTTGGATCCAAATATGCATAATCTGGTACTGGTGCATAACGACCAAAAGATTCTGTCTCAGAAGCTGTGGTGTTCATCCACAATTCCCAATTATCATTCACTTCATAACGAGCTTTAGCATAGAAAGACTGGTTGTCTGTCGATGCATCATCAGCTGATACTAAAGTAAAGTTGTAGGCACATCTTGCACCATTTTGGAAATAGCCAGTTCCAGGGAAGTTACAACCACCAGGCAAACCAACGATACCTACGTTAGGATTAAACCAGTTATTACCATAAGTAGAGTTACCTGGCTCAGTCCAAGGAAAATCACGAGCGAAAACGATTTCACGATCATTCCAAGACATACCAGCAATCAAACTGCCTCGATCACCGGCTGCACCAAACACGATAGAACCTTCACTTCTTTCACCACCATTTTTAGGGATAGAAACTTCAGCACCACCCAACATAACTTCAGCACCTTGGAAGTCAGTTCTTGTGATTACGTTGATTACACCACCAATGGCATCTGAACCGTAAACCGCTGAAGCGCCATCAGAAAGAATTTCGATTCTTTCAATTGCACCAGCTGGGATAATGTTCAAATCTTGGTCACCACCAGTAGAAGGTGATTTAGCCAAACGACGACCATCAACCAAAACCAATGTTCTAGATGAACCCAAACCTCTTAAACTCACTGCAGCTGTACCTTGAGCAGAAGAGCCAGATTGAGGACGGAAAGAACCTGTACTGTTAAAAGTAAGGTTACGGATAAAATCAGCAGCTGAGCTTTCACCGCTCAACTCGATTTGCTCACGGCTAATTACGGTTACAGGTAATGCACCCTCAACGTCTGAACGTTTGATGCGCGAACCTGTTACAGTAATTTTACCTTGCTCTTCTACACTTTCATCATTGTCGTCTTGCGCTAAAGCGACTGTACCGAAAGCTGAAGAAGCAACAAAACCTGTAAATAATGCTTTTTGCACAGCATTAGTAATAGGATTACGTTTCATTTTCATTTATATGTTCTCCAAATTGTTATCCATGAGTTAACTCAAAAAATTGCATCTATATAGATTCCCTATCCGGCACATACTAACACTTTCATTTCTTAAAAAAAAGTCACAATTTAACTTTTTTCACATTTTCTTAACATCTATTTCTCCTGTTCCTAATCAATTTATTGTTGTGTTGAATACTTCAATCGAAACAAAACGCTTTAATTTAAACGTTCACAGCTATTTTTTATAAGCGTAGCCATCCGATGATTCTTTATATACAATCTTAACATTTCAATGTAAATACGCTTAAAATCAGTAAAATTAGGCTTTATTTTTTCTTAAAACACCTGCAATAATTTTATAAAAGCTGTCACAAACACTGGTTCATTCGTTGATTCAAACCTAAATCTTTTCTAAAACACCTAACAATATTCTTTGGGAATATACTTAAATCTTTGCATTTGTTCTTTGTGATCTGAAATAATCTTTTCCACTTGTTTCTCTGTCAACTCTATTCGCCATTGTTCTTTTTGGCCTTTCCTAAAAAAATGCTCTGCATTTTCATGCTTTTCAACAAAGCCAACTTGCTGTTCTTGTTTTTTTAATTGATTAAATGATGAATTACGAATAGCTTTTGTTAACCTTTTATGATCTTTTCTTAACCCCAATAAATGCTCTACCTTACGAAAACTTCGTTGTGGATTTGACAACAGATCTTCATACTTCAAAGTAAGCATATTATTACCACTTTCTTGGGTCCAACTGGCAACATGCTGGCTCCATGACGAAATTATTTGCGGAACGTTTTCTGTTTCATTAGGGGTGCCGGCCATTTTTGCAGCCATGAATGCAATGGCTTCATCATAACTGTAATTAAAATAATGTTTTAATGATACGGCTACATCCAAAGGGTTTCTTATGATGTAAATTGCCCCAGAAGATACTTGCCAATTATGCAAAGGATATCCTTTGTATTCTCCTTGAAAGTTATGCGTTTTTACAAATATGGTTGCTGGCGCCTCAGCCGCCATTTTTGCATGAACCAATGGCCTAATTGCGCATATTTCTTCTAAAGACAAATCCGTGGTAGTCTGACTGTTAGATATAAACTGTTGGTATCTGAATGCTTTTACCTCATCTACAGAGTTTTCATGAATGGTATTAATGTCGATTGGCGATTGGCTGTTTACCAAATAATTATGAATAAATGTTCTGACCCAGGTATTTCCAGATTTAGGATAAGAGGCTACCCAAAGTATATTTCCCACTACAACTCCTTTCAGAAAAAAAACCATTATAAACATAATAGTTACTCTCTCAATATTTGAACCATTTTTATGCGAAATTTGCGAAGTTGATTTATCCGCTTCTGGTCAAGTACAATCAGACTTCATCTAATAAGCCAACACCTTTTCCTCAATGAATTTGAATAATATTCAACAACAAAAACTTAATCAAGTCAGACACCTTGCTCAACAAAGACAAATTCCACAAGCATTGTCTTTAGTTAAAGAAATCACTCAAAATTACCCGGAATTTGCCCCTGCCTGGTATACCAGTGCGTTTTTGTTGTTTCAAAATAGTCACATTGACGAAGCCATATCAGCCATCAATACAGCCATAAAACTTGAACCTGACAATATCAAATTTAGATATCAAAAAATCATGTTGTATGAAGCACTTCATCGGCCGGATATTGTTTTACCTTTGACCCAGGAGCTAGTCCGCGAACCCCTCCAAAACAATGAAATGAATGAAAAGCTAGCTCGTATTTTAGAGATTAATGAAGACTTTAACGGCGCCTTGAAGCTGTACCAACATTTGACTATGACCCACCCAAATAAAACATCATGGCTATTAAAGCAAGCTGCTATGCTTCAGAACCTGGGTGATATTGAACAGGCAGTGGTCATGAGCAACAAAGCACTGGAGCGAGAACCTAACAATCCCGATGGTCAGTTCTTCCGTAGCCACTTGAAAAAACAAACAATTAAAGATAACCACATAGACATCCTAAAACAGTCTTGTTCAACAACTCAAATATCAGCACAGAACAAAGCCAAATTCTATTATGCGCTGGCTAAAGAATTAGAAGATTGTGAAAAGTATGATCAAAGTTTTAAAGCCAGAGCAACAGGAGCTGAACTATTTCGCAGCAGTTTTCAATACGATGTTCAGTCTGATATTGATTTTATGCAACAAATACAAATTAAGTATACCGAACAGTTTATCAATCAAAAATCCACCAACACTTCAGATCGACCTATCTTTATCGTTGGGTTGCCCCGTTCAGGAACAACGCTCCTAGACCGAATCATCACCAGTCACTCTGATGTCAAAGCAGCAGGAGAACTAAAGCAAATGAACACCTGCGTTATACAAGGCCTACAAAAGCTGAAAATCGACCCACAAATTTCCAGAACTAAAATGGTGACTGCATCTACACAACTTGACTTCAAGCTATTAGGAGAAACTTATCTACAAACTTCTCGTGCTAGAGCAGCCCAGAGCCCAAGATTCACTGACAAATTTC